>JAFKJJ010000164.1 GCA_017306025.1 Planctomycetota bacterium
GCCGTGGTCGGAGCGCCTTTGGACCCCAAAGGCGCTCAGACCACGGCGCTTCTACACCGCACCGCAAGGGGAGAGCACAACGGCCGCGCCGATGACGGTTACGGATTCGCACGACGTGGTCTGACGCCCGACACCCGCGCCGAATCCGGCGCGGTTTTTTGTTCCGCTACTGACCTCGATATATTCCGATAAGGGAATATATAGTCCGCATGGCCCGCTCACCCACCACCGCCGACGCGTTCAACGCGATCGCCGAACGGCGGCGGCGCGACATCCTCGACCTGCTCGCGCGGGGTGAGCGGTCGGTGAACCAGATCGGGGCGGCGCTCGACCTCGCGCAGCCGCAGGTGTCGAAACACCTCGCGGTGCTCAGCAAGGTCAAGCTGGTGAGCGTGCGGAAGGCCGGCCAGCAGCGGCTCTACCGGCTCAACGCGGACGCGCTGAAGCCCGTTCACGACTGGCTCAAGACCTTCGAGCGGTTGTGGAACGAGCGCCTCGACCGGCTCGACGAGTACCTCAAGGAACTCCAGAAGGAGAAACCGAATGACGGCGACACGTGACACCGCGGACCGCGAACTGGTCGTCACGCGCGACTTCGACGCGCCGCGGGCGCTGGTGTTCGACGCGTGGACCGACGGGAAGCACCTGGCGAACTGGTGGGGGCCGAACGGCTTCACCACGACCACGCACGCCATCGACGTGCGGCCGGGCGGCCGGTGGCGGTTCGTCATGCACGGCCCCGACGGGCGCGACTACCAGAACCTCATCACGTACCTCGAAGTGGTCCGCCCGGAGCGCCTCGTCTACCGGCACGGCGGCGGCGAGGCGGAACTGGAGGGCGTCACGTTCCAGTCGACGGTGACCTTCGAAGAGGTCGGCGGCAAGACGCGGGTGACGATGCGACTGGTGTTCCCGACCGCCGCGGAGCGCGACCGCGTGGTGCGCGAGTACGGGGCCGAGGAGGGCGGCCGGCAGACCCTCGCCCGGCTCGCGGAGTACGTCGCGGCGGACCGCACGATCACCAGCTCACGGGTGTTCGACGCGCCGCGGGAGCGGGTGTTCGCGGCGTTCGGCGACCCGGAGCAGTTGAGGCGGTGGTGGGGGCCGAACGGGTTCACGAACACGTGCCACGAGTTCGACCTGCGGCCGGGCGGCGCGTGGCGGCACGTCATGCACGGCCCCGACGGCACCGACTACCCCAACGCGGCCGCGTTCGTCGAGGTCGCGCCGCCCGCCCGCGTGGCCTTCGACCACCTCGACCCGGTCCACGGGTTCCGGATGACGATGACCTTCGACGACGAGGCCGGCAAGACGCGGCTCACCTGGCGGATGGTGTTCGCGTCCGCGGAGGAGGCGGGCCGGGTCCGGGGGTTCGTCGTCCCGGCGAACGAGCAGAACTTCGACCGGCTCGCCGCGCACCTCGCGGCGAACTGACCGCCACGCGCCGCGGGCCGATCGCGCCCGCGGCGCGTCCGCTTCCACCACACGGAGAACGACCGATGTCGACCACGACACAACCCACGGCGCCTTCGAGGGCCGCGTTCTGGACGGGCTGGGCGCTCACCGGGCTGTCCGGCGCGTTCCTGCTCTTCGACGGGGTGATGAAGCTGGTCGAGCCGCCGTTCGTCGTCGAGGCGACCGTGAAGCTCGGCTTCGCCGAGGGCGTGATCGTCCCGCTCGGCGTCGTGCTGACCGCCTGCACGGGCCTGTACCTCTTGCCGCTCACGTCGGTGCTCGGCGCGGTCCTGCTGACGGGCTACCTCGGCGGCGCGGTCGCGACGCACGTTCACGCCGGCGACGGCGCGTTCCCGGTGTTTTTTCCGGTCGCGTTCGGTGCGGTGGTCTGGCTCGGCCTGTACCTGCGCGAGCCGCGGCTCCGCGCCCTCGTTCCCCTGCGCCGGTAACCGCCCGCGCCCGACTTCGCCTCAAACGTCACCGTTCCGAAGGGAGACTTTCCGATGGCCACGAACCCGGACGCCGCCGACCGCGAGATCGTCATCACGCGCGTGTTCGCCGCGCCGCGCGAGCTGGTGTGGAAGGTGTGGACCCGGCCCGAGCACGTCGCGAAGTGGTGGGGGCCGCGCGGGTTCCACACCACCGTCACCGCGCTGGACCTGCGGCCGGGCGGCCGGTGGCGGTACGTCATGCACGGCCCCGACGGCCACGAGTACCCGGTCGAGGGCGTGTTCCGCGAAGTGATACCCTTCGAGCGGATCGTCACCACCGACGAGTTCCCCGACGACTTCCGGCCGCCGCAGCCGATCGACCTGCCGAAAGGCATCGTCGTCACCGCGCTGTTCGAGGACGAGGGCGACAAGACGAAGCTGACGCTGCGAATCCTTCACGCGACCGCGGAGGACAAGCAAAAGCACGAGGCGATGGGCGTGGTCGGCGGGTGGGGCTCCAGCTTCGACTGCATGGACGACTACCTGGCGGCGCAGGCCGACGAGGCCCAGGTACGGAAACTCATCGCGGACCAGCAGGCCGCCATCTGCGCGAAGGAGCTGGACGAGCTGATGAGGCCCTACGCCGACGAGTTCGTGGCGTTCGACGCGATCCCGCCGTTCCGGACGCTCGGCCCGGAGGCGTGGCGGCAGACGTGGGCCGGGTGCCTCCCGCACATGCCCGAGGTGTTCGAGATCGAGACCCGCGACCTGCACGTCACGGTGAGCGGCGAGGCGGCCTTCGCGCACTGGCTGTTCCGCTTCACCGGCCCGCAAAAGGACCACCCCGCGATGCAGTCGTGGATGCGCCTGACCGGGTGCTACCGGAAGGTCGGCGGCGCGTGGAAGATCGTTCACGAGCACTGCTCGGTGCCGTTCGACCCGTTCACGAGCCGGGCGGTCCTCACGCTGAACGTGTGAACCGGCGACCGAAGCGCGAGCGGTTGTTGAAACGCGCCGGGGGCAAGGGTAGCATCGAGCAGACGGCCGGCGGACTCCCGCCGGCCGCTCCCGTCGCCATTTCTTCTCGGAGGTGCTCGGTGCTCTCTCCCACCGCCCGCGGTCGCGGGTTCACGCTCATTGAACTGCTCGTCGTCATCGCGATCATCGCCATCCTGATCGGGCTGTTGCTCCCGGCCGTCCAGAAGGTCCGCGAGGCCGCCGCGCGGATGAAGTGCTCCAACAACCTCAAGCAGATCGGGCTGGCCGCCCACGGCCACCACGACGCGCTCGGCAAGCTCCCGAACGCCTACGACGCGAGGACCGGGCTGAGCTGGCACGTGCTGATCCTGCCGTTCATCGAGCAGGACAACCTGTACAAGCAGTTCGACATGACGAACGCGAGCAACTCGCACGCGATCACCGGCCGCAACAACCCCTACGGACTGGTCAAGATCTCCACGTACCAGTGCCCGTCGTGCCCGCTGACCGAACAGGCGTTCGGCGCGCCGAACAACACCAACGGCGACTCGGACCGCATCCCGGGCAACGCGTCCGGCCAGCCGGCCGCGATCGCCCACTACTACGGCGTCAACGGCCCACGCGGTACCAACCCGGCGACCGGCGCCGCCTACCCGACCGGCACGGCCACGCACGAGGGCGTCCCGGTCGCCACCAGCGGCATGTTCCAGCGCGACGGCGACAACAAGCTGACCGGGGTCACCGACGGCACCTCGAACACGATGATGGTCGCGGAGATGTCGTGGGTGTCGGCGCAGTACGGGACGCGGTACCGGACGTGGGTCCGCGGCGGCGACGAGTACGCCGGGGTGGTGGCCGGGCGGCCGGGTTTCGTCGTCAGCGGCCGGAACGTCACCAACGCCATCAACGCGATCCAGACGGCCAACCTGATCGTCCCGTACAACGACGTGCCGTTCGGGAGCATGCACTCCGGCGGCATGAACGCCGCGTTCGGCGACGGCAGCATCCGGTTCCTCCGCCAGAGCCTCGACACGGCCACCTACCGCGCCCTGGCCAGCAAGGACGGCGGCGAGGTTCTCTCCTCCAACTTCTGACCGGGGGCGCGATGATCCGCTCGTTCTGCGTGGTCGCGTCGGCGCTGGCCGGCGCGGCCCTCCTCGTCGGCTGCGGCGAGGGCGAAAAGATTTACGACGTGTCCGGCACGATCACCTACGAGGGGAAGCCGATCCCGAAGGGGCTGATCTTCTTCGACCCGGAGAAGGGGACGCCCGGCACGCAGGGGTTCGCGAACATCGAGAATGGGCACTACGACACGTCGGTGTCCGGGAAGGGTAAGGGCATCCGCGGCGGCACCTACGCGATCCGCGTCAGCGGGTTCGACGGGGTCGTCGGCCCGGAGGCCCCGTTCGGCAAGACGCTGTTCCCCGAGCACCAGTTCACCAAAGAGCTGCCGGCCCAGAAGCAGACGCTCGACTACGACGTGAAGAAGCCCAAGTAGCGCCCGCCGCATCGGGCGATTCGAACAAAGGAATCCGAGAAGAAGCCCGGGCGCCGGCGCCCGGGCTTCTTCTCGGATTCCGCGCTTTCATCCGGCGCCGCACGAAACTTCGGCCCGACGGCGCGGGTATCCACGGCCGGCGGGCCGAAGTCGCGCCCAACATTTCCCTCCGGTCGGAGGCCCTTCTCCATGCGCCCGATTGTCGCAGCCGTCGTGCTGCTCGGTTTCACCGCACCCGCGACCGCGGCCGAGCGGCCGTTGGTCGAAAAGTACCTGCACGCGGGCGAGCTGGCCCGCGGCGAGCAGGCGCTCACCCTCGCGCTCGACAAGGACCCGCGGGACGACCGGACGCGGTTCGCGCTGGGGATGCTCCAGTTCGTCCGGGCGGTCGAGCGGCTCGGGCAGGCCCTCCACCAGTACGGGGCGCAATCCGAAAACGCGTGGGCGCCGTTCCTCCGCATCCCGGTGCCCCACAACGACAAGCCGCACGCCATCAGCTACGAGGCGCTCGGCCGCGTGTTCGACGTGTTCCTCGCCGACCTCGACCGCGCCGAAAGGACCCTCGCCGGGGTCACCGACGACCGGGTGAAGCTGCCGCTGCGGCTGGCCGGGGTGCGGCTCGACCTGACCGGCGCCGGCAAGCCCACCGACAAGTTCATCGACGTCTTGGTGAAGCTGAACCGCGGGCGGTTCGAGTTCCAGAAGGACAACCCCGAGTTCCTGGTGTGCTTCGACCGCGGCGACGTGGCGTGGTTGCGCGCGTACTGCCACCTGCTCAGCGCCATGGTGGAGGCGTACCGGGCGCTGGACCTGGAGGCGTTCTTCGACGAGCGCGTGAAGAACGTGTTCCCGAAGGTCGAGCCGAGCAAACGGAAGCCGGAGGCCGGCGCGGAGACCGCGCTGGTGATCGCCGACGGCGTCCGGTTCGGCCGGTTCCGCAAGCACATGCTGGCCGTGTGCGAGCTGAACCGCGAGACGTGGCGGTTCATCCGCGCCGAGACCGACGACGACCACGAGTGGCTCCCCAACGCCAAGCAGGCGGGGGTGCTCGGGCTGCCGGTGAGTGACCAGCGGATCAACGGATGGCTGGACATGATCGACCGGCTGGAGGAGCTGTTCAAGGGCGAGCGGCTGATCTCGGCCGACCTGCTGACGATGATCGGCCTGAACACGGACGGGAAGGGGCTGAACGTCAGGACGCTCCTGGACGACCCGCCGGCGAGCGTCAGCGAGAAGAA
>JAFKJJ010000165.1 GCA_017306025.1 Planctomycetota bacterium
GAGCATGAACGAGCAGCGGTCGAAGCGAACTTCGGAGCGCGGCGCCTCGGCCGCCGGGGGCTCGACCAGCACCGCGGCCGCGTGCGGGGCGAACCCGCAGTCGATGGCGCTCACCTGCGCGCCGCCCGGCACGACCATCCCCACCGCGCCCGCGGTGCCCTTGACCGCCGTCTCCGGGGCGTCGGAGGCGACCGGGGCGAACAGGCACCGCTCCGCGGTGACCAGCGCCGCACCCGTGATCGCCACCGCCCGCGGTTCGTGGTTGTACAGCTCTTTCTCGCCACGGGCCGTTGCGAACACGCAGTCCCGGAGGTTAACCTCGCGCGCCTCGTCGAACCGCAGCCCGACCGGTTGCGTGCGGCCCGACATAACGACCGCGACGTCCGGGTCGAGCTTCAGGTCGAACCAGACGTTCTGCACGGTGAGCGATCCGGTGGCCTTCAGCGACAGGCCGGCCGTGCCGCGGGCCGGGTTGGCCGAAAGGACGATCCGCGTGGCCCCGCCCGGCGCGCCGACGAGTTCGAGCTTGTCCCCCTGGAACGTGACCTCGCGATTGAGTGCGGCCAGGTCGAACGTCCCGGCCGCGAGCGCCACCTTCGTCGTTTTCGGGTCTTCGAGCTTCTGCGCGAGTTGCTCGGCGGTCTGCACCGGGCCGTCGTGTTCGGGGGCCTTCTTCGGCTCCGGCACGTCGCCCTTTCCGACGGGCTGTTCGGACGACCTGGACCTCGCCTGCTCGTTCGGGACCGGCAGGCCGGGCAAGCCGGGTGCGGGGCCGGGGTCGCCGGTGGACACGACGAACGCCGCGACCGCCAGCACCACCGCGGCGACGGCCACCGCCCACCACGGCCGGATTCGCGGCGCCTCGGGCAGCAGGTGACGTTCCGCGGGCACGGCCCGGGCCGCGGAATCTTGTCCGATGGCGTCGGTGCCGAGCTTCAACCGCTCCGCGAGGCCCTTGAGGTGCGCGATGAGTTCGGTCGGCGTCTGGTAGCGAAGGGCCGGGTCCTTCGCCATCATCCGGGCGAGAACGGCCGCCAGTTCGTCCGGGATAGCCGGGTTCAGTTCGCGCGGGTCGAGCGGTTCATCGTTCTGGTGGGCGCGGAGCTTACGCGCGGCCGTGCCCTCGGGCACCGGGGGGCGCCCGGTGAGGGCGTGGTAGAAGGTGCAACCGAGCGAGTAGATGTCGCTCCGCACGTCGGCGCGGCGCGGGTCGAGCGCCTGTTCGGGCGAGATGTAGTCGAACGTACCGAGCGTCACCCCGGACTGCGTCACCCCGCCGTTGACCGCCTCGGAGCCCAGGTGCCGAGCGAGGCCCATGTCCACGATTTTGGCGCGGCCGTCGGGCGTGATGAGAATGTTCGACGGCTTGATGTCGCGGTGGACCACCCCGCGCTCGGCCGCGTGGTTGAGCCCGGCCGCGACCTGCATCATGTACCGCACGCACTCGGCCGCCGGCAGGGGGCCGCGGCGGTCGATCATCTGCCGCAGGTTGATCCCCTCGACGAACTCGAAGGCGATGAAGTGCAGTCCCTGATCCTCGCCGCAGAAGTACACGCGGGCGATGTTCTCGTGGTCGAGTGCGGCGGCGGCGCGGGCTTCCTGCTTGAAGCGGGTAACGCTCTCGGGGTCGCGGGCGGCCTCGGGGGGCAGGATCTTCAGCGCGACGACGCGGCCGAGTTCGGTGTCGCGGGCCTTGAGCACCGCGGCCATCCCGCCGGCGCCGACGGCCTCGATCAACTCGAAGTGCCCGAGCCGGCGCCCCGCGATCGACGGCACTTCGCCCATCACCGGGAGCGAAACCGGAACCGGCGGCGGCGGGGACGATCCGGATTTATTGCTGGTGATGACGGTGGGCGAGTCGTCGGTGTTGGCGGCCGGCCCGTTGGGGTGCGCAAGGAACTGCGCAATATCGGACTCGGGCGACGTGCGCTTCACGGAACTGCCGCCGAGCAGAACGAGATCGGACGGCGAGTGCGTTTGGCGGTGGGAATCGGTGGAGCCGGGGCGCTCACCCGACGACGGGGCCGGCGCGGCACTTTTTGCCGAGGACGGGCGTCCGGTCGGATCGGGCGGCGTTTGCATTTCGGCCTACACCACGGCCGCGGGCAATCATCGCCCGCAAGGATTCCAGTGTCGCGCCCGCGGAAGAGTGGGGGCAGCAACGGCTCCCGACACCGGGAGCGAGGGCTTCTCCGGCCCGGACGACGGCGGGCATCCGGCCCGCGAGCTAAGAAGCGCGTACAGAAGTGGACGGATCAACTATAGCCCGATCGGGCACCTCGTGTCAATTGTCACAAGCCGCGGAACCGGGGCGAAAGCGGCAGTTCGCGCCGCCCCTCGGCGCGATTGTAGTGAGGCCGCAGAATTCGTGCCGCCGGCACAGGCCGATCCTGTCAGGTTTCCGGAGCGCCGGTGTTGGGGCGAGAGGGGCATCTCTGGCGTTTTGATTCCGGTGGCTCGCGGGCCGCGATCGCCCATCGGCGTTGAACGTAGGGTCGGGTATTCGGCTCTCTCGAATCGCCTGTTCCGTCAATTCACCCGCCCCCCCCCTCCCACCGCGGCGTCCGGCTGTCCGTAATGGCGCTGGAGGACCGGACGGTTCCGTCTCGGGTGTACAGCGATGCGTACACCCGGACGGGTCCGCCGGGAACGCGACGGTAGACTCGAACGGCTATTCCGGTGAGTACCTGTGGAGCTACCACGTCGCCAAGATTTTCGGCGCGGGGAGCATCGGAGGCGATACGGACGAGCACCGGCAGCGTGAGCCCAGAAATTGAGCGGCACCCGATTCTCGTGATTCTCGTTCGCCCGCAAGCCCGCGCTTGCGGTGGGCCGAAGTTCGGAGTATCTTCTAACCAAGCGCCGACGGCGCTCCCACCGCTACTCTCCCGCCACGCAACCGCTTCTCATGCGCAAACCGTACCTCTTCACCGCTGTTGCGCTGTTCGCGTTCGCACCGGAGGCGCTCGCGGCGGTTACCTGTTCTGCCGCAAAGGTGGAACTGCCCGATGCGTTTGCGGGGCAGCAACTCCTTGTCTCCGACAGCGGCCGAGACGTCACCCGCGAAGCGACCTACACGAGCACGAACCCGAAGGTCGCGAAAGTTGACGCGAAGGGCTACGTCACGCCCGCCGGCGACGGCTCCGCGGTCGTTCAGATCACGCGCGGCGCCGACACGCTCGAAATCCCGGTAGCCGTGAAGGGGTTCGGCGGCACGGGGCGCGGCGTGGACTTCCGCACCGAGGTCATGCCGCTCCTGAGCAAGCACGGGTGCAACGCGGGCGGCTGCCACGGCAAGGCCAGCGGACAGAACGGGTTCAAACTGTCGCTGTTCGGCTTCGACACGCAGTTCGATTACGAGGCGATCGCGAAGGAGGCCCGCGGCCGGCGCCTGTTCGCCGCGAACCCGGACGCCAGCCTCTTCCTGTTGAAAGGGGCCGGCAAGGTTCCGCACGGCGGAGGCAAGCGCCTCCCGCCCGAGAGCGCCGACTATCAGGTGATTCGGCGGTGGATCGCGGCCGGCGCGCCGGCGTCCGCTCCCGACGTGCCGAAGGTCACGCGCCTCCGCGTCTTTCCGACCGACGCCGTTCTGCAACCGGAACAGGTCCAGCAGCTCGCGGTGATCGCGGACTACTCCGACGGCTCGTCGCGCGACGTCACACGGCAGGCCGAGTTCTTCAGCAACCTGGACGTGGTGGCCGCGGTCGATGCGGACGCACTCGTGAAGGCCGGAAAAGAGAGCGGCGAGGCCGCGATCATGGCCCGGCACATGGGGTTCGTCGCGGTGTTCAAGGCCATCCGGCCGCACGGGCCGGCACTCGCCGAGATTCCCGACTTCAAGCCGATCAACGAGGTCGATGAACTGGCGGTCGCGAAGTGGAAGAAGCTCGGCCTCAAGCCGTCGCCCACCTGCGACGACGCGACGTTCGTTCGGCGCGTGACGGTCGATCTGTGCGGCCGACTCCCCACCGCGGCCGAGGTGAAGACCTTCCTCGACGACAAGGCCGGGGACAAGCGCGCGAAGCTCATCGACCGGTTGCTGGACTCGGCCGATTACCCGGCGTACTTCGCTCTGAAATGGGGCTCGATCCTCCGCAACTCGAACCTCGCGGGGGCGGACCAGGCCGCGGTCGCGTTCCACAACTGGCTCAAGGATCAGATCGCCCGCAACCGGCCGTATGACGAGTTCGTGCGCGGCATCGTCGCGGCGGCCGGCGAGTGGCAGGACGCGCCGGCGATCAACTGGCTGTGGCAGAACCGCGACGACCAACTTCACCAGGTCACCGCCGACGTCGCGCAGGTGTTCCTCGGCACGCGGTTGCAGTGTGCGAAGTGCCACCACCACCCCTACGAGCGGTGGGGCCAGGCCGATTACTACGGCCTCGCGGGGTTCTTCACGCGGCTCGGGCGCAAGAACTTCGGCCAGCCGCCGCCGTACTACGCCTCCGCGACACCCACCACCGGCGAACGCGACCCGATCACCGGCAAAGCGCCCGAGCCGAAGTTCCTGGACGGCCCGGTCGGCAAGTTCTCGCCCGACGACGACCCGCGACACGCCCTCGTCGACTGGATGGCGAAGCCCGACAACCCGTTCTTCGCGAAGGCGCTCGTGAACCGCCTGTGGGGGCACTTCCTCGCGCGCGGGCTCGTGAGCGAGGCCGACGACCTGCGCGAAACGAACCCGCCGTCGAACCCGGAGTTGCTCGACTGGCTCGCGGCCGACTTCGTGAAGCACAAGTACGACGTGAAGCACGTCATCCGCACGATCCTCAACAGCCGCGTGTATCAACTGAGCGCGGAGCCCACCGAGTTCAACAAGCACGACCGGCAGAATTTTGCGCGCTACTACGCACGGCGCATGCCCGCCGAGGTGTTCCTCGATGCGGTGAACGCGACCTGCGGTGTGAAGGGCGGGTTCAACGGCGTGAGCGCCAACGCCCGCGCGATCGACCTCCCGCACGAGGGGTTCGGCTCGTACTTCCTCGACACCTTCGATCGTCCGAAGCGGGTGACGGTCTGCGAGTGCGAGCGCTCCACCGGCGCGACGCTGGGCCAGGTGCTCTTGCTCGCGAACTCGGAGGAGATCGAGAACAAAATCGCGGACGGGAACGGCCGCGTCGCCAGGTTCTTCAAGGAGAAGAAAGCGGCCGGTGAGATGATCGACGAATTGTACCTGGCGGCCCTCGGACGCGCTCCGACCGCGGGCGAGCGCAAGAAGCTGACCGATTACGTTAACGGCGCAAAGGACAAGCAGCGAGCGGTCGAGGACGTGCTGTGGGCGATCCTGAACACGCGCGAGTTCATGTTCAACCACTAGCCCCGGGACCGCGGCCGTCCCGGCCGCTGCTGTGCGTCCCAAGTGCGCGACCGAGAGTGCCCCGAAACAACCCGAATTGAGTAGCTCGTGCGGCCGGGACGGCCGCGGTCCCAGGATAAGAGGTACCCATGCTCGACGTCACCCTGAATCGCCGCTCCGTGCTCAAGGTCGGGGCGCTCGCTCTCGGCGGGCTGACGCTCCCGGGTTTGCTCAAGGCGCGCGCGGCGAGCGGCAGCAGCGCGAACCGC
>JAFKJJ010000166.1:0-5518 GCA_017306025.1 Planctomycetota bacterium
CTCCCGCCCTCCATCGGCTTCGCCGTCCCGGCCCCGCCGGCGCGCCCGGCGTCGTCGGTCAGCCGGGTGATCTTCACCCCGGACACGTCGACCCAGTTCAGCCCGGGCGCGGGCGCGACCTCGAAGCAGAGCGTCGTCGCGCCGGTGCCGAGCGTGACGCGGTGCCCGGGGAACGACGCGGGCAGCGCCACGACGCGAACCGCGGTGCGGCGGTCGCCGGGGAGGCGCTGCCCCGTGCCGTCCACGAGCACGACCGGCACGGCGTCGGCGGCCGGGACCTGCGGCGGCGGGGTGTAGGCGCGGCGCCCGCCCGGCGGCTGCACCTTCGGCACGTCGAGTTCGGCCCGGACGTCCTCCTTCAAGCCGGCCGCGGCGCAGAACCGCTCCAGCGCCTCCCACAGCGGCAACTCGCCGGTGACGCACGTCACCTTGCGGAGCGGGTCGGCGATCCGGTTGGGGTCGAGGGCGACGTTCAGGCCGGTGCGGGTCCGGAGGTCGTTGACCGCGGTTCCGAGGGGGACGCCCTTGTAGTCGAGCGCGATTTTCTTGGGCGCGAGTTTACCGGCGCTGTCGGCGGCGCGCTGGAGCTTGGTCAGAACGGCCGCGGCCCGCTGCCGCACTTCCGGTTCGGGCGATTTCAGCGCGTCGCGGAGCGCCGGGATCGCCGCGGCGCCGGCCTTCTCCAGCGCCGCGACCGCCGATTCGCGCTGCGCGAAGTCGTCGGAGCCGAGCTGCGCGACGAGTTCCGCCGGGTTCGTCGGCGGGGTGGGTGGGGTGGGCGCGGAGCCCCCCATTACGACGCCGACCGCCAACCCGATGGTTCCGACCGCCGCGAACAACCGCGTCATGGTGTGCCCTCAGTTCGGACGTCAGCGACTCAATACTATCCGTTGCGACAAGTGGGTCAAAGCGCCAAGGGCGAAGATGTGCCCGTTCGGGCGCCGTCGTTGCCGCGAGCGCCGCGACCGCTACAATTCACACTTCCTTACACCCCGCACACACGCGACTGATGCACGGCACCTACCGCCGAGTGCAGGTCGGCCGGGGTGACAACGAGCCGCCACGGTCGCGGCGAAAGGTGGAAGCGATGTCCCTCGGGTTGATCGGCCACAAGGTCGGAATGACGCAGGTGTTCACGCCGGAGGGCGTGGCCGAGCCGGTCACGGTGCTGCAACTCGGCCCGTGCCCCGTGCTCCAGATCAAGTACCCCGCCGCGGAGGGCGAGAAGGCCGGCAAGGTCCGCAAGGACGGCTACGCGGCCGTGCAGCTCGGCTTCAAGGACAAGAAGCGCAAGAACGCGACCCGCCCGGAACAGGGGCACGTCGCGGCCGGGCTGAAGTCGAAGCGGAAGGAGGCCCGCCAGAAGGCCGGCGTCGCGCTCCCGCCGAAGGCCGACTGCGAGCCCCAGCGGGTGGTCCGCGAGTTCCGCCTCGACACCGGCAGCGGGTTCGTCGATCCGGGCACGGTGAAGGCCAACGCCGGAGAGGCGAGCTTCAAGGTCGAGCGGATCAAGGTGAGCGGCGAGGGCGCGACCAAGAAGTTCGACGCGTACACCGAAGACATGACGGTGAAGGTCGGCGACAAGCTCACCGTGGAGCAGATCTTCAAGGACGTGCTGGCGGTGGACGTGATCGGCACGTCGAAGGGGCGCGGCACGCAGGGCGTGATGAAGCGGCACGGGTTCGCGGGCCTGCCCGCGGCGCACGGTGCGAAGAAGGTTCACCGGCAGGCGGGTTCGACCGCGTCGCTGGCGAGCAACCGCGGTGGCGGTCGGCCGAAGAAGGGCCTCCGGCGCGCCGGGCGCTACGGCAACGAGCGGGTGACGATCCGCAACCTGACCGTCGTGAAGATGGACACGGAGAACAACCTGCTGCTGATCCGCGGCGGCATTCCGGGGCACCCGGGCGCGGTGGTGCTGGTACGGCCGACGAACAAGGTCGGCCCCGGCTCGCCGAAGGCGAAGACGGTCAAGCGCGAGGGTCCCGCGGTGCTGAAGAAGGGCAAGTAAAGCCGGCGGCGTGAAACGCGACGCGAAGCCCACCCGCAAGGTGGGCTTCGTGCGTTCGGGGACGCGTTGACCGCGACGGAACGGCGCGGGAAGATGAACGGGCCTCGTTCTCGGGAATCACATCTCCGCATCCCGCAGAGGCCCCACGATGTACGACCCACGTCTCAACAGCGTTCACCTTTGCCGGCCCCGTCGGAAGCAGTACGGGGCGGCCCGCGCGGAAATGCTCGACGCGATGGGATCGACCACACACGAGGTCGAGCGTCGGGTCTTGGGGTGCCGGAACGCCCCCCTCGATGTCCCCGTGCCTTACTCGCTGAGGAGCGTGCGGACCGGCCGGCTGTACCCGCTCCGCGTCGGAATCAATACCATCGGGCGGGCGCCGACGAACGACATCGTCCTCGGCCACCACGCGATCTCACGTCGGCACTGCGTGGTCCTCGTCCACGCGACCGGCGGGTGCGAGGTCCACGACACGGCTTCGCGCAACGGGACGTTCGTGAACCGGCAGAAGGTGAGCCGGATCGCCCTTCACGCCGGGGACCTTCTCCAACTGTGCGACGACGTGTTTGTGGTGCTGGGCGGCGGGGCCAACGACGGAACGATCGTGCTCGGAGACGGGGGCGGAGAAGAGCCGGGTGATTTGAGAGATACCGGAGCAGACTGGCACTTCGAATAACGCGATCCGTAGTTCGTTCTGCTCACCGCATGGCGACCGGCCCGACCGACCGAGGCGAGCCGGACGAGCCGTCACTTCCCCAGGTTCTGCTTGATGGCCGATTCGAGTTCGGTCTTGTTCCCGGGGTGGCCCGTCCACAACACCTTTCCCGACGCGTTCAACAGGAACGCGGTCGGGTAGCTCTCGACCCCGAGTCTGTCGCGGACGCTCCCCGCGGTGCCCGGCTCCACGAACAGAGCGTAGTTCAGGTTCTGCTCGCGGCCGTACTTCGCCGCGAGGTCCGCGCGCTCCTGCTGCGGCAGGTTGTCGCACAGCACCGCGGCCACCTGCAACCCGCTCGCGCCGTACCGCGATTGCAGGTCCTTCATCACCGGGATGGCCCGCTTGCAGGGCACGCACGTCGAGCTGATGAACTCGACGAGCACCAGCGAGCCGGGCTTCACCGAATCCAGTTCCCACGGCCGCCCCAGCGTGTCCACGAGCGCCAGCTTGCCCGCGGAGCCGCCCGTTGTGGTCGTGTTGCCCATCGACGATCGGCCGCCCCCCGACGGTCCGAACGACGGCGGGAGCGCCGGCAGCGGCGGGACCGGGGGGCCGGCCGGCCCGGGAATGTTCGCCGCGGGCGGCTTGAACGGGTCCTTCGGGCCGTCGGCCACGTTCTCCGGTCGCACCAACTTCGGGGGCGGCGCGCTGAGGTCGTCGGGCGGCGGAATTGCCCCGCCCGACGTCCCGGGCGGCTTCGGCGGGGCGGCTCCGCCCCCGATGGTCGCGGGCGGGACGCCGGAGATCGTTCCGCCGGGCGACCACGCGCCGTCCGTCGGCTTCGGCGGGGCCGGGCGCGCCGGGACCACCTCACTCACCTTGTCGTTCGGTCGCGGTGCCGGCGGGAACGTGCCCCCCTCCGGCCCCTTCGGCGCGGGTAACCCGCCGGCCGGTCCGGGAAGGTCGTCGCGGAGCACGATCAGGAGGATCGGGTTCGGCACCCGCGTCTGAACGACGCCGACGAGCGGTTTGCCGTCCTGCTGTTTCGCCTCGGCGGTCAGGTCGTAGGCCTGGCCGGGCTTCAGCCCGCGGGTGAAGAAGTAGCCCTCGTTGTTCGTGTAGATGCCGACCGCGGCCGGGTCGTTGGCCGGCGCGCCGACGCGGTCGATCCGGACGAACACGTTGCGGGCCGGGCGCCCGAGCGGGTCGAGGACGCGGCCGCCGAGCGCGTCCTGGGCCTCGGCCTTCGCGTCGCCGGAGGCGGTCGGGGTGCCGGCCTTCGGGACGGCGGTACCGGCGCCGGGCAACTTGCCGTCGTCGAGCCACGAGAGCCCGGTCGAACCGGGCCGCTTCTCGTCCCGGTCCTTGTCCTTCGCGCCCGTCCCCTTGCGCCCGGCAACGCCCGCGGGCAATTTGTCATCGCCCTTCGGGTCCGTGGACTTACACCCGGCCAGTGCCAGCGCCAGCGTGGCGGCGATCAATCCGGCACCGGCCGCTCTCATGGGCCAACCCTCACGACCGACACAATCCGAACAAAGAGAGTGCGTAAGAATTACACTCCATGGCGCATCATTCCCGCGCCCCGCGTGCCGGTCAAGGTCACCCGCGGCGCCGACCGGTCGCGGTTCGCGTTGAGTCGGGCGACGCGAGCGGTTATAGCGGTCGCCCCGGTCGCGTCGACTTTCTTGACTGGTTCGCGCGGCGGGCCTATCGTGAATCGTGGAGCGCCGCCCCACTACCGTTTAGGACGGACACGCACCGATGGCCGATCGCACGTACCGCTGGCTGCTCATCTCGCTCGCGGTGTTCGGACTCACGGCCGATCAGGTGAGCAAGTACGGCGTGTTCCGGTGGCTCTACAACGGCGGCCAGTTCGGCGACGTGAGCCGCACCGGCAACGAGCACGACGTGGTCCCCGACTGGTTCAAGTTGATCGCACAATTCGACCCGAACGCGCCGGTGTCCGAGCCCCCGGTTCGCGGCCTCCAGACGTGGAGCGCCCCGGTGATGCCGCGGGTGAACCACGGCGCGCTGTTCGGCATCGGCGGCGGGCAGAAGGGGCTGGCCAACGGCACCTTCGCGGTGGTGAGTGTGGCCGCGGCGGTCGCGATCGTGGTGTGGGGCACGCGGCGGAGCACCGCACGCGAGCGGGGCCTCATGGCCGCGCTGGGGCTGATCCTCGGCGGCACGATCGGCAACCTGTACGACCGGCTCGTGTTCGGCGGCGTCCGCGACTTCCTCTACTTCTACAAGGTCGAGTGGCCGGTGTTCAACATCGCCGACTGCTGTCTCGTGGTCGGTGCGGGGCTCTTACTGATTCAGGCGGTGTTCGTCGCGCCCGCCCCGGAGCAACCGGCGGCGCCGGTTGCCGAACCGGCGGTTGCCGAAGCTCCGAAGGCGTGAGCGGCGTTCAGAGTGATCCGCCCGCTCCGCCGCTTGTTCGCGTCGGTTCGCGCCGGTATCCTTTCTGCTGTCGCGTGTACCGGTTTAGCTCGCTGCGTCGCAGCGGGACGACGTTGCGTCGTCCGAGCGGACCGTCAGGCACCCGGCGCGGGGAGGGCTGTTCCAGCACCGCTTTCGTTGGACGAACACTTCCCGTTCGCCCGGTCTGGAACAACCTCGCGAACCGCGATTCCGGACGAACGGGAAGTGTTCGTCCAACGGCGGTGCCGTGAGCCCTCCGCGCCCACAGGAACAGAAGTAGCCCGCACCCGCGACACAAAGCAACCGCCCCGGAAGTTTCTTCCGGGGCGGTTCGCTTTCGGCCGTTCGCCTACTCTTCGCGCTTCTTCCACGCGCGCAAGAGGTTCGCGAAGTCGTCTCGCCACAACGGGGCGTCCGGGTTTCGC
>JAFKJJ010000166.1:5530-10109 GCA_017306025.1 Planctomycetota bacterium
ACCGGTTCCCACCGAATCCACTGTGCCGGAGAACCATGCACGGCGGGCACGGGCAAGCTGGGAACGGGCAGCGGCAGCGGCAACACGTCCCACCGCGTCGGCCGCGGCGGGTGCCCGTGCGGGAGCATCGGCCGCAGGTCGTCCTCGGTCCGCGCCAGGATCATCCACTGCGACTCCGTCTTGCCGTCGAGCCGCTGGGCGTCGGTCGGGCTGTCGTGACACGCTCGCACCTGGAGCGGCGGGTTGTGGTCGTCGGCCAGCCGGGCGATGATCGGCGGCAGGTCCAGGTGGACGTTCGAGACGTGCATCGCCAGCACCCCGTGCGGGCTCAGCTTCGACACGTACAGGCGAAGGGCCTCGCGGGTGAGCAGGTGAACGGGGATCGCGTCGGAGCAGAACCCGTCGAGGATGATGACGTCGAACTCGCCGTCCGGGGCTTTGGTGAGCTGCCGCCGGGCGTCGCCGAGCACCACGTCGCACCGCGCCCCGCGCTCCTCGCAACTCGACAGGAACCGGAAGTACCGCGTGTCGCGCGCCACCCGCACGACGGCCGGGTCGATCTCGTAGAACGTCCACTCCTGCCCCGGCCGTGCGTACGCCGCGACCGCGCCCGTCCCCAGGCCCACTACGCCCACCTTCTTCACGCGCCCCGGCGGCAGCGACTCGAACACGTGCCCGATCGGCCCCTTCTGGTGGTAGTACGTCATCGGCCGCGGCGGCCCGTCCTCGTCGATCCGCTGTTGGCCGTGGATCGTCGTGCCGTGGATCAGCCGCGTGAACTTCCCGTCCGGCGAGCGCGTCACGCGGATCACGCCGAAGAAGTTCCGCTCCATGTAGAGCGTCTCGCCGAAGTGCTTGGACTCGAACGCCCCGGCCACGAACAGCGCCGCCAGCGACAGCGCGTACCGCGCCGGCTTGCGCACGAGCGCGAACGCCGCGACCGAGGGCAGCCCGAACATCAGACCGCCCCGGAGCAGCCGCGCGGAGAGCGCGTCGGGCGCGTCCGGTTCGATCGGCACCGTCACGAACTGCGGCACCGCGAGGACCAGCCCGACGGACAATCCGAGCAGCACCAGCACGAGCGCCACGTCGGCGGTCCGGAGACCGGGGCCGGGGTCGTCGCCGCGCGGCCGCACGGCCGCGGCCAGCACGAGCGCCAGCGGGTACTCGACCATCCCGACCTTCTCGAAGACGATCGGCGCGACCAGCGCGTTGAACACGCCGCCGAGCACCCCGCCCAGCGACATCCAGAAGTAGAACGCGGTGAGGTGTTCGGGCGGCGGCCGGTCCTTCGCGAGTTCGCCGTGACACACCAGGCACACGCCGAAGAACGCGGACAGGTGCAGCGCCCCCACCAGGCCGAGCGGCTCGGCCGCGTTGGTCAGGAGGGTGACGACGACGAACAGGATGAGCATCGGCGTGACCCGGCCGACGAACCGGTGAACGCCGTCGGGCCAGCGTGCGAACACCAAAATGAAACTGACGAGGTACAGCGCGAGCGGCACGACCCACAGGAGCGGCACCGGGGCGAGGTCGGTGGACATGTGCGTCGTCACGCCGAGCAGAAGGCTCGACGGCAGCGCCGCGAGCGCGACCCACCGGGCCACGCGCCACCCGTCGGGCTTCGGGCCGTTCCTGATCGCGTGCTCCTGTACGGTCGCGGGCTTTCGGATGACCGTGAGGGCACACGCGAACACGAGCCCGACGTACCCCATTACCCCCCCCGCGAACACCCACTGCTGATGAGCCAGGGTGAGCCGCGGTTCGATGAGGAGCGGGTACGCGAGCAGTCCGAGGAGGCTCCCGGCGTTGCTGGCCGCGTAGAGGAAGTACGGGTCCCGGGCCGAGAAGTGCCCGGTGCTGGCGAACCACCGCTGGAGGAGCGGCGACGTGGTGGACAGCACGAAGAACGGGACCCCGACCGCGACCCCGACCGCGGCGCTGAGCTGCACGAACACGAGGGCGGAGGAGTCCTGGTCGTCGGGCAGGATGGACGCCGCGACGGGAACGGGCGAGCCGGTCGTCGCGACGGCGATCTTGAACACGAGCACGACGATGCCGAGGACGAGCAGGTGGAAGACGGCCTGGCGCCGGACGCCGAGTTTACCGGTGGAGCGGTGCGCGTAGAGGTACCCGGCGAGCAGCACGATCTGGAAAAACACCATGCAGGCGTTCCAGACGCCGGGTGTGCCGCCGACGAGCGGGAGCAGCAGTTTGCCGACGAGCGGCTGAACGAGGAACAGCAGTGCTGCCCCGACGAACAGCGTGACGGCGTACAAGGCGGGGAGCAATCACGACCTCCGCGGGGCGTCACGTCCCCGGAGCGGTGTCGGGGAGAGCCGACCGGCGGTCAACCGGTAGTGACAGCATGCGGACGCGCCCGCGCCGGGGCAAGAGGGGAGTTCTCTCGCGTGAAGGGAACTCACCGCGGCCCGACGAACCGGCCGAAGAACAGCACGTCGGACGACGGTCGAGCGACGATCAGGCGATCCCGTGAGAATCGTCAACGTGGCCGCGAGATGATGTGTAATCCGTCGTGATTCTCGATTCGTAATCCACCCGTGGGCGCTCCACGAAGGCCCCCCCGTACCAGCGGCGGCTGGCCGAGGAGCGGATCGCGTGCCGCATGAGCCGGCGCGGCGACTGCTGGGACAACGCCCCGATGGAGTCGTTCTTCGCCAGCCTGAAGAGGGAGCTGGTTCACGACGAGGACTACGCCACGCGCGACCAGGCGCGGGCGAGCATCTTCGAGTACATCGAGGCGTTCTACAACCGCGTCCGACGACACTCGGCTCTGGGGTACGTCGCCCCCGAGGAATATGAGCGGGCGCACAACCAAAACCACCGCTAAACGCTGTCTACTTTTCGTGGGGAACTCCAGTGGTGCCGGCTCGGTCGGATTCACGGCGAGAAGAAAGGAAGCGGGCGCGGCGCCTACACGGCCCGGGCCATTGCCCATTCCGAACTGCTGCGATACCAGCGCGACGGGTTGCGGCCCGCTCGGCAGACCGGGCCTGTCGTGGCTACGCATAGGCGGTGTCCGAATCGAACCCAGGGACGGGAGACCACTGGATCGGATTTGCTGTTGCGAGGTGCGCCGTGACGGTTCGTGAAGCTGCAAAGCGAATCGGGGTTTCGCCGAGCCTCATCTACGCGCTGTGCCAGGAGGGGGTGATTCCGCACGCCCGGCACGGGCGGCCGGGCAAGCGGGGCAGCATCCGGATCACCGAGGGGGCGGTGGAGGCGTACATGGCCGCGAGCAAAAGGGCGGAGCGACAACCCGCTCCGCTCGTGCTCAAACACATCATTGTCCGGTAGCCTTCCTCGCCGCTTCCCGCATGTGGGCCACCTTCTGATGCAGGCGGCCGTAGTGCCGGGACACCATGCGCGTGCCGACGTGCCCCAGAAGTTCCGCGACCTGGGCGATGCCCACACCCCGTTCGAGCGCGTCGGTGGCATAACTGTGGCGGAGCGAGTAGCACACGACGCCCTTCAGATGCGGCAACTTCTCCCGCAGGCGCCGGAAGCGGATGCGAATCGCGTTCTGCGTGAACGGCCGGCCGAGCTTGCGGCTGGGAAACAGGCGCCCCTCGGGGCGCTCGGCCATCAACCGCCGCGACATCTCGACCATCTCCGGACTGAGATAGATCACACGGGGCTTGCCGGTCTTCTTGCCGGTCTTGTGCTGCTCGAAGATCCACACGCCGAGTTCGAGGTTCACGTTCGCGGCGGTAACGCGGGCTACCTCCGACGGGCGGCAACCGGTCTGGTACAGCGCGGTGAGGAACTCCTTGAAGTTGCGGTCCTTGACCGCGGCGAGAATCTCGGCCCGTTCCTCGGCAGTGACGATGCGCGTACGGCGACCCGCCGGAGGCTTCTCAACGTTTCGGAGCGGGTTGGGCGAGAGGACGCCCTGCTTGTCGGCCCAGTTGAACGCCCGCTTGACGGCGATGACCGTGTTGCGCTGTCCGCCCTTCCACGTGTTGGCGTCGAGCCACCGGGTGACGTGGATCGGTTTCAGTTCGGCGGCCAGCGTGCGGCCGTGCAACTCGCAGAAGCTTTGCAGGAATCGCTTGTACCACGCGTACGTCTCGCGGCTGTTGTGCCGTTCCGGGTGGTCGAGGAACAGGTCGATGATTGCAACGACGTGGAACGGCTTGGCGCTCGGATCGGGAGGTTGACCCTCGCCGACATCGAGCATCAGGCGGTGGAATGCCTTCTCGGCCTCCGCGTAGCTGTCTCGCCCCTTGGCGAGCGGAATCTTTTCACCCCGGACGGTGGCGTACCACGTGTCGGTCTGGGTCCGATACCACGGCTTGAGTGCCTTGCGCATGCTGGAAACCTCCGGGCCACCGGCGACCGAAGGTGTTCCGCAGGTCTGTCCGCCGCCCCGTTCCCGGCGGGCCGGCAGGACCGATCCGTGCATTCAGTAGACCGCATTCACGATAGCGGTCGTTTCATAGGATGTCGGGGCGTCTCAACCCTCGTGGGCCGTATCCGATGATCGCGCGCCTCGACAACCTGCGGAAGCACCCGGTCGTGTTCGGTCACCTGACCGGTCTGACGATTGCGGTGTTCG
>JAFKJJ010000167.1 GCA_017306025.1 Planctomycetota bacterium
ATAGCGAAGCAGGCCCGGCGGCCTGCCCCACAAATAAGGGCCACTCCCGACCGTTACTCTTCACCCGGACTTGGTATGACCGGACCACCGCCCACGATTCTCCGCCCCGTGGTATCATGAGGGTGATATCGACAGGAGAACGTCAATGGCGGAACTGACGCTGCAAGCGCTCGCGAAGCGGCTCGAAGCGGTGGAGAAGCAACTGGCCGAGCAGGCGGTTGAGAAGACGGGCCGGAAGAAGGACTGGCCAAGTTTACGGGCAGCGCGTTCATGAAGCAGGTGGACGCCGAGGGGGCGGCCGTTCGCCAAACCGATCGACGGGCCGCCCAGGAGGAGCGGGCCGAGTGATCCTCCTCGCCACCGACCGCGTCTCCGTGTCCCAGATGCCGACCGCTCCCACCCCGACCCCGTCACCGTCACCCTAATTCGCCCATGCCGCACGTGGCGCTGGTGCCGTTCACCGGGTTCCGCGTCCGCGAGGACGAGGTCCTCGCGCTCGGGATGACGCTCCCCGGCCTCAAGCCGCGCGCCGCGGCCGTCGCGCAGCTCCCGGCGCTCGGGCTGCTCACGCTCGCCGGCCTGAACCCGCCGCACTGGACGTGCAGCTATCACGAGGCCACCCGCGCCGACGAGGCGCTCGCGGACGTCGTGATGCAACACCGCCCGGCCGTCGTCGCGCTCTCCGCGCTCACGGCGTCGGTCGAGGAGGCGTACCGCTTCAGCGCGCTACTTCGGGCGCGCGGCGCGCGAACGGTGCTCGGCGGGTTGCACGCGACCGCATGTCCCGACGAAGCCCGCGGTTACTGCGATGCGGTTGTGATCGGCGACGGCGAACCCGTTTGGCCCCAACTGCTCGCCGACGCCGAACGCGGCGAACTGCGGCCCGTGTACCGGGCGGCCGTGCCCTTCGACCTGGCCGGCGCACCGGTACCGCGATTCGACCTGCTCGGCCGCGGCCCGCGCCCGCGGTTCACGGTACAGACCCAGCGCGGCTGTCCGCTCGCGTGCGAGTTCTGCGGGGCCAGTCGGTTACTCGGACCGTACCGGTCGAAGCCCGTTGCGAACGTCGCGCGCGAACTCGATGCCCTCCGCGCCCTCGACCCGCGACCGGTGCTCGAACTGGCCGACGACAATACCTTTGCGGGCCGCGACGCGGGGGAACTGCTCGACGTGCTCGGTGCGGCCGACGCCCGATACTTCACCGAGGTCGACTGGCGCGCCGGCGAGGTTCCCGGACTACCCGCGAAGCTCGCAGCGTCCGGGTGCGTGCAGGTGCTCGTCGGGATCGAGTCGCTCTGTTTCCGCCACCCCGGAATGGGGCCGAAGCAGGCCGAACTGCCCCGCATCATGGCCGCTCTTGAGGCGATTCAGGGGGCGGGCGTCGCGGTCATCGGGTGCTTCATCGTGGGCGGCGACGGCGAGACGCACGACTCGCTCGACCGGCTGGCGGAGTTCATCGCATCGGGTACACTCGCGGACGTGCAACTCACCCTCCAGACGCCGTTCCCCGGCACCGCGCTGCGCCGGCGGCTGGAGCGGGAAGGGCGGCTGTTGCCGAACCGCGGGTGGTCGCACTGCACCCTGTTCGACCTGACGTACCGCCCCGACGCGATGAGCGTCGGCGAACTGGAATCGGCGTTCCGCGACCTCGCGCGCCGGGTATTCGGCGCGTCGGAATCGGCGCGGCGGGGGGCGATCCGCAGGCGCGTCTGGCAGACCAACCCGAGGCTCCGCCCGTGCGACCCCGAACACTCGGCCTCTTCCTGATCGGCAACCGCGCCGCGATCCTCGAACTGGCCGCCGACCGCCGCGCGTTGTGGGTCGGCCTCCTGTTCGTGCTGTCGGCCGGGTTCGCGCGCGAGTACGACGGCGAATACCTCGTCTGCGAGCCGTGGTACCTGCTGATCCCGGTCGGCGCGTCGCTGGTCGCGTCGTTTTTGCTGTTCGTGGTCGCCTGCGGTCCGGTGTTCCTGCGCCGCGAGGGCCGGCCGTCATTTTTCAGCGCGTACCGTCAGTTCCTGACGCTGTTCTGGCTGACGGCCCCGCTCGCGTGGTTCTATGCGATCCCCTACGAACGGTTCCTGACGCCCGGCACGGCCACGTCGGCGAACCTGTGGACGCTCGCGTTCGTCGCGGCGTGGCGCGTCGCACTGATGGTGCGCGTCGTGTCCGTCGTCACCGGCCGGCCGTGGAGCGCGTGCCTGTGTCTGGTGATGGTCTTCGCCGACGCGGTCGCCCTGGCGGCCGTCCACTTCATGCCCAAGCCGATCTTCGCGCTGATGGGCGGGGTCCGACAGACCGAGAGCGAAAAGGTGGTCGCGAGTGCGACGTTCCTCATCTCGTGTCTCGGGTACCTCTCCGTCCCGGTGTGGGTGATCGGTGCGCTGTCCTCGTTCTTCGCGAGCCGGTCGAAGTGGCAGGTGCCGGCCGCGGCCGAACAGCTCCCGCCCTCGCGTGGCGTCCGGGTGCTCGTCGCGTGTTCGCTCCTGGTGTGGGTGCCGATCCTGCCGTTCACGCAACCCGAACAGTACCTCCGTTCTCGAGTCGAGCGCGATCTGAGGGCCGGCCGGATCGCCGAGGCGCTCGACGCGATGTCGGCGCACGGCCGGTCCGACTTCCCGCCGGGGTGGGAGCCGCCGCCGCGGATCGGCTACGACGAGAAGACGCCGCACATCCTCGACGTGATGGAGGTGCTGGTGACGCGCGACGTCGCGCCGTGGGTGCGGACCGAGTTCGTTGACAAACTCCGGCGCCAGTTCGGAGAGCCGCCGTTCATCTTTTACAACCGAACGCACGATCCCGACCTGAACCGCATTACGCGCATCTTGCAGCGCTTGCCCGAGGGACCGGAGATCGCGGCGATGTACGCGCCGTATATGGCGCGAGAGTCGCCCGACGAACGGCTCTCGGCGGAGGGCGTCGCGAACAAAGAGCTTCTCATGAAGTTGGCCGAGCAGGGTTCCCCGCCGCAGCCCTGAGCGGGGGATGGTTATAATGCGCGGAACGAACAGGAGCCGTACCGAGGAGGGCGACCATGTCCGAAGTGACACTCGAATCGCTCGCGGAACGGATCACCGTGCTCGAACGCGAAGTTGCCGTTCTCAAGGGGGGCGGTGTCGACCCACCGGGAACAGTGGGCGACGAGCAATCGGACGATCCCCGGGCAGTGGCCCGTTGGATCGCAACTTTTGACGCGATCCCGGCGCTTCGGATGTCCGCCGCAGAGGAGGCGGCTTGGCGGGCGGCGCGGGCGGAGCAGGGCCGGAGCGACGCGGCCCGGATCGAGCGCCTCGCGGCCGATTTTCCCGGAGCCGCGGGATGAGCCGTTTCTTGTTGGATTCGAACGCGGTTCAGGACCGCATCTCCCGGCGCCGTGGTGTTGACGTGCGGGTTCGCGCCGCACGCCTCGCCGGCCACAAGATCGGCACGGGGGTTCCCGTCGTGGCCGAGCTGTATGCCGGGGTTGAATACAGTGCCACTCGAGACACGAACCTTGATGTCCTGAACCGTAACCTCGCCCTGTTCCGGTTGTGGCCCTTCACGGTCGAAGCGGCACGTGAGTACGGCCGGCAGTGGGCCGATCTCCGTCGTAACGGGCGGACGATTCAGACGGTTGATCTGATGATCGCTGCTATCGCGCTGACCCTCGGCGATTGCCGGGTTGTCACGTCCGACTCGGACCTCTCCGTCGTGCCGCGGTTGAACGTCGAGAACTGGGCAACGACCGCCTGACGTGGGCCGGCTTCGGTCCCTCACCTTCGTCGCACCGCGGTCGGCTATAATGCCCTCTTGCCCCGCTCCTCTCAGGTGGGGCGCGGAGGGCCGCCATGTCTTTGCCTTCGGACGCCAGCCCCGATCACACGCGCGCCTTCGACCCGGCCGCGCTCGGAATCGCCCATTCCGGCCGCGTCTGGGCCAACCTGTCGCCGGCCGCGCTCACCGAACACGCGGTCCGGCGCGGCGAGGCCCAGCTCACCGACCTCGGCGCGGTCGCGGCCCTCACCGGCAAGCGGACCGGGCGCTCCCCGAAGGACAAGTTTACCGTGCGGGAGGCGGGTATCGCCGACCTGATCGACTGGACCGCCAACCAGCCGATGCCGCCCGAAACGTTCGGCCGGCTGCGCGATCTCGTCCGCGCGTACCTCCAGAACCGTGAGCTGTACGTCTTCGACGGGTTCGTCGGCGCCGACCCGCGGCACCGGCTGGCGGTCCGGGTTGTCACGGAGAAGGCGTGGCACTCGCTGTTCGCGCGGTGCCTGTTCCTGCGGCCCACCGCCGACCAGCTCCGCGATTTCGTGCCCGAATGGACCGTCCTGCACGCGTGCGACTTCCACGCCGACCCGGCCCGCGACGGCACGAAGTCCGAGACGTGCGTCGCGATCAGCTTCGAGCAGAAGACCGTCGTGGCCTGCGGCACGCACTACGCCGGCGAGATCAAGAAGTCCGCGTTCACGGTGATGAACTTCCTCCTGCCGCAGCAGGGCGTCTTCCCGATGCACTGTTCTGCCAACATCGGGCACGCGGGGGACGTGGCGCTGTTCTTCGGGCTGTCCGGCACCGGCAAGACGACGCTCAGCTCCGACCCGGAGCGGCGGCTCATCGGCGACGACGAGCACGGCTGGAGCGACGGGGGCGTGTTCAACATCGAGGGCGGCTGTTACGCGAAGACGATCAAGCTCTCCCCGGCCGGCGAGCCGCAGATCTGGAACGCGCTGCGGTTCGGGTGCGTGCTGGAGAACGTGCCGGTGGACCCGCACACGCGGGCGCCCGACTTCGACAGCAAGAAGTACACCGAGAACACGCGGGCGGCGTACCCGGTGGACTTCATCCCCGACTGCGAGCTGTCCGGGCTCGGCGGGCACCCGGCGAACGTGTTCTTCCTCACCTGCGACGCGTTCGGGGTGCTGCCGCCGCTGGCGCGGCTGACGCCCGAGCAGGCGGTCGAGTACTTCTTGTGCGGGTACACCGCGAAGGTGCCCGGTACGGAGGTGGGCGTGACCGAGCCGGCGCCGGAGTTCAGCACGTGCTTCGCCCGGCCGTTCCTCCCGCTGCCGCCGAAGCGCTACGCCCTGATGCTCAAGGAGAAGTTGACCCGGCACGGGGTACCGGTGTGGCTGGTGAACACCGGCTGGACCGGCGGCCCGTACGGCGTGGGCCGGCGGATGAGCCTGGCACACACGCGGGCGCTCCTGCGTGCGGCGCTCAACGGGCAATTGCAGGACGTACCGTTCGAGCCGGACCCGGTCTTCGGCCTGGCGGTCCCGACCACCTGTCCCGGGGTGCCGGACGGCGTGCTCCGCCCGCGCGACGCGTGGGCCGACAAGTCCGCCTACGACGTGCGGGCGAAAGAACTGGCGGAACGTTTCAAATCTGAGTTCAGGAAGTACGTATGAGGTAGGTGGCGGGCCGTGTTATTGTGAAACCGGGGGACCGGGAGCCGCGGAGACGCCCATGAGTGTCGGTGGAACGTCCCCTCCCGTCGTTCGGCGCATGGTGCTCTGCTACGGCGTCTC
>JAFKJJ010000168.1 GCA_017306025.1 Planctomycetota bacterium
CCGCCGCCCGCTCCCGCGGTCTCCGGCCTCACTTGCACGCGATCTCGGCTGTACGCGGGGAATCCGGTCACGGAGTGACCGGACCACAACAGTGCCCGTTGTACCCGAACCGCGGCGCGCAAGAAAGGACCCGCGGCCGCCCGGTTGCGGCCGCGGGTCCTTTCTTGCGCGCCGCGGGCGGCGTCAGTCCAGGGAACCGACGACGCCGCTGTTGGCGTTCCAGAACCCGCAGAAGAGGTCCATGTTTACTGCGTACTGGACGGTACGGACGGAGCCGTCGGCGAGGAGCGTGGGGCACCCGCCAGGGTGCGCGCCGCCCTGGGTGTAGTCGGACCCGAGGGTGAGCCCGCTGGCGACCTTATTGAAGGTCGCCGTGTCCGAGTCCTGCTGGATGCCGACCCACGCCCGGTTGGTCCACCACGGCTGCCCGCCCGCGTCGCCGCCGGTCAGGGCGTCGAACGGGAAGTCGTTCCGCCCGCCGGACTGGACGTTCGCCGGGCGCAGCCCGCGGTGCGCGACCAGCCCGGTGTTCGACGTGCCGTTGGCGCCGCTCACGACCGTCAGGGTGAAGCCCGGCGGCCATTTCCCCTTGCTGGCGCACCAGCCGCCCATGATCGTGAACCACCCGTCGGCGGTCGACGTGCCCTGGCTCGGCCCGCGGTGGTTGTTGTCCCACGCGGCCGAGTGGACGCTCGCGTAGTCCGCCCTGGCGCCGACCTCCGCCCCCCGGCGGCTCGGGCAGAAGTAGATCGGCACCGGCGACGCGGTCCCGCCGGTGACGGCCGGGTTGTTCCCCTGCTCGATGTACGGCAGGATGACCACCTGCCACGCCTGCTTCGGCTCGCCGGGCGGCAGCAGGGCGTCGTTGCCGCCGAGCGTGTACCCGACCGGCAACCGCGACCGCGTGTCGTGGTAGGCGTGGAGGCCGAGGCCGATCTGCTTGAGGTTGTTGGTACACTTCATGCGTGCGGCGGCCTCGCGGACCTTCTGGACGGCGGGCAAGAGGAGCCCGATGAGGATCGCGATGATCGCGATCACCACCAACAACTCGATCAGCGTGAACCCGTTCCTGCTCTTGGCTCGGAACATCGCTTCCCCTTCAGACGAAATGAGACGGTCGAACGACCGAAAACACCAGGAACCGGACGCGGACGGCCGATTCGGTCCTCAGTATGTGCGCCCCGGCCCGCGCCGTGAAACGTATTCCCGTGGCTCTCATCATCTCGGGCGCAAAAAAGGACCCGCGGCCGGTCGGCCGCGGGTTCGAAGTTGAAGTCAGGGTAGTTCGATCTTGAACGCGTTCTCCCGCGGTTCCACCCTGAATACCGTCTTCGGGTGGAACGGCGGGTCGTTGGCGGTGAAGACCAGAACCGCCTTGTATTCGCCCGCGACCGCCCCGGTCCGCTTCTCGGCGCCCGCCATCGTGAACAGGCTGAACTTCCCGTCCGGGCCGATCTCGCCGACGGCTCGGACGTCCGGTTCGGTCTGGTGGACGAACTGAACCGTCCCGCCGGCCGCCGGTTTCCCGCCGCGAAACACCTCGCCGCTCACCGGGTACGTCGGCGGGCCGGCGCCCGTTCCCCCGCCGCACCCGACGGCCGCCAGCGCCGCGACGACCGCCCACGCGCCCGCGACACGCATCCGCGCCCTCCCGCTCACCAGTCCGCTCCCAGCGGGTTGCCGTCCCGCGGGTCGCACGCCTGTTCCCACGTCGCCGCGCTGATCCCCTCGCTCACGAACCGGACGCTGGCGTCGCCCAGGGTCGCCACGATCCCTCCGGTGTGCGGCGACTGAGCCAGGCCGTTGTCGCACCCGCTCAGCGGGTTCGGCTTCACCTGGAACTTCCCGCACCCGTTGTAGCCGGCGCCGGTGGGCGTCTTGGTGATGTTGTTGATGCAGAACACCGGCCGCCACGCGGTGGTGGCGTCGCCCCAGAGCGTGCAGTACGTGGACGACCCGTTCACGTCGCCCGAGATCCCGCAGGCCCCGTACCGCTCGGTGAACATGACGGTGTTCGACGTGCCGTCGGGCAGCCCGGAGGGGAACTTCGTCGTGCCCTGCACGTCGCCGGCCGCCGGGTTGCCGAACACGTAGTAGTTGGCCGCGTAGTTGCCGAACGCCCACTTGGTCGCCGGGCCGTTGAGCGACGCGGCCATGCCGTACCCCTCCGGGCCGGACGACATCGGCTCGCTGGGACAGATGTACGTCGGGATCGGGTACGTGCTGGGGTACCCCCACCCCGGCCCGCCGATCACCGTCTGGGCGTTGTAGTTCGCCTTCTCGAACAGGGTCTTCTGCTCGATGTACGGGAGCAGCCAGTGGAACACGGTGAACCCGACCGCGCCCTTGTACGGGCCGGCGACCGTGATCGCGGAGTTCTGGTTCGGCGCGACCAGTGGCGGCAGCACCCCGTACTGGTCGTTCACCCCGTGGGTGGCGAGGCCGATCTGCTTGAGGTTGTTGGTACACTTCATGCGAGCGGCGGCCTCGCGCACCTTCTGCACCGCCGGAAGAAGTAACCCGATCAGGATGGCGATAATCGCGATCACGACGAGCAACTCGATCAGCGTGAACCCACGCCGCGAGTGTGAAGCGGGAGTAGACATCGGGCGATCCCTTGAAGTTCGAACGAGACCCGGCGGGGCACCTCACGATAGAACGCGGAATGGAAACCGTGAACGGGTACAGGTCGGCCGACGGATCGAAAGAGCGATTGAGTATCCGTGTCGGACCCTCCGGTGGGCAAGAGAATTCTTTCGCCGCGTGCGGTTGTTCATCGGCCCCTCATGCCTTGCCACCCCTGCGACCCAAAAGAACCCGCGGCCACCGGCCGCAGGTTCGGGGGTTGTCGGTGGGCGCCCCCGGGGCGAGCGGGGGTGACTAGTTGAGAGTGACGACGACGCCGTCGTCGCGCGTGGCGAGGCGGGCCAGGATGTCGAGCGTGGTCGTCTGGGTGAGGAACCGGACCGACCCGTCGCCGAGCAGGACGTTGATGCCGCCCGAGTGGTTCGCGCTGGGCGGGTAGTTGTTGGACGCGTCGGAAGAGATCCCGCCCGAACCGGAGGCGAAGCCGGTCTTCTGGTTGATCGGGTAGCGGATCGTCGTGGAGTTGAAGAGCCGGTCGGTGGTGGTTCCCGTGGTGGCATTACCGGTCCCCATCGTCCAGCCGTAGGGGCCGCCCGGGCGATAGCAGGTCGTCCCGCTCTCCGTGAGGTTGATGACCCCGGAGACCTCGCAGACCAGCATCGTGTTGCTCGTTCCGTCCGTGATGCTCGTGAACTTCTCCTTGCTCCCGCCGTACAGGACGCCCCCGGCGCCGCACCGTCCGCCGCTGTTGCAGTTCGCGACGCGAGTTTCGGTGTAGCCGGTGATAAGCCCGGAGTCGGCCCCGGCGATACAGGCGTAGTCCGCCGTCATCACGTTGTTGCCCATGATGACCGGCAGGGTGGAGGACGGGCACTTGTACCCCTTGAGCGTGAGGTTGTTGCTCAGCGCCCGGTTGTTGGCGTTCGTGTAGCCCGAGTTGCCGTTCTTGAGATCCCACAGGCTGTAGAGGGGACCCTGCTCGAGGTGGGGGAGGATGTACACCATCCACGAGCTCCCCCACCCACCGCCCGCACCCCAAGGCGCGACGTCAGACGAACCGCCCGGCGGAAACATCTGGTTCTGATCGTGGTAGTTGTGGAGCGCCAGGCCGATCTGCTTGAGGTTGTTCTGGCAGCTCATCCGGGCCGCGGCCTCGCGCACCTTCTGGACGGCCGGCAAAAGCAGCCCGATCAGGATCGCGATGATCGCGATCACGACGAGCAGTTCGATCAGCGTGAACGCACGCCGACTCCGAAGGAGAGACATGGGCAAAGACCTCCGCGAAGAACATCCGACCCGCGAAGCCGGTACCGACGGGCGAGGAAGAGGGAAGGAAGAGGACCCCGAGTGGGTAAGTGTGGAACACCGGCTCGGGTTCGAATATGCGCGGAACGCCGGAACGAGGACAAGAGGAATCCGTTCGCTCTCATCGTTTCGCCATTTGCGGCGCGGGCGCCTCGGGCGCCCGGAGCCTCGCTCGTCGCGGCCGAAGCAATGACGTGCCCCGACGCGGTGGGTCCGATCAGCTTCGATCCGACCTGAATTTGCCTCTCGGCGGAAGTCGGGCCGCACGAGCCGTTTCGCGATCTAGACTTGTGAACGCGCCCCCTCCGATTCGAGATCACGATCGATGCAAGCACAACTACAGACCGGCCCGGCGTGCCCCGCGCACCAGGCCAAGCTCCTCACCGGCCTGACGGGACACATGGGGACCGTCACGGCCCTCGCGTTCTCGCCCGACCGGCGCCTCCTGGCCTCGGGCGACCGCAACGGGGGCGGGCGCGTCTGGGACCTCGGCGCCGCGAAGCCCGGCGAGCGGTCCTCGTTCCGCGTGCCGGACTCCGTCCGGTCGCTGGCCTTCGCGCCCAACGGTCGACTCCTGGCGGCCGGGTCGGCGAGCGGAACGGTCGCGCTCTTCGACGTGTCCGACAGGGCCGCGGCCGAGATCCGGGCGCTGCGCGGCGGGCAGAGGCCGATCGACGCCCTTGCGTTCTCGTCCGACGGCAAGCTGGTGGCCGGCGCGGGCGAGGACCAGACGCTCCGCGTGTGGGAACCGGCTTCGACCGCCGGGAGCGAGGCCCGCACGCTCTTGCCGGGCCACACCCGGCCGATCCGTGCGCTGGCGTTCGCCCCGGACGGGGCGGGCGTCGCGACCGCGGCGCACGACGGCACGGTCCGCGTGTGGGCGCTCAGCCGGATTCGGTCGAGCCAGCGGGCGGCGCTGCCGCACCCCCTCGGGGCCGACGTGGTGGCGTACTCACCCGACGGCAAGACGGTGGCGACGGCCGGGCCGGACGGGGCGGTCCGGCTGTGGGACCTGACCGCGATCAAACCGACGGTCCGGACCGAAATCGCGGCCCCGGCCGGGGGCGTGCGGCTGGTGATGTTCACCCCGGACGGCGGGACGCTGGTCGGCGCCGGCGCGGGGGGGCGTGTGACTACCTGGGACGGACGGACGGGCGAGCCGCGGAACGTGTGGGAACTGCCCGCGGGGGCCGCGACGAGTGTCGCGCTGACCCCGGACGGCCGCTATCTGGCGCGGGGGACGGCCGATGGCGTGATCGAGGTGTATCGCGTGGCCGAAAAACGTGGGTGATGCGGTCTCCGTAGTGGGGTAGGCCGCCGGGCCTGCCGAAAAGACGGCAGGCCCGGCGGCCTGCCCCGCTACGAAAGCCCCGCTCGCACCTACTCCTTCGGCATCAGCGCCGCGGGCGCGGACGTGCGCTCCAGTTCCGCGGCGAGGATCGCACGGAGCGCCCTGAGCCGGTCCGCGTGCTTCGCCTCCGCCGCCAGGTTCTTCATCTCGTCCGGGTCGGCGGTGAGGTCGTACAGTTCGTCCGGAACGCCCGGTTGCAGGTAGCGGATTTACTTACAGCCGCCGTGAACGATCGCGGTGTACC
>JAFKJJ010000169.1 GCA_017306025.1 Planctomycetota bacterium
GCCCTCGCGCTCTTGCTCCTTTGCCATCTCGACCACGCCGTGCCAGTCGTCCTTTTCGAGCAGCTGCTTGACTTTCTTGGAACCGTTGGTGTTGGTCCGCTCACCGACCAGTAGTGGCTTCTGATCGACCACCAGCTCTTGCAGCGTCTGAAGGCTGCTGACGGCCGGTATGTAGACCGGCGTGCGCGTCGCGGGCTTCTTACCGTGGACGCGGTCGCAGACCGCCTTCAGGTGCTCTTTCGTGGTCCCGCAGCACCCGCCGATGATGTTGACGCCGTACTCGGTGACGAACTTGCCCAGCCAGTGCGCGACCGTGTCCGGGTCCATCGGGAAGTACGTCTCGTCGCCGCGCGTCTCCGGTAACCCGGCGTTCGGCAGCACGCTCACCATTTTCGACGTGTGCCGGCACAGGTGGCGGATGTCGTCGTCCATCCAGTCCGGACCGACGCCGCAGTTCATCCCGATCACGTCGATCTCGTCGAGCGGATCGAGCGCCACGAGCGCCGCCGGGATCTCGGTCCCCGGCAGCATCTTCTTGCGGGAGTCGATGATGGTGAGTTGAACCATCAACGGGAGGCGCACCCCCGCGCGCTTCATCTCCTCGATCGTCATGACCGCAACGCACTTCGCCTGGAGCGGGTCGAAGCACGTTTCGATGAGGATCGCGTCCACGCGCTCCTCGATCATCACGCGGATCTGCGGCCGGTAGGCGTCGGCCAGCGTGTCGAAGTCGCAGTAGATCGCGGGGTCGGTGAGCGACGGCATCTTCGTACCGGGGCCGACGCTGCCGACGACGAACCGCGGCCGGTCCGGGGTGCCGAACTCCGCGGCCACCTGCTTCGCGATCTTGATGTTGAGGCGGTTGATCTCGTCGAGTTTGTCGCCCATGCCGAACTCGTCGAGCACGACCTGCGACGCGTTGAACGTGTTCGTCTCGATGCCGTCGCACCCGGCCGCGAGGAACCCGCGGTGGATCTCCGCGATCCACTCCGGCCGCGTGTAGACGAGCGCGTCCGACAGGTTCATCAGCGATTTGCCGTTCGGCGCGTGCCCCCAGTCCCTGTCGGTCGGCTTGTACCGGTGCAGGCTCGTGCCCATCGCCCCGTCGAGGATCACGACGCGCTCGCGGGCCAGATTCAGGAACGGGTGGTTGAGGGGCGTCGGCATGGTGCGTCCGGTAATGTGCGAAGAGACCTTAACTGTTGTACCGAATCAATCGGCGTTTCTAAACCCGATTCGCGACGGGGAGATGCGGTTCGCGGACCGAAAATGAGAGCGGCCGGTCCGCCCCGTCCGTGGGGCGAACCGGCCGCGGCCTGCCGTGGCTTCCGTGCCACAGGCCACACGGTCGGGGCGTTGCGTGGGTTCGTGACTCGCGTCGCAGCGGGGCGGAGGAAGCGTGTCCGTCCCGGGCATCAATCCGTGACACCAATCCCGGCGCGTCCGTGCGGCGGGTGCGAACGCGAGCTACAAACCGGCCCGGGTCCGTGTTTCGCGACGACGTCACCCTGCGCCGGTCGGTGCGCACGCACGCGTACGCTTCCGGCAGCGGGAGGGCGTCGAGTTGTCAGTTGGTCGGCAAGGTCCCGCCGTGCGAGAAGCGGGAAGGTTCTGGCGAGCGGGTGACGGGCGGCTCGCCGTCCGGTTCGCTCAGGTGCGAACCGGGAGTCCGGGACTGGTTCTCCGGCGCGGGAGTTGAGACTTGGTGAAGTGCGGTGTCCGTCGGGTCATCCCGAATCCTCGCGGAGGTTGCGAATCAACCATTGGGGGGAACGATACCTTTTGCGCCGGCTATGTCAACGGGGAAGGGTGTGACACCGCGTTGCCATTCGTCCCTTGTCCGAAGCCGCTGTGCGCAAACCGGTTCGGTCGCAAGCGCCGTGAGCGGGTGTGTGAGTCAAGAGTTGATTAAGGCTGTGCTGCTCAGAAAATGGACACATCCGCAACGAACCGCAATTCGTTGCAGATGTGCGAGTTGGGCAGAAAAAACTGACGGGTGCGGAAAAAAGAAAACGCCTCCACCTGTGCCGTGCGGGTCATCCTTCGGGAACCCGCTAATTGAGAGGGGTGCCTCGCGGCGGAGTTTCGGATCCCGCTACAGTCCCGACGACGAGCGCCGGGGACGGGCTTGCGAGCGTCAACCGCATTGAAATAAAGGCCCCCATAGCAGGTTAGTGTCGGTTCGCCAAAAGCATACGACCCGTCACGAACACCGCAGAGGCACTGCATATTACCCGCGCACGGGTGTCCAAGCAAATTTCTTGCTCCGTGTTTGGTGCTTTGTGTTTCGTGTCGCGGCGGCCGCAATCGCGGCCGCGCAGACGGCTCGAATGCAAACACGAAAACACAAAACACCAAATCCCACACACTACCCCGGCCGATACACCTTTCGCATTCTGCACGAACCGGTCAGGACGACCGAGGGGCGTATGGACTTCGCATTTTCGCGCCGCGGGCTGTTCCAGGGCACCGCGGCCGTCGGCGGTGCGCTCGCGGCCGTCGGCACGGCACCCGGCGGACCGATCCAGCAGGTGCGGGCACAGAAACACCCCGGCTGGGTGTTCGGCAAAATGACCGGCGCCGAGGCGCTGGCCGAGGCGCTCGTTCTGGAGGGCGTCGGGTGCGTCTACGGCATCCCCGGCGCGCAGGAGAACGAGCTGTGGGACACGCTCAAGGAGAAGGGCGTTCCGTACCTGCTCGTGACGCACGAGTTCTCCGCCGCGTGCATGGCCGACGGCTACGCCCGCAGCACCGGACGTCCCGGCGTGCTGTGCGTCGTGCCGGGACCGGGCGTCACCAACTCGCTGACGGGACTCGGCGAGGCGCTGCTCGACTCGTCGCCGGTGGTGGCGATCGTGGGCGACGTCGCGAACGGCGAGAAGGCGAAGCCGTTCCAGGTACATTCGCTCAATCAGGTCGAGTTGCTGAAGTCGGTGTGCAAGTGCGTCTACCCGGTGCAGACGGTCGGGCAGATCGCGGCCGCGGTGCGACAGGCGTTCGTTACGGCTCAGCAAGGCGAACCGGGGCCGGTCGCGGTCGTGGTGCCGTACAACCTGTTCATCGAAGCGCACGACTTCCGCACGCCGCCGCCCGCGGTTCTGGCGCCGACCTTCGACGACGCGGCCTTCGAACGCGCGCTACCGTTTCTGGCCGATCAGAAGCACCGCGTCGGTATCTACGCGGGCGTGGGGTGCATGAATTACGGCACCGAACTGGCCGCGGTCGCGGAACTGCTTCAGGCGCCGGTCGCGACGAGCGTTAGCGGCCGCGGTGCCATCAGCGATTGCCACCCGCTCGCGGTGGGGTGGGGCTTCGGACCGCACGCATCGGAAGTCGCCGAAAAAGTGTTCACGGGCGAGAAGAAGCACCCGGCCAAGTCGGGCGTCGACACGTTGCTCGCGATCGGCGTGAAGTTCAGCGAGGTTTCGACCGGCTACTACGGCAACCCACAGCCGAAGCACGTCATCCACGTTGACGCGAACCACTGCAACCTCGGCCGCGTGATGAAAACGGACGTGTGCGTCCACGCCGACGCGGGCGTATTCCTCGGCCGCGTGTTGGCCTGCGCCGACAAACTGCGCCGACCGGAAGACAAGTGGCTCGTGAATCACATTCGCGCACTGAAGGCCGACGCCGCGAAGCAGTTGTGCAACGTTCCGCAGGCCAAGTGCGGCGTCGATCCGCTCGCGACGGTCGCAGTACTGCGGAAGGTTTTGCCCGAAGATGCGATGCTCTTTACCGACGTGAGCGTGACGGAACACCTTGCGGCGGAACACTTTCGCGTCACGCAGGCGCGGACGTACTTCAACCCGGTGGACAACCAGGCGATGGGGTGGAGCGTGCCCGCGGCGGTCGGCGCTCAGCGCGTGCATCACGGGCGGACGGTCGCGACCCTCACCGGCGATGGGTGCCTACTGATGAGCGCACTGGAGATCACGACAGCATCGCGCGAGCACCTGCCGGTGAAGTTCGTGATCCTGGACGACCAGGCGTACCACTACATGCAGATGCTCCAGAAGCCGGCGTACCTCCGAACAACGGCCACGATCCTGACGCATCTCGACTACAAGGCGCTGGCCGCGGCGTTCGGGGTCGCTTACACCGAGGTGACGTCACACGCGGAACTCGAAGCGAAGCTCCGCGGCGCGGTGTGCCACGACGGCCCGGTGCTGGTGCGGGTCGCCACGGATTACGGCAAGCGAAAGGTGCGCTGGGTGGACGCGGTACGCGCCCGCTACACGAAGGAACTGACCGCGGCGCAGAAGGCACGGTTCCTGGCCCGGATCGGCGCGCGGGCGGTCACGTTCGAGAAGGACAACGATTGAGGTGGCGCCGGTCAAAAGGGGATCGGGTCCGACTCGCCCGCGGCCCGCCTTCGGTCCCATTCCCGAATGAAGTCACTCATAACAACCGGGATCGTGTCAAAATCGAGCACGGGCGAGACCTTCAGCCACAGCATCCATTGTCCGATCGTCGCAATGATTTCGGGCGCTTCGTGTACGGTCAGGTCACCGAACCGCGCGACGAAGGGCAAGTTCTCGACCGACCGAACAACGGCCCGGTTCTCGTTGAGGAACAGGAAATAATCGGTGCCGTATCGGTTGCTGCGAACGACGTGGTACAGCGCCAGTTCCGTTACCGAAGAGCGCACCGGGGCGGTCGATCGGAGCGCGAACGAGACACCGCTCTGTTCGTCGTGCCCGTAGGAATAGACGGCGGGGTCCGCACCACCCAGGTCCCGGATCTGAATGCCCCGGGCCTGATCGTACACGCCGCTGAGCGACACGAACCGGCCGCCGTCGATAAGGTTCACTTCGGTCTCGTGCCAGAAGCTGAGTGCGTCCGGTGCATTGAGTCGGCAGTCGGCCTCGAACGTGACCCACTCGCGCACCGACGGCGGCAGTTTCAGTTTCAGTCGCGATTCGACGTCGGTGATCTCCTTCTGCCGACCGCCGACGTCGGGCATGGGGACGTGGTGCCAGCGCTCGGTGAACTCGCGGATCAGTCGCCACCGCTCGCGCCAGCCGTCGGGGACGCCGTGCCGGAACACCGGCTCACACTCGGTCCCGTAACGCAGCTTCCCGCACCACCCCGTGCCCACCTGCGCGCGGAGCGCGTTTCGGCGCGGCTTCAACTCCCAGAAGCGATCCGCGAACACCGGCAGTTCGCGCATTTCCTCTTCGACGCGGACCAGTTCGCCCCGCGGGTCGGACCGCTCGTCGAGCCAGTCCGCGTACACGAGGCGCAGCACCCGGTCACCGGGCTGCGCCGCGATCGCGCTCAGGAAGTCGTCGTGCGTGTGGAGCACGGGCGCCCCCTTCGCCTCAATCAATGATCTTCGTCAGCGGGTACTCGACGATCCCGCTGGCGCCGGCCGCCTTCAGTTGCGGAATGATGTGCCGAACCGTGTTCTCGTCGATGATCGTATTCACCGCGACCCACTCCTGATCTGCCAGCGGCGAAATCGTCGGGTTCTTCAGCGCCGGGAGTTGCCCGATCACCCGCTCCAGGTCGCCCTTGCGCACGTTCATCATCAAGCCGACCTTCCCCTCCGCCTCCATCGCGCCCTTCAGCATCAGAATCAGGTCGTCCATCTTCTGACGCTTCCACGGGTCGGCCGCGGCGGCGGGGTTGGCCACGAACCGCGTCGTGCTCTGGAGGATGTCGCACACGATGCGCAGGTTGTTCGCCTTCAGCGAGCTGCCGGTCTCGGTCACCTCGACGATGGCGTCGGCCAGCTTCGGCGGCTTCACCTCCGTCGCGCCCCAGCTGAACTCGACGTTCGCGGTCACGCCGTGGCCCGCGAGCCACTTCCGCGTGATGTTCACCACCTCCGTTGCGATCCGCTTGCCCTGGAGGTCCTTCGGACCCTGGATCGGCGAGTCGTTGGGCACCGCGAGTACCCACCGCACCGGCCGGCGGCTCACCTTGCTGAAGACGAGTTCCGCCAGTTCGACCACGTGCGCGTCGCTCTCGACGATCCAGTCGTGGCCCGTCAGCCCGCAGTCGAGCGAGCCGTCCGCGACGTAGCGCCCCATCTCCTGCGCGCGGATCAGCGTGCAGTGCAACTCGGGGTCGTCGATCGCGGGGTAGTAGCTGCGGGACGGAAAGGTGATCTTGTACCCGGCCTTGCGGAAGAGGTCGGCGGTCGCCTCTTGCAGCGAACCGGCCGGCAGTCCGAGCTTCAACACGTCGCTCATTGCGGTCTCAAGGGTTGCGGAACTTGTGCAAGTGTTGTTGAACGGTTCGCGGGCGGGCGCGGCCACTTCAAACGCGGAACGCGGGGCGGGGAACGAACACAGAAGCCATGCTCTTCTGTGTTCGTTCCCCGCCCCGCGTTCCGCGTTCCGGCGTCAGTAGCGGAGCATCAGGCCGAAGGTCGCACCGCCGATCCAGAAGTCGTCCTCGATGAACCGGAAGCCCGGCCCCCGGGCGGCACCGGTCGCACCGAAGTTCGGGCTGAGCGGGATCGCGGCGCTGCTGACGACCGGGTTCACCGTGTTGCCCACCCGCACCACGTCCGGCATGTAGATGAAGTTCCCCCCGACGTACGCGGTCAGCCCGCGGGTCAGTGCGACACCGAAGGTGACCCCGACCTCCGGGATGTAGGTGAACCGGTCGTGGACGAAGGTCCCGATGTTGCTGGGGTTGGCCAGCACGCCGCCCACCGACCCGCCGTTGCCGCCGACGCCCGAGGGGAACCCGAAGGTGCTCGGGGTGCCGGACCGCGAGGTCGGGTCGACGAACGTCGTGTTACCCGAGATCTCCACCCGCTCGTTCAGGTAGCCGGCGGCGATCTTCGCGGTCAGGCTGCTGGTGAACATGCCGTAGCGGCCCTCGGTCCGCAACCCGATCACCGCACCGTTGAACCGGTTGGTCGTACGGAACTGGTCGTTGAGCTGGACCACCGCCGGCCCGCCCACGATCGTCCCGCCCAGCGGCACTTGGGCCGGAACGATGGACGTGTTCTGGCCGATCTGCCCGAACGCCCCGCCCGCGAAGACCGGCAGGGCGATCTGGTCGTCGAGCCGCGAGAAGCTGTTGATGATCAGGTTCTCCCGCAACTGCACGAACTTGTAACCAGCCAGGAAGTCGACGGACCACACCCGGCGGGTGCCCGGCTCCGCCCGGTACAGGTTCCACACGCCGACCGGTTCGACGCCGATCGTCTGCGTGTCGGTCCGCACCCGCACGATCGCGGCCCCGAAGTTCGGCCCGGACAGCAGCACCGCGCTGGACGCCCCGTTCACGTCGATGAACGGGCGCGCCAGGGTCGGGATGCCCGCCGTGTTGCTCAGGTCCCCGAACTTCTCGCGGACCGGCTTGTGCTCGGTGAAGAACCCCTGGATCTGGAACCCGAACCGGCGGTCGGCGTCGCCGAAGAACCCGGCGGTCAGGCGCATGCCGCTCATCGCGCCGTACCCGAAGTCGCGGTTG
>JAFKJJ010000170.1 GCA_017306025.1 Planctomycetota bacterium
CGTCGGAGCGTCCGCCCCCCTCACGCGAAAGAGGGGCGCGAAAAAATCGGCGCCGTCAGAACGCCCCGAAGAACAGCCGGCCGACGTCCAAGAATAGCACGAACACCATCAGCGAGAGGATCAGGAACAGCCCCGCGTACATCGCGAACGCGAACAGCCGTTCCGGCACCGGCCGGCCCAGGATCTTCTCCAGGATCAGAAACACCATGTGCCCGCCGTCGAGAACCGGGATCGGCAGGAAGTTCACCACCGCCAGGTTCACCGAGATCATGCCGAGGAACAGCAGGAACTGCCAGAAGTCCTCGCCGGCCAGCTTGTACGACACGTTGGCGATCGTCAGCGGGCCGCTCATCGTCTTGGCGCTCACGCGGCCGATCGCCATCGCGTAGAGGTTCATGTAAACGGTCTTGATGAACCGCACGGTCCGCAGGCCGCCCAGCCTGATCGCGTCGCCAACGTCGGAGGCCTTCTGGATCTGCGTCTCGGCCTGGAAGATCAGCCCGCGGTCCTCCAGCGCCCACGTGCTCGCCCGGCCCTGGAGGGAGAGCTCCTTCGTCTCGTTGTTGCGCATCACCCGGATGCCCAGTTCCGGCGAGTTCAACTGGTACACCGCGTCCGCGCTGGCCCACTGGTGGGACTTCAGGTCGTCCTTCCACGCTCCCTCCTTCAGCGCGCCGGTGTCGTCCACCGCCTTGAACCGCACGGCGGTGATGACGTCGTTCGGCTGAACGCCCGCCGCGGCCGCCGGGCCGTCGGGCGCCACCTCGTCCACCACCGCCTCGACCCAGTACGCCAGCCCCAGCGCGCTGAGCGGTTGCGGGCTGTTCGGCTGAAGCGCCGCCTCGCGGTCGAACCGGAACGACGGGTCGTACTCCAGCGCCAGCTTGACCGTCTCGTCGGCCGGGTGCGCCGGCCGCAGCAGCACCACCTCCACCGGGAACTTCGCGTCCTTGCCGTTGTCGGCCGCCCACTTGCTCAACTGGCGCGGCAGGAGCAGCGGGTCGAGCGGCGCCGTTCTGACCTTTACCGGGTCGTCGGTCTTGAACTCCGGCTTGGTGAAATCCACGCCCTTGTCCGGGTACTTGGCGAAGTCCAGACCGGCGACGAACCACTCGCGAACGCCCTCCCTGTTCGCCGGGAGCAGGACCGCCTTGATGCGGTCCCCGCGGGTCGGCGGCGAGCCCTCGGCGTGCGCGACCACTCGCGCCTGCTCGGCCGAGCCGCCGGCGCGCAGCGCGGCCACCTCGCCCATCCGCATCCGCATCCCCGGGTCGTGGCGGTACGCGGGCTTCACCGTGATCGCCAGCGGGGAGGCGCCCTCCTGGCCCTTCCGCAGCACCTGGAACGTCACCGGCTCCGCCGCGAGCAGCACCATGCGGCGGTGGTACTCGTCGTAATCCGCGACCGGCGTCGGATCGCCCTTCGGGTTCTTCGGGTCGGTCATCGCGACGACGCGGTCGCCCGGCTCGAACTTCTCCCCGTTGCCGGCGGCGGCCGCGGCCGCCGGCGTACCGGGGTAGGTCGCCTTCACGTTCTTCTTGTTGCCCGACAACAGGGTAAGTTGGGACGGCGGCGAGATGCCGAGTTGCGGGAACCGCTGGCCCTCGTCGCGGATGGGGGAGACGGTCGTCGGCGGCATCGGCACGCCGTTCCGCTCCCACTGGATCGGAACCTGCTCGTCCTTGCGGCTGCTCATCACGATCGGGCGCAGGTCGTCGAAGTACGGGTTGTCGCGCGAGCCGATCTTCGTGATGTGGTCGCCGGTGCGCATCCCGGCGCGCCACGCGGCGCCGCCGCTCTCGACGTACCCCACCGTCGCCGGCTTCTCCTGAACGCCGTGCAGGTACGCCGCCGTAAAGCACGCCAGCCCGAGGATCACGTTCATCACCACGCCCGCGGAGATGATGAGCATCCGCTGGCCCACGGTCTTCTTGCGGAAGCTCCGCGGGTCCTCCTCGCCCTCCTCCTCCTCGTTCTCGCCGACCATCGCGACGTACCCGCCCAGCGGGATGATGCCGATCATGTAGGTCGTCTCGCCCCACTTGTACGAGCAGAACGGGACCGCCGGCCCGAACCCGATCGAGAACGTGCGGACGTGGACGTCGCACCACTTGGCCGCCAGGAAGTGGCCGAGTTCGTGGATGAAGATGATGAACCCCAGCCCGACCACCACTTTGAGGGTGTCGATCGGGTCGAGGAAGATGACGTCCAGGGCGACGAGGACGGCGGATATGACCAGTGAGACCGCGTTCTCGCGCAGCCACCCCTTGATCGCGGTCGCCTCCGCGCCGTGGTCCGGCTGGCCGGTGTTCGGGTCGGTCGGGCCGGGCCGGGCGATGTCATCGGGCCGCGGGTCGTCGGGGTTCACCGGACCGGTGTTCACGTTGTCCAACGGGCCACCTCCTGCCGCGCCCACGCGTCGAGAGCGACGAGGCGCTCCAGCGTCGGACGGGGTTCGTAATCGTGTGTATCCAGTACGGCTCGACAGCACCGCGTGATGTCGAGGAAGGCGAGTTCGTTCGCGAGGAACCGGCCGACCGCGGACTCGTTGGCCGCGTTCAGCACCGCGCCGCACGTGCCGCCCTTCTGCGCGACCTCGAAGCCGAGCTCGAGGGCCGCGAACGTCTCGCGGTCGGCCTGCTCGAAGCGCAGCGCGGACAGCTTCTGCCAGTCGAGGCGCTTCGCGGGGCCTGCGACGCGCTCCGGGTACAAGAGCGCGAGCTGGATCGGCAGCCGCATGTCGGGCGGGGAGAGCTGGGCGAGCACGGAGCCGTCGACGAACTCGACGAACGAGTGAACCACCGACTCCGGGTGAACGATCACGTCGATCTGGCCGGCGGAGAGGCCGAAGAGCCACCGCGCCTCGATGACCTCAAGGGCCTTGTTCATGAGCGTGGCGGAGTCGATGGTGATCTTCGGCCCCATCTGCCACGTCGGGTGCCTGAGCGCCTGTTCGGGCGTGACGGCCTCGAGTTCGGCCGCCCGCTTGCCGCGGAACGGTCCGCCGCTCGCGGTGAGCACGACCCGCGTCACGTCGGAGGCGGTGTGGCCGGTGAGCGCCTGAAATATGGCCGAGTGCTCGCTGTCCACGGGGAGCAACTTCGTGCCCCGTGCGGCCGCGAGTTCGGTGACGAGCGAACCGCCGACGACGAGCGTCTCCTTGTTGGCGAGGGCAACGGTCTTGCCCGCGTCGAGCGCGGCCCACGTCCCGGCCAGCCCGGCCGCGCCCACCACCGCGGACACGACCACGTCCACGTCCGCGTCCGTCACGAGCCGACGTACCCCTTCTTCTCCGCACAGCAGTTCGGTTCCCTTCGGGAAGAACGCCCGATCGGCCCGTTTGAAGACCTTCGGATCGCAAATGACCGCGAACTGCGGCTCAAACGCGCGGCATTGGTCCGCGAGTTGTTCCCACCTGGAGTTCGCCGCGAGGCCGACGATCTTGACGCGGTCCGGGAGGTGGCGGGCGACGTCGAGCGTGCTGGTGCCGATGGAGCCGGTGGAACCGAGCAGGGCGACCCGTCGGGTCCGGTCACAGCTCGGTGTGTGAGACGGCATTACGCGGCACCGATGGACGCGGGGCGGACGCTCTGAACTTCAGCGGACATTGTACGACCGGGCGGAAGAAACGAACAAGGTGGACGGGCCGCGGATGGGACTCGTCTTTACGGTCGGCGAAACGGCTCTATCATGGCTGTGTGGCACGGCGAACGCGTGCCACGAACGCGCCTGTAGCTCAGTGGTAGAGCAACCGGCTTTTAACCGGTTGGTCCTGGGTTCGACCCCCAGCGGGCGCACTGCAAATCTTATGACAGATCGCTTTTCGGTGCCTCGAAGCCCCAAGGGCACCCGCACCAGCCGTCCGGCTGCTCACGGCGTGGTAGCCGTTCACGTCCCGCAACCGAGACACAGTTCAAGAGGTAACTTTGCAAAGCGGACGAACGACTTGAGCAACTCGGGGCATTCCTTGAGCCGGTCGAGTTCCTCGGTCACTTTGCCTCGGAGTTGATCCATCTCGTATGGGGTGTGTACTTGACATATCGCCAGATCCCATCGGCCGGATTGAGTTCCGGGGCATAAGGTGGGAACGGCTCCGCGACCACGTCGGGATGGGCGGCCAGGAACGCCGCCACTTGGGCTCCCTCGTGGATCGGAATCTGATCCCAGATGACTGTCATCCGGTCACCGAGTTCCGACCGGAGATCCTGGAGGAACTGAACGATCGACGGACCTCGGAAGTTCACTTGGTTTGCCAACAGTGCGTACCTGAGCCGGATGCGGTCACGCTCCGGGCTGATCGCGATCGCGCCGGCTCCCGAGATTCGCCCGTGCGGATCACCGGTGCGATGAACGGGGGGCTGGCCTCTGGGCGCGTACGTGCGACGCACGGTCGGCACGAGCATGAATCCGGTCTCGTCGATGAAGACGATCCACGCGCCCCGATCGGTTGCCGCCTTGGCGATGACGGGGAAGTCCTCCGCTACCCATCGTGCGATCTCCTTGTCGTCGCGCCCCTTGTAATGTTGCTCCGGCCTCTGGCACGTCCAGTTCAAGCGATTGCGCAGGATCTTGGATACGTGGGCCGGATGGTACTTGGCCCCGAACCGCTTTTCGATGACTTGCGCCACCCGAGCCGTGGTCCACAAGTTATTCTCCCAGCCGTGAATCACTGCCCCTTCCGCCAGCGACACTCCCAGCTCCCGAACTTGCTCGTCGGTGAGCCGGGGTGCAGGCCCCGCACAAGGACGGGCCGCCAACCCGTCGGCACTCGCCCTGTTGGCTCGGCACCACCGGGCGAGGGTCTTGATGTGGACGCCGAGGATTCGCGCGACCGTAGCCCGGGGTTCGCCCCGCCCCACCAGACCGACGGCGTGTCGGCGGCGGCGCTCCAACTCGTCCGCAGTCCCGGTGGGTCTCATGGCGTGCTCCTGTGTACCGAGCCCTCGATTCTGCCGGCAGTCTACTTGCCCACGGGTGACGGTTCCGCACAATTCCCGCCATGCCCCTGCCACCACCGATACCCGATGAGTTGTGGGCTACCATCCCTCCGGCTGCTCGGGCAGCCGTACTGGCGGTGATAGTCGCGATGCAGCAGCAGATCGATGATCTACGCGCGGAGGTGAGCGACCTGCGAGACCGACTGAACCGCGATTCGTCCAACTCGTCCGTCCCACCGTCGGCCGACCCGCCGCACGCCAAACCAGCTCCGTCGAGAGCTCCCAGCGGCAAGCGAAAGGGCGGTCAACCCGGTCACCCACGGGCTGTCCGTCCGCTCCTGCCGCCGGACATCATTCACCACCTCAAGCCGAAGCACTGTCGGCGGTGCCGGCACCACTTGGGCGGGACGGACCCGGACCCACTCGTCCACCAGGTTCACGAGATCCCGGCGGTCCGCCCGTCCGTGACCGAGTACCGCCGGCACCGCCTCGCCTGCTCACATTGCGCGGCCGTGACCTGCGCCGAGTTGCCCGTCGGGGTGGCGAGCGGGTACGGGCCGAGAGCCCAGGCGGTGTGCGCGCTGTTGAGCGGGGCGTGCCGCCTGGGGAAGCGGATGGTGAGCCAGATCTGCAACGACCTGTTCGGCCTGTCGATCGGGCCGGCTGCGGCTTGTGACCTCCCGTACAAAACCGCTCGTGCTCTTGAACCGGTAGTCGCCGGGGTTCACGCCGACCTCGCCGGTAAACCCGCCAACGTGGACGAGACCGGCTGGCGTGAGGGTGGAAAGCGGGCCTGGCTGTGGGTAGCAGTGACCGCAGGGGTGGCGGCGTTCGTGATCCGCCGATCCCGCGCCCGCAAGGTGCTGGGCGAGTTGATCCCCGGAGTCCCGGGCGTGCTGACCACCGACCGATACCCGGTCTACGACCACTTCGAGGCCGACCGCCGCCAGGTGTGCCGGGCGCACCTGCGCCGGGACTTCCAGGCGATGATCGATCGGGGCAACGACGGCCGCCCGATCGGGGAGCAACTGCTGGCTCACGCCGACGCGCTGTTGGGCTTGTGGAAGCGGGTGCGGGACGGGACGCTCACCCGGCGCGGGTTCCGCTCGCACCACCTGATCGGGCTCCGAGCCGCGATCCACGTCCTGTTGAGGCGCGGACGGGAGTGCCGTTGCGCCAAGACAGCGGGCGTATGTCGGGAGTTGCTGGCATTGGGCTCGGCACTGTACACGTTCGCCGACGTGGAGGGCGTCGAACCAACCAACAACGCGGCCGAGCGGGCGTTGCGCCATGCGGTGTGCTGGCGGAAGACCAGCTACGGAACGGACTCGGATCGCGGGAGCCGATTTGTCGAGCGGGTACTCACGGTCCTGGCCTCCTGTCGTCAACAGGGGCGCAGCGTCCTCGCGTTCTTCACCGACGCCATTCTCGCAGCCCGGAACGGCATGCCTGCTCCCTCACTCATCAAGGCCCCACTCGCAACCCCGTGAACGGTTACCACGGCGGTCGGCGGGGAGCCGGACAACGGGACGTACAACATCTACAAGCTGTCCGTCTCCTCGCCCAAGGCCCACTACTTCCTGAACCGCCAAGACAAGGTCGGCCACAAGATCTTCACCATCGACTACACGAAGACCGTTGAGATCGACGGGGGGGCGACGGTCACCTTCCTGGGGGACGGGCAGAACGGGCGGCTGATCTCCAACTTCCTCAAGCTGGTCCCGCCCGACGTCAAGCCGGCCCCGAAGCCGTTCAACGGGCAGTTCGTCCAGATGGACGTTGTCGGCGTGACGGAAGCGAAGTAGCGGCCCTCTCGCGTCGCGGGTGGTTGCGGTCGATCGTCAACCGCAACGCCCAGTCGGGCGAAAAGGAAGACGGAGTGAACGAGGCCACCGAACTGGTCCCGGAGCCACAGGGTTGATTCCTCGGCTCACTCCCGCCACGGCTTCTTCTGCTCGTAGAGCTTGAGCCGCTCGCGGACCGGCTTGCCCGATTCCTTCTCGAACGCCGGGTCGGCCAGCGCCTCCTTCTGGTACGCGACGGCCTTCTCGAAGTCTCCGGTCTCGGCGCTGGCCGCAGCGAGTGAATCCAGCACCGCCGCGTCCTTGCCGCCGGTCAACTCGTTCGCCCTCGTCGCTAACTCCACGGCCCGCTTGCCGTCCCGCACCTTCTCGTCCGCGCAGGTGGCCAGGAGCCGGGCGAGGTCGGCCATCGCCGCCGCGTACCGCGGGTCGAGGCGCACCGTCGCGGTCAGGTCGGCCAGCGCCTTGCGGGGCTCGCCCTTCGCCCGCTAGGTGGCCGCGCGGTCGTGGAGCGCCGGGGCGTAGTGCGGTTCGACGCGGGCCGACTCGGTGTAATCGGCGAGGGCCTTGTCGAACTCCCCCTTGGCGTGCCAGGCCAGCCCACGGTTGCGGAACCCGACCGCGTACGTCGGGTCGAGCTTCACGGCCTCGGTGTAGTCCGCGATCGCCTCGTCGAGCTTCTTGTTCGCCCACCACATCATCCCCCGGATACCGACGAGGTCGGCGTCCTTCGGGGCGAGTCGGACCGCCTCCTCCAGATCCTTGAGGGCGAAGTCGGGTTTGCCCGCGTAGCGGTTGGCGATCCCGCGGCGGCTCCAGGCGAACGCGTCCTTCGGGTCGTCCTTGATCCGGGCGGTGAAGTGGTCCATCGCCTCCGACAGGCGCACCCACTCGGCCTTCGGTGCCCACCCCTCCTGACCGGGGTAGTTCACCCGCACGCGGTCGCCGCCCTCGGCCACCACCGTGTAGACCAGGTGACGGACGGGGAGCGTAACCGGCTTCCCGTCCTTGCCGGTGTCGGTCAGTGACGCGCCGGCTTTCCGGGCCAGTGCCTTTTGTCCGACCCAGGGGTCGGCGGGCCGTGCCTCGGAGTTGGCCGAGGGTGAGGCGCTGTTGCAGCACCACCCCTCCCGACTCCTCGCGAACTTGAAGCCGCACGACCGGGTCGGTCGCGTCCCAGTCGATGAGCACGGTGCCGAAGTTGACGTCGAAGTAGGTGAGCCCGACCCGGTACGAGTGGATCTCGTTGGCGAACCGCACTTTGGTCTTGGTGAAGTTCCCGCTCGGCGTGTTCAGGCTGCTGGAACACACGTCGTACAAAGGGTAGCCGACCCCGCCCTTGCGACCGGCCGGCAGTTTCGAGATCTCCGCGAGGTGCCGGTCGCCGGTCAGGAACACGGCGCCGTTGGCCCCGGTGTCCCTGATCAGCTTGAACAGGCGCTTGCGCTCCAGCGGGAAGTTGCCCCACATCTCGGAGCCGTGCTCGTCGGGCACCACCTGCACGCCCGAACCGATGAGGCGCAACTCCGCGGGCACCCGGAGTTGCTCTTCGAGCCACTTCCACTGCGCCTCGCCGAGCACGGTGGCGTCCTTGTCGGTGTTCGGGACGTACTTGCCGCGGAACCCCTCGCCGGGTTCGCCCGGCTTGAACCCGGTCTTCAGCGGGCTGCGGAAGTACCGGGCGTCGAGCAGGATCAACTGCACCCGTTTGCCCGGCGGGCCGAACACCGTGGACGAGCAGACGCCCTCGCGGGACCGCCGCGGGTCGTCCTTCGGGGCCTCGAAGAAGTCGAGGAACACCTGCTGCGACTCCTTCTTCTTCGGGTACTCGGCTCCGGCGTCGTTGGCCCCGTAGTCGTGGTCGTCCCACGTCGCGTGGACCGGGCACGTCGCCTTCAGCTTGACGTAGCCCGACTGCTTGCCGAGCAGGGCGTACTTCTGCTTCATGACCTCCATGTCCTCGGTGTCGGCGTAGATGTTGTCGCCGAGGAAGACGAAGTGCTGGGGCTTCGTCTCCACGACCGCGTCCCAGATCGGCTGCGGCTTGTCCTGCTTCGCACAGGAGCCGAACGCGATCCGCGACACGACCGGCTCTGCGGCGGGACTGCCGGGTACGGCGAGGGCGATTATGGCGACGGTGACGAGAGCGGAGCGGGTCATGTCGAGAATCCGTGGGAGGGGGCAACACACCGGGGCCGGGCACGCTCGAACGCGGATCACTTCGCCCCGCCGAGGAGCTTCAGAACTTCGACGGCGACCTGCGCGCCCAGCGCGGCCGAGCCCCTCGCGTTGAGGTGGACGCCGTCGTTGGAGAACCGTTCGGCTTTGTCGGCGGCGAGGGCGAACAGGTCGTTGGTCGGGATCTTCTCCTTCGCCGTCACCTCGGCCAAGTCCTTGTTGCGGGCCTCCGTGCTCACGGGCGGACCCTCCGATGACGAGCGTCCGATGCTCCCACGCGACTCGGTCTTCCGCCACGCGGGACCCACGGTCCCCAAGTCTTACATCGTGCGGTCCTCCGGGTCCGCGGCGGACCGCCCCCACGCGCCGCGCGGCCGGTTCCGCAGTCCGACTCGTCCTCGGCGCCCCGCCGAACACATTTTGCGACAGTCGCGCGACGCGCGCGACCCCAATCCGCCCCTGCTGAATACGTCGTTTGCTGGTGACAGCGGTTTTTGCACTGGAAGGGCGACGACGGCCGCTGGCGAGCACAAACCCCGGCCGTGGTCGCCGGGCTGACCGATCATGTGTGGTCGTTGGACGAGTGGCTGGCGTTCCCAATCGTGCAACGCAAGTAGGCCACCATCTCCGGCTCTATCACCACTGATTTGAGAATTTGGGGTATTTGATGAACCGTATCGCGGGTAGTCGCCACCCGCGCTGATCAGAAAATACCCAGACCCCGCTGAAACTCTGTCTCCCGCCGTCAAAACATCCTGAAAAGTCCCTGCCCCCTGCTACATCGACTGATCTTACCTGTCGCGCTGGTTCGATCTGGTTCACATTGGTTCCGGACCAACCGCTCGTGCCGGCTCCCGTTCTTGGGGCCGGTCGCGGACGGTTCCCATCGGAGGTGGTCATGCGCACGACGCGCCGGGTCTGGGTGCGATTCGCGAGCGGGGTTCTCGGGATCGCGCTGGCGACGAACGCGATCGCCCAGTCGGCCGCCCCGGGGCGGCCCCTCGCGAACGGCGGGCCGGCGGACACGGCCCCGGCCCCGAGGCCGGCGCTCGACCCGCCCCCGGGCACGATCCTGTCCCCGGATCAGTACCCGATCGACCTCGCGTCCGCGCTGCGGCTCGCCGGCGCGGAGAACCCGGAACTGCTCCTGGCGCGGCAGCGGCTGACCGAGGCGGTCGCGGTCCGCCAACTCGCCGCCGCACAGGCGCTGCCCAACCTCAACTTCGGCACGAACTACGACGCCCACCGCGGCGTCCTCCAGCGGTCCAACGGCAACGTCCTGAAGGTGGACCGCGACTCGCTCTACCTGGGCCTCGGCGCGGCCGCGGTCGGCTCGGGCACGGTGAACGTGCCGGGCCTGAACTACAACCTCAACGTGGGCGCGGGGTGGTACGGGTTCCTCGCCGCGCGCCAGCGGGTGACGACGGCCGCCGCCGTCGCCGACGCGGTCCGCAACGACGTGCTCCTGCGCGTCTACTCGGCCTACCTCGACCTGCTCCGCGCCGAGGGGCGGCGGGCGATCGCGGTGAAGAACCGCGCCGACGCCGCCGAGCTCGCCCGGCTCACCGACGTGTACGCGCGGACCGGACAGGGGCGGAAGGCCGACGCCGACCGCGCGCTCGTCGAGCTGCGCCGCCGCGACGCCGACGTCACCCAGGCCGAGGGCGACACGCTGGCCGCCTCCGCCCGGCTGTGCCAGCTCCTGAACCTCGACCCGAAGACGCGGCTCAAACCCGTGGACGGGTGGGTCGTGCCCGCGCCGCTCGTGCCCGACCCGCTGCCGCTCCCCGACCTGCTCGCGATCGCCCTCATGCAGCGCCCCGAACTGGCCGCGCGCCGGTCCGAGGTCCGCGAGATGCTCTACCAACTGTCGCTGGCGAAGGTGCTGCCGTTCTCGCCCAACGTGATCCTCGGGTTCAGCGCCGGCGGGTTCGGCGGCGGGAGCGACCTCGTCAGCACCCCGCCGGGCGTCATCACGAGCACCGGCCAGCAGATCACCGGCCCGCGGTTCAGCAGCCTCGACGGCCGCAGCGATTTCGACGTGGTGGTGTTCTGGACGTTCCGCAACCTGGGCGTCGGGAACGTCGCCCTGATCCGCGCCGCCGACAGCCGCGTGAAGCAGACGCGGCTCCGGGAGCTGGAGACGGTGAACCTCGTGCGGTCTCAGGTGGCCGAATCGCACGCCCGCGCCGCCGCCCGCTTCCGGCAGCTCGATTCCGCCGAAAAAGCCGTGAAGGCCGCGTCCGAGGCGTTCGAGGAGGACTACATCCGCATCAAGAGCCCGGCGGGGCTGCCGCTGGAGGTGATCGACAGCATGCGGCTCCTGGGCCGCGCCCGCTACGAGTACCTGGACACGATCGTCGACTACAACCGCGCGCAGATCCAATTGTGGGCGTCGCTCGGCCGTCCGCCCGCGGACGCGCTGGCCCGCCCCGTCCCCCCGGAACTGGTCCCGCCGCCGGTGATCGACGTTCCGCCCGGCCCGCGCCCCTTCCCCGTGCCCCCCGTGCTGCCCGTGCCGCTCCCGGTGAAGCCGTGACCGGCCGGGGGGCGTGGGGCGAACTTCAGCGGAGGCGGGCGATGCGGTGGAAGCGGTTCCGAGTTCTGATCGCGGGGCTGGGCGTCGGGACGGTCCCGGCGACCGGGTGTCACACGCCCTGGGAGCCGCCGGACCCCTCGTTGCGGTCGCCCGGCCAGCGGGTCGGGGCGCCGGCGCCCGTGTCGGTCCGCCCGCCGGGCGCCGCGCCTGACGAGCGGTCCGTTCGACCCGCGGGCGGCCGAACGGTGCCCGGGGACGGCGCGGCCCGGCC
>JAFKJJ010000171.1 GCA_017306025.1 Planctomycetota bacterium
AAGGGCCGTGTTCTTTCCCCCCCTCTCCCCACGGGGGAGGGGGCTGGGGGGTGGGGTTCTGCAAAACCCTGGAGCATCAAACACCTGCACCGGCTCATCATGCTCTCCGCGACCTATCGGCAGGCCAGTGAGCCGCGCCCGGACGCGGCAGCGGCCGACGCGAACAACGACTTGTACTGGCGGTTCGACCGTCGGCGGCTGAGTGCGGAGGAACTACGCGACGCGCTGCTCGCGACGAGCGGCCAGCTCGACCGCAAGCCCGGCGCGGCGCACCCGTTCCCTCCGGAATCGGGCTGGAACTACACGCAACACTCTCCGTTTGGCACTTTCTACGAGTCCGACAAGCGGAGCGTGTACCTCGTCGTGTTGCGGAACCGCCGACACCCGTTCCTCGGCCTCTTCGACGGCGCCGACCCGAACGCGACCACCCCGCAGCGGCAGACGACCACCGTACCGACACAGGCCCTGTACTTCCTGAACGACCCGTTCTTCCACGCGCAGTCCGAGAAGGTCGCGGCCCGCGCGCTCGCGAAGGCCGCCGACGACGCGCGGCTGGACGAACTGTTCCGGCTCGCCCTCCAGCGCGCCCCGACCGCGACGGACCGCGCGGCCGCGACCGCGTTCCTGGCGAAATACGCCGCCGCACTCACCGACACCCCGCCCGCGGATCGCACGAGGGCCGCGTGGGCGGCACTGACCCGCGTGCTGCTCGCGGGCAACGAGTTCCTCTACCTGGACTGATGCGAGCGGTTTTATTGTGGTGCAGGCGTCCCGCCTGCAACCGACCTCGATGCAGGTGGGACGCCTGCACCACAAAAAGAGCCCGGCGGGCAACGAATTCCTCTATCTGGACTGACTCAATGTACCCCGTTTCGCGCCGAGGGTTCGTTCGTTCGGCCGTCGCCGGCTCGTTGCTCATGCCCGGCATCCTCAGCGAGCTACTCGCGGAGGACGCGGCCGATCCGCTCGCGCCCAGGAAGCCGCACTTCGCGCCGAAGGCGAAGTCCGTCATCTTCCTGTTCATGAGCGGCGGCGTGTCGCACGTCGACTCGTTCGACCCGAAGCCGAAACTGACGGCCGATCACGGCAAATCGGTCACACTCGACCACCCGGAGACGCGCAACCGGCCGGGCTACGAGAAGCTGTTCCTCAAGAAGCCGAACTGGAAGTTCGAGCCGCGCGGAAAGAGCGGCATCGAGACGAGCGACCTGTTCCCGCACCTCGCGAAACAGGTCGATGACGTCGCCCTGATCCGCTCGATGCACACGAGCCACTCGAACCACTACAACGCGACGCTCGGGATGCACACCGGGTCGTTTGCGGTCGCGCGGCCCAGCATCGGGGCGTGGACGAGCTACGGCCTCGGCACGCCGAACAGGAACCTCCCGTCGTTCCTGGTGCTCGCGCCGCAGATGCCCTACGCGGGCACGCAGGTGTGGGCGTCGGACTTCCTGCCCGGCGCGCACCAGGGCACGCGGGTGGTGCCCGGTACCGAACCGATCGCGAACCTCACGCGGCGCGTGCCGACCGAGCAGCGGCAGCAACTCGAACTCGACGCGCTGAAGGCGTTCAACGAGGCGCACCGGACGGAGCGTGCGGACGACCCGAACCTCGCGGCGCGGATCAAGTCGTTCGAGACCGCGGCCGGGATGCAGTCCGAGATGCCCCGGGCGCTCGACCTCTCGAAAGAGACCGACGCCACGCTGGCCCTGTACGGACTCAAACGCGGCCAACAAGACGGGTTCGGGTGGCAGTGCCTCGTCGCACGCCGAGTGGTCGAGCGCGGCGTAAGGTTCGTGGAACTGATCCACACCGGTTCGAGCGGGAACTGGGACTCGCACGGGAACATGGCCGACCACGGCCGGCTCGCCGCGCAGGTCGATCAGCCGATGGCCGGGCTGATTCAGGACCTGAAGCGCCTCGGGCTGTTCGACGACGTGCTGGTGGTGTGGACGACGGAGTTCGGGCGGACGCCGTTCAACAACACCGCGGACAACCCCGGCCGCGAGCATCACAGTTGGGCGTTCAGCTCGTGGCTGGCCGGCGCGGGGGTGAAGCGCGGCGTCGCGTACGGCACGACGGACGAGTACGGCATCAAGCCCTCGGAGAAGCCGGTCCACGTCCACGACTTCCACGCGACGATTCTTCACCTCATGGGCCTGGATCACGAAAAGCTGACCTACCGTCACGCGGGCCGCGACTACCGCCTCACGGATGTGAGCGGTGAGGTGGTGAAGGGTGTGCTTTCGTGAGGTAAGCGGCTGCCGGCCGTCAGGCGATCGGCCGGGGCGGTGTCACACCGAACTTGGCCGCGTGCGGTTCCAGTGCCGAAAGGATGCCCGGGTACAGCGCGACGCCCTCGGCCAGTGCCCGACGCTTCAGCTCCAGGCCCCGCTGACCCGGCACGCGGACCGCGTCCACGCCGGGCACCGGCGGGCAACTCCGACACGCGGTCGCGAGCCAGCCCGTTTGGTGCTGAAACGTATCGAGTCCGCCGAACGCCGACGGGTCGAGCACCTGCACGAACACCGACGCGCCCCACCCCGCCTGCGCGTCGGCCCGTCCGAAGCCGCCGAGCCCTTGAGTCAGCGATTCGACGAGGAGCGCCAGTCCGTACCCCTTGTGTCCGTGATCCGTACCGCCAACCGGTAAGAGTGTGCCGGGCGGGTCGGTGAACAGCGCGTTCGGGTCGTCGGTCGGGTTCCCCTGTGCGTCGAGTGCCCACGGCCCCGGGAAGCGCTTCCCCTCGCGGCGCAGCCGGCCCGCCATGCCGTTGGTCGTGATCGACGCGCTGACGTCGATCAGGATCGGGTCGCCGTCGGTCGGGATGCCGACCGCGAACGGGTCCGGCGTGTAAACGGCCTTCCGACCGCCGAACGGGGCAACGGTCGCCACCGCGGGATCGGAACTCGTAATGACGATCATCAGCCCGCGGTCGGTGGCGCGCTGGAGGAACGCCGCGAGGCACCCGATGTGGTGGCTCTTGCGGATCACGACCGTCACGACGCCATAGGTCGGCGCGCGTTCGACGGCCAAGTTCACCGCCCGTGCCGCGAGCCAGACGCCGGGCAACCGTTTGCCGTCCCAGGTGACGCACGCGCCGCGGTCGGCGACCACCTCCGGCTCGCCGCGGGCCGTCATGCCGCCCGCGGCGAGTTCGTTGAGGTACACCGGGGCGAGTTGGAGCCCGTGGGTGGTGTGGCCGAGGAGGTCGGCCTCGACCAGCCCGGCCGCAAGAGCCGCGGGCTTGTCGCCGTCGCACCCTGCGGCGGCGAACAGCGCCGACGTGTATTCGATCAGCTCGGAGGCGCGGTAGCGAGCTTCGGCTGTGTTCGTCATCGGGTGAGGTTCCGTGGTTCGCGTTCGGTCGTGTACTCAGCGCGCGCCGATCGCCTTTGCCATGCCCGCGGCGAACCGCTCGCCGAGTTCGATCTGGCTGGCCGCGTCGAAGTGCGTTCCCATGTCGCTCGTCTTCAGCTTGTCCGCCGACACGAAGAACGCGCCCTTGACCTTCTCGGCCGTGGCCTTCTGCGCGGCACGGATCGTATCGCGCTTCCCGTTGTCGAACACCTCCCCGATGCCGAACGGCAGGTCCGGCGCGTCCAGGTCGGTCCGCACGCGCCCGATGAACGCCGAGAGCAGCTTCTGGTACTCGTCGGCGGTGAGCGTCGCGTCGCTTTCGCCCTGGTGCCAGATCATCCCGCGGAGCGTGTACGTGTGGCCCTTGTCCTTCAACTCTTTGAGCGACTTCTTTGTGAAGTCGAGGAACGCGGGGTAGAGCCGGTCCTTCACCTCCGGGTTCCAGTCCTTCGCCAGACTGGTGCCGCCTTCCGCGAACTTGATGAGCGCGACCTTCTTGTCTTTGAGGCGGTCCGCCATGCCGCGGCCGAACGACACCTCCGGGCCGAACGTGTCGCTGGGGAGCTTCGTCGGCCGGTTCTTGCCCGGCGCGACGCTCCAGCCGGGTTGGAGCGGCTTGAAGCCGCCGCTGTCGAGGATCGGCCCGCGGAGCTTCGAGCACGAGTACGCGATGAGCACGTCGTCCTGCGGTTTCGCCCACTTCGCGAGTTTGCCGGTGAGTGCGGCCGCGGCGCCGCGGCCGTCGCAGTTCGACTGCCCCGCAACGATGAACACCTCGAACGGGTCCGCCCGCACCGGTGCGGCTGTCAGAAGCACGGTCAGGGCACACAGAGCCGCCCACTTCGTTGATCGCATACTCACGCCCCTACTTCGTGGCGACAATTCGGTCCGCGCGGGTTCCAACATTAACCGATCGCGTCCCGCTTCGCGAGTCCGGCGCTGGTACGCATGCGGGCGCGTGTTTACACTCGTGGCATACCTCTACGGAAACCCTTTCATGCACGACAACGGACACGCTCTCGACCGCCGCCATTTCCTCGGCACCGCGTCGACGTCCGCGGCGCTCGCCGGTTCGCTCGCCGTCTCTTACGCGGCCGACGGCCCCGCACGCCCCGGCGCGGCGAACGGACCGCCCCCGGTCACCAACCCGCGCGCCACCTCGGGCGACGTGCGGCACGGCCCGAAGTGGGACGAGCTGTTCACGCTCACCGTCGGCAACGACAAGGGCGACCTGAGCGGCCAGGACCAGCGCGTGATCCAGGCCGCGGTCGATACGGTCGCCCGGATGGGCGGCGGTACGGTGCGGCTCTTGCCCGGCGCCTTCCGGCTGCGGAACGCGGTCCATCTGTGCTCCAACATCCGGCTCGTCGGCAGCGGACCCGAAACGGTGCTCGTGAAGGAAGCCTCGGTGAGCGCGAAGCTCGCGGCCGATTCCGACTGGTACGACCAGGAAATCACCGTCGCCGACGCGAAGGGCTTCCGGGTCGGCGACGGCGTCTGCCTGCGCGCGAGGAACCCCCACAACGGCGGACAAACGGTCATCAAACGCACCCTCGTGGCGCGCTCCGGCAACCGCTTCAAGCTCGACAAGGGGCTGCGCGAGAACTTGTGGGCCGGCGGCAGCCCGGTGGTCTCGACCCTGTTCCCGATCCTGACCGGCGAGTTCATTACGAACGTCACAATCGAGAACCTCGCCCTCGACGGCAACAAGGCGAACAACGAGGAACTCGACGGCAACTACGCGGGGTGCATCTTCTTGCAGGACTGCGCCGACGTTCTCATCCGAAAGGTCGTCGCGCGCGACTACCGTGGCGACGGGGTCAGTTGGCAGATCTGCCACGACGTCACGGTCGAGGAGTGCGAGAGCCGCAACCACACGGGGCTCGGGCTGCACCCCGGTTCCGGCTCGCAACGGCCCGTCATCCGGAACAACACGCTGGTGGGCAACCACATCGGGCTGTTCTTCTGCTGGGGCGTGAAGTACGGGCTCGCGGAGAAGAACACGATCGAGGACACCAAGACCGCGGGCATCTCGGTCGGCCACCGCGACACCGACAACCTGATCCGCGGCAACACCGTGAAGCGCCGCGGGCAGGCGGG
>JAFKJJ010000172.1 GCA_017306025.1 Planctomycetota bacterium
GAAGAGAAGCCGCGGAACTACTTCGACGTGGGGCTGATCGGGTACACGACCGACTCGAACGGGGTGGCGATCGTCCGCCCGCTGTTCCAGCTGGGGCTGGAGGGCCGGGACCTGGTGTCGATCCAGGAGCTGTACGACAACCCGCTGGAGATCGAGCAGCGCCGCAAGAAGGAGTTCGTGGACGACGGGGCCGGCGGGCTGACCGAGGTGGAGAAGCAGATCGCGTTCCCGGTGTGGTTCCGCTCCCCCCAGCCGACCGAGATGTTCGGTACCCCCATGTGTACCGCGCTGGGGTACTGCGCTCAGGTGGTGCAGGCCTGGATCGACGCACACCCCAACAGCTTCCCGCCCATGGTCATCAACCTGACCGACGGCGAATCGACCGACGGCATGCCGGTGCCGTTCGCCGAGGATCTCAAGGCGAAGGCCACCAACGACGGTAACGTGCTGTTGTTCAACTGTCACCTGTCGGGCCGCGACGCGCAGCCGGTGTTCCTCCCGGCGACCGACGGCGTGCTGCCCGACGAGTACGCCCGCGACCTGTTCGGGATGTCGAGCAACCTGCCCGACAAGCTGCGTCACATGGCCGAGGTGAAGGGCATCTCGGCCCCGATCGGGTGCCGGGCGATGGCGTTCAACGCGGACGCGGTCAGCCTGCTGAAGCTCCTCAACGTCGGCACGCAGGTGGTCGCCGCCGCGACGCTGCCGCCGCACCTGCGGTAAGGCGAAAGGCGAAGAACCCCCCCGGCCCCCTTCCCTAAAAAGGAAGGGGGAGAAAGACCTCCGGGATCCAATTTCGAGACCCCGCGCGAAGTCGCAACTCCTCCGGGTGCTTTCTCCCCCTCTCCCGGGGAAGGGGGCCGGGGGTGGGGTCTTTGCGAGAGACCAATGACCGGAACCGCCGAGTTGCCGCCCGGCTGCCTCGTGCTTTTGCTCCGCCTGTCGGCCGAGATGGAGACGGCCCGGGTCACCGCGCAGGCGGCGGACGAGGGGCACGAGGACGTTCCCGCGTTCGCCGCGGCCCGGCAACTGGCCGACGAACTGGTCGAGTACCTCGTCGGCCTCGCCGCCGACGGGTCGGCCGGTCCGCTCGACGTCGCCGTTCTCGGCTACCGCACCGGCGCGGACGGCGCGCCGCAACTGTTTTCCCTCCTGCCCGCCGGTGACACGACCCCGCGGCTCGTTCCGCTGACCCAGGCGGCGGGACTGCCGGCCGAAGCCCGCGGCGGCGAAGGGCAGCCGCGGAAGTGGGCCGTGCTGCCCCCCTGCGAGGGCGAACCGTGCGCGGCCGACGCGCTCGCCCGCGTCTACCAGATGGTCGCGGTCTGGCTCACCGGCCGGTTCACGGCCCGCCCGCCGGTCGTCGTCCACTGCACCACCCCCGACGGCCTCGACGACGCCTATTTTCGGGCCGCGCGCTCGCTCGGACTGCTCGCCACCGGACACGGCCCGGCCCGACTGCTCCACTACGTGTTCGTGCCGGGCGAAGGGCCGATCCCGCCCAGCGCCTGGGCCGCCGCGCCCCGCGTCGCGCCGTGGGCGGACCTGTACGCCACCTCCGGCGAGCTGCCGGCCAGCCCCGACACCGGACACCGGGAGCGCCGGGCGCTGGCCGTGAACTACTGGGACCGGTTCGACCAGTGGGCCGCGCTGTTCGCCGTCTCGTGGCGCGAGGACGCGGTCGAGTGGGCCGGCAGCGGCGGGTTCGCCGAGAGCCGAGAAATGTGGGCGCAGAAGATGGGCAACTCCCCGGAGCAGTGGGAGGACGCCTACGCGGTGGACGCCCCCGGCGGGGTGGCCGCGATCGCCGACGGGGCCAGCACCGGCATCTACTGCAACATCTGGGCGGACCAACTCAGCAAAAGGTTCCTGACCGATCGTCCCGATACGCGCGACCCGGTTTCTCTGAATAAATGGGTAAACGGGTTAAGATCGGAGTGGCGCACGGCCATCAAGTACAGTAGCTTGAACTGGTCGAAGCAGGCGAAGGTCGACCAGACCGGCGCCGCGGCCACGCTCCTGACGCTGGAGGTCGGCCCCGCCGACGCCGCGGGCGGGCGCCCGTGGCGGGCCTGTGCCGTGGGCGACGCGAGCCTGTTCTGGGTGCGCGGGAACCGGCTCCTGGCGACGTTTCCGGTCGTGGCGGCCGATCAGTTCGGCTCGGCCCCGCTGCTGGTGCGGTCGAATCCCGGCTTCAAGACGCTGGCCCTCGCGGCCGCGGGAACGTGCCGGCCCGGCGACCGGTTCGTGCTCGCGACCGACGCGGTTTCGGCGCGGCTGTTCAAGAGCACCGCGGCCGAACCCGGCTTCGACTGGGGCCGCTACGAGCAAATCACGCAGGACGCGTGGCGGGCGGAGTTGGACACGCTCCGCCAGGCCAACGACATGGTGAACGACGACTGCACGCTGGTCGTATTACGTGTAACGGGCGTGCCGCCGGAGTCGGAGGAAGAGGTTCCCGAAGCGCTGCCCGTCGAGGAACCCGAGGTGCGGGCGGGGGACGAAAGCGCCCCGAGCGGGCAGCACGAACCGGCCGCGGTTCGCGACGCGGGTGTCGCGGTCCGGCGGTCCGAAGACCGGGGGAGGGAGGCCCCACACGCGCCCGAACAGGAGCCGGTGATTACCGCGGACGTGCGCGACCTGATGCTCGACATCCCCCACGACCCGCCGGCCGACGCACCGGCCGGTCGCCCCGGATCACGCGCCGAGCCACCGCCGGCGGAAGAGCCGCCGGCAGCCAGGGACGGTTTCCCGGAATCCACGGACACCCGTGACTGACATCCGCGAGGAACTCATGCCCCGGTCCGTTTCTTCCCTTCGTCCGTCCGTGCTCGCGGCCGTCGTGGCGCTCGCGTGGGGCGCGGCTGCGGCCGCGCAGGACGCCGACCAGGTCGCCAAGGACGCCAACGCCAACATCAAGAAGATCCGCGAGAAGCTCGCCTCCGGCAAGGACACCGACGCGGGCAAGGAGCGGGACAACCCGAGCCTCCAGCGGTTCCGCGTCGAGAAGTTCGAGGTGAGCGACAAGCAGGTGAAGGTGGTCGGCGCGTTCCTCGATTCGGGCATCCGGCCCAAGCTCGAAAACGACGTCTGGTCGCCGACCTTCACCGCCGCGCGCGCCGACGCCGAGAAGGTGATCGGCACCTTCGTCAAGGTGGGCGATGTGCAGTTCGACTGGACCGCCGTCCAACGGATCGGCGCCGTCGACAGCAAGGGCAAGCCCGAAGGGTCCGCGGCTGCCGCACCTGATCGTGCAGGAGGAGGCGAACAGGGCCGGGGCCGCGGGCGCCGCGGCCGCCGACCGGGTGGTCGCGATCGGCGCGCGGTTCGGCCCGTCCGGCGAGGTGATCCTGACCGTGCTCCGCGAGGAGAAGGACGCGGCCCTCGACAAGTGGCTCGACGAGAACGTGAAGGCGGTGCTCAAGGACCCCGTCCTCGGGACCTTCGAGGGGAAGCCGGCCGGCGTCGCGTGGGAGACCGCGAAGGGCACGGCGGCGCTGAAGTGGAGCGCCTCCGCGAAGGCGATCCAGGCCGTGCTGGCCAACGGCCCGGAGAAGGCGTTCCGCCGGCTGTTCGTCAGCCGCGCGTACTGCGCGCCGCCCGCCGATCCCGACGCGGTGCTCGGCTGGGACCGGCTGGAGTTCCGCGTCGAGGGGTTCCGCAGCGGGGCCGCCCCGCTGCTCGACGTGCCCGACCCGAACCAGATCGAGCCGAAGGTCCGCGCGCAGATCACCCCGGTGTGGACCGGGATGACCAAGGGCACGCCCGCGGAGCAGTACCAGATCGACTGCACCGACCTGTTGCGCCCGCTCAACGAGCCGGTCGCCGAGTTGCAGTCGGCGGTGAGCGCCAACCGCGCGCTCGACGGCGTCCGCGTGGACCCCGGCTTCGAGTTCGACGCGGACGGCAAGCTCCTGCTGGCCGGGATTCAGCCGGAGTTCGGTGCGGCCGCGCGGGAGACGCTGGAGGGGGTCGTGCGGAAGGCCCTCGCGGCCTACAGCGGCGACAAGCGGCACAACGAGCAGACGGCACAGAAGTACAAGATCCTGGCCGCCCAGCCGGTCAGCGCGGCGGGTATGACCCCGCTGCCGATCGGCCAGGTCCGCAAGGACCTGCACGACTGGGCGATGAGCAACAAGGACGACATCCGGTTGCGCCGGCTGTACTTCGTGCTCGACCCGAAGTCACTCGAACCGCAGCACTACGCGGTCGCCAAGAACGGGGCCGGGCTGGTGCTGGTGTACCAGGCCACGTCGGCCGCCGACCTCCGGGCGGTCGAGGCGGAGTTCGCGCGGGCGTTCGCGCGGCACTTCCCCCAGGGGATGCCCGCGCCGAAGGTGGCCGTCGGGGCGCCGGCGCCGGCCGGCGACGTGCCGCCCAAGACCGCGGAGCCGCCGAAAGATCCGAAGGACCCGCTCGCGGGCAAGGAGCCGCTCCTGCCGGGCCTGACGGCCGAGCTGCGGCGGATCATGGCCGCGGACCAGAAGACGTGGTACGGGGTGCTGATCGAGCGCGGGTACTTCGACGACCAGGACCGGTACACGCTCTCGGGCGTCGTGGACAGGAAGGAGCAGAACGCGGAGCTGTTCAAGCTGCTCACCCGGCTGAAGGGCGAGGAGAAGTGGAAGCAGTACTTCCGCGATCAGGACGGGGCGGAGCAGGCGGTGCAGGTGCCGAAGCTCGAACCGATCCCGATGGACGAGATGCTCGAACGCGTGAAGCGGGTGACGCTGGCGTACCCGGACTTCGACGGGGTCCGGATCGAGAGCGCGTTCTACGACGCGAACCTGTACCTGACGTTCAAGGCGCACGCGGTGGGCCGGGTGACGCCGGAAATCGTCGGCAAGCTCGCCGACCTGTTGGTGCGCGACCCGCGGTACACGCGGCGCGTGGTGAAGCCGGAACAGCCGACCGACCCGCGCGCCCCGCGCCGCCCGCCGCAGGTCCGGATCATGCAGATGGCCGGCCCGGCGCACGCGGACGACCAGGTGGCCAACTTCAGCCTCGGGTTCGGGGCGAAGCTCCTGGCGAACGCGAAGGCGAGCAAGGAGGACAAGGCGAAGGCGCGGGCGTGGCTGGACGTGGCCCTGCTGCACTACCCGAACGAGTCGGCGGTGTGGTTCCTGGACGCGTACTACCACTTCATCAACGAGGACGAGTCCGAGGCGGACCGGCGCGAGCTGGTGAAGCGCGACCTGTACCGGATGATCGACCTGGAAGGCCCGCTGGCGTTCAACGGCCCGGCGCAGCGGAAGCGGCGGTACGAGGCGGCGAAGGAGTTCCAGGGCTCGGCGCGGAACGACCTGGAGGCGCTGTGGCTGGATTGCTTCCGCGAGGTGAAGGACGGCGCCAGGCCGATCACGCTGGCCGGAAAGTAGGGGCGCAGAGTCCCCTGTCGGTAGCCGGCCTCACAACGGCCGGCTACGGATTGGCGGGAGCGGTGCGGGCGCCGAGAGCGAACGGAGAAGCGATGTCGTCGCCGTCTTTCCGGACGGCACCTGGGGCGGGAGTGATGCGGGCAGGGCCATGATCTGGGGCGCGGACTTGCGGCGCCCACGAGGACACCGCATGCGCTGCTTCACAGTCCCCAATTTCGAATACCCCGTGCTCCCCCTGTTCTCTCCGTGCGGCCGGTGGCTCTACGGCGACGCCAAGCAGGGGCTCGTGGTCTGGGACCTGGCGGGCACGTCCGGCGAGCCGGTCTGGGAGGACTTCGAGTCCGGCGGGTTCGTCTTTCGCACCGCGGTCAGCCCGTGCGGACGGTACGTCGCCGGTGCCGAGGACCGCTGCGTCGGCGTGTGGGACGTAACCCGCCGCGGCAAGGCGAAGTGGTTCCTCGCCCACCCGAACGGCCACCACATCACGGACGTCGCGTTCACCCCGGACGGCACAGACATGCTGACGACCTGCGTAGACGGCGTCGGCGGCGGGGTGCGGCGGTGGCGCGTCGGGAGCTGGCACCGCAAGCCCCCGTTCGCGACGCGGACCAACCTCGACGACGCGCTGGCCGTCAGCCCCGACGGGGCGACCCTCGCGACCGCCGACAAGAACGACCGCGTGCGTACCGCCATCAAGCTGTGGCGGTACCCCGACGGCCGGCACCGCAAGACGGCCGTGTGCGACGCCCGGCACATCGTCCACCTCGCGTACAGTCCAGACGGGTCACTCCTCGCCGGCCAGGACGAGTGGCGGCGAGTGCGGGTGTGGGACGCCCGGACACTCGCCGAGGTCGCCGCTTACGAGCCGCCCCCGACGAAGGGCCGGAAGAAGCCGAGTGAGGTGCGGGACATCGCGTTCCACCCGTCCGGGCGGGTGTTGGCCCTGACCAGTGACGCGGCCCCGGTCGCGTTCCTGGACACCGCGACGTGGCAACCGGTCCGCGTGTTCGACTGGAAGCTCGGCCACACCCACGGCGTCGCGTTCAGCCCGGACGGGGCGCTGGCCGCCGCCGGGTGCGGCAACGGCAAAGTCGTCGTCTGGGACCTGGACGTGTGACACCCGTTCTACACCACCCCTCACTTCCGCATTTGGCGGGGTATGTAGCCGAATCAACCGTGTCGGGCGAGTTTAGCTCGCTGTTTCAGCAAGGGCGATGTTGCGTCGCCCGAGCGCTTGCCGTGCGTCACCCCGCGGGGAGGGCTGTTCCAGCGCCGCTGTCGAGGCCTCGAAGTACTTCGAGGAGGCGGACGGGATCAACCCCGTGGGTCGCGGTTCCGCCTCCTCGAAGTACTTCGAGGCCTCGGCGGTGCCGTGAGCCCTCCGCGCCCACAGGTCACGAAGTAAACCGCCCGACACGGTTGTTCTTTCCCCTTCTTGCGCACGTGCGCGGCTCCCCTCTGGACCGATCGCGGCCGCCGTGCCATCATGGACGTCACGCCGCTCTCTCCGCCGCGTGAGGCCCGCTCACATGCCCGCCCCGCCGTTCCTCGCGAAGATGCCCCGACCGGCACTGTTCGCGCTGACGGGGGCTCTCGCCGGTTTCCTGGTCGCCCTCACGGCCGGTGAACTCGTCTGGTACCTGCTCCAGCCGTCTCCACCCGCACAACAACCCGCACCCGCACCGCGCGACGAACCCCCGGCCGAACCGCCCACACCGCCGCCGACCCGGCCGGGGCCGCGACTCGCGGTGTCCGCGGCCCCGGTTACTGCCTACCCCGGCGGGAAGAACACATTTGGCGTCCGCGTCGCCCGCGACACGTTCGAAGGACCCGTTACGGTGCGGTTCGAGCCGACGGGCGGATTGACCGCGGCCGAGATCAGCATTCCGGCAACCGAGACGATCGGAAAAGCGGAAGTCGTCGTTCCGCCGGACGTGAAGGCCGGGGGGCACGCGCTCGCCGTCGTCGCGACCGCGGCCGTAAACGATCACACGATCCGCGCGAGCACGGCCGTGCGGGTGACGGTGCCGGCGCTGCCGCCCCCGCCGGCGCGGATGGCCGTGAGCACGTCGCCGAAGGTCCAGGTGTATCAGAAGGGGAAGAACACGTTTACGGTGCGCGTGACGCGGGCCGACTTCGACGACCCGGTTACGGTCGCGTTCGAGGACCTGCCGGACGGCGTGAAGGTCCCCGCGGTCACGGTGCCCGCGGGCAAGACCGAGGCGACCGCCGAACTGACCGCCGACGCGGCCGCGAAGCTCGGCGCGGCGAAGGTGACCGTTACCGCGCGGGCCGTGCCGAAAGGGGTTGCGACATCGGCAACGGCCGAGGTCGTCGCCGAAATACTCGACCCGAACCGCGCGCCGGTCGACGTCGTATTGGTGCTCGACTGCACCGGCAGCATGCGGAAGTCCGTGGACGGACTGAGCCGGGGCGTTCCCGTGTTGGCCGCCGAACTGGACAAGGCGCGGCTCGACGCACGGTTCGGACTGGTCGGCTTCCGCGACACGACGCTCGGTCAGCCGCTCGAACGCCCGCTCGTCGGCGGCGCGAGGATGAGCGGGGACGTGGCCCAGTTCGCGCGGGTGGTTCGCGGGCTGCGGCTCGGCGGCGGCGGCGGCGATGGCGAGAGCAGCCTCGACGGGCTCGAAGCGGCCGCCGATTATCCGCTGCGCGCGGGTGCGGCGCGCGTCCTCGTGCTCGTCACCGACGGCCCCCCGAAGCGGTCCGACGGGCGAATAAAGAGCGCGGACATGGCGGTGAAGCACCTCGTCGCGAAGCGGATCGACCAGTTGCACGTCGTCGCGCTGCCGGAGCACCTCAAGCGGTTCGAGCCGCTGTGGGAGGGTCCGAAGGGGAAGTTCTTCGATCTGAAGGCCGCGACCGCCGACGACGCGTTCGACAAGCTGATGACGGACCTCGGTAAAGTGATCGCGGGGGCCGTTCCGCCGCAGCCGGAGCCGAAACCCGAACCGTCCGTGACCGCGGGTGTCGCCGTGTTGCCGGAACCGGCGCCGGTGAAGCCCCCGGCCGCGCCCGGTGCGCCGGAACCGGAGGAGCCGAGGTTCGCGCCGACCCCACCGACGATCCCACCCGCGCTACCGACCCCGGCCCCATCCCCACCGCAACCGGAAGTAACCGAGAACCGTCCGGCGCCCGAAGGAGCCGACGGAAAGCCGCTCGCGCTGACCGCGTGGGGTGCGACGGTCGGCGTTTTCGCGTGTCTGGTGCTGTTCCTGAGCC
>JAFKJJ010000173.1 GCA_017306025.1 Planctomycetota bacterium
TATACTCCGCGCGGTCGGGAATGAGGGGTTGGCGCAGTTTTGGATCTGTGGTCGAATTCTAACTCTTGACCGTAACCCCGATTTGGAACCGTGGACGGGCACCCGATCCGCCCTCGTCTTTAGCGACGACGACTGCTCCGCGCTCGCCGCCGAGCGGTACCAACACCCGGACCCTCGGGTCCAACGGCGCATGGAGGTTCTCTGGCTGCTCAGCCCAGGCGAGACCCAAGCCCGTGCCGGGCAACTGGCCGGCGTCTCCCGAGCCACGGTCGAGCGGTACGTGGCCCCGTTCCGCCGGCGCGGCGTCGCGGGCCGGCGCGCGTTCCATTGGGTGAAGCCCGTCGGCGCCTCGGAGAACCACCGGTCGGCCCTGGAGCCCGAGTTCCGGGCGCGTCCGCCCCACACGGTAGCCGAAGGCGGCGTTGCTCGCGTTCTGCGTGGCGCTGGTGGCGTTCAACGTGTTGCGGGCGGTGAAGGCGGCCATCGGGGCCGGCCACGGGATCGACGCGGAGGCCCAAGTGTCCGGGTCGGACCTCGCCGAAGAGATCGCGGGCACCCGGCGTGGGATGGTGATCGCGATCTCGCCGTCGGTGTGGTCGCTGTTCGCCCGGATGACCCCGGTCGAGTCGGCCGAGATGCTCCGGGGTCTGGGTCGGCGGGTGTGGCTGGCCGGGTTCCGAAAGCAGCCTCGTGGGCCGAAGAAGCCCCGACCACCGAGGGAGAGCGGAGCCAAAGCCAAGCACTACGCCACCGCTCGATTGCTCCAGCAACGACCTCAGAAATGACCTACACAGGGCTGGGACGAATGAGCCTCGCCGCCTTCATCCGCCGCCTGCTCGGTCGCTCACGACCTGTTGCCCCAGCCACGCAGGGGAGCGTACCGCTCCGGTTGTCGTGCCGCGACCTCGACGCCGTCCCGTCGGCCGTCGAGTTGACGGCGATGGCTGTCGTCGGCCAGCACATCGTCCTCCAGTTCCCGCGAGGCTCGATCCCCAACAAGCGGCCGCTCATCGAGCGTCTCGCCGCCCAGCTGCCCGGCCACCGAGTGTTCGACAGCGGGCCGGGGCCGGGCGACACCGACTGCGTGACCGTCTACCGCGTGCTCGACGAGTCGGTGGTGGTCGCCCACCTGCCGCTGTTCCTCGCCGCGATCCGCGACTTCGCTGACACGGCCCGCAACTGCTGCCACGAACTCGCCGCCGCCCACGGGATCGCGGCAGCAGACCTGCTAGACCGGCGGAACGACATCGGATGGCGTCGCCGGGTCGGGGAGTGGAACTTCTACTTCCACGGGTTCGAGTGCTGCTTCACGCACCGGCGGACCGGACAGGTCGTGGACGTGCGGCTCGGGTTCGGGGACGAGTTCGGGGTTCTCGACCCGTACTTCCTCGCCCGCTTCATCCGCACGACGGCGGCTCATCACCAAGTGGCGGCGTTGCTCGCGGACGACTTCCACGACCTGTCGCGGGTACTGGAGGTGCTGCTCGCCCGCGGGCACCTGCGGGTCATCGAGGTGGCGAACTCGGTGTTGAGCGGGATGATGATGCGGGGGCTGGTGCTGGCGTCGGACGGCGACAACGTGCCAACCCTTCAGAGGAGCCGCAGCGGAACCTCTGTTGAACACTAGCCCTTTCCATGACTTGAGCAAAACGCGATAAACACAAACGGCGGGGCACTTCGCCCCACCGTTCTCGTTGTTCCGCCACCCAGCACGCCTCAGCCGGGCTGCGGGTCGATTCCCGGCCGTGGAACACGCTTCCCGCGGAGCAGTTCCAGCGTTTCCCGCCAGAGGGTCCGGAAGATGCCGCCCGCCCCTTCTTCTGGCTGCTGAAGGAGTTGTGCCCCGCCACTGTCGAGGCCGCGTTCGCTGTCGTCTCGGAACCTATTTTCGGCCCACGGGTCGCCGCGCATGTGGTAGCCGCCGTGCTCCCAGCTCTCCCAGAAGCCGGGGCGGTTCGCCTCCATGAACTCGACCCCGCGCACCCACTTCGCGCTCTTCCACGCGTAGAGCTTCGGCACCACCAGCCGGAGCGGATAGCCGTGGTCCGGCGTCAGGTCCTGCCCGTTGTGCCGCATCGCGAACAGGCAGTCGTCGCCGAAAAAGTCCTCAACGGGGAGGTTCGTGCTGAACCCGTACTCGCAGTGGACCATTACGAACTTCGCCCGCGGCGAGACCGTGACGTGGTTGAGCAGCTCCCGCGTCGCGACGCCCTCCCACAGGTTGTCGAGCCTGCTCCACCGCGTGACGCAGTGCATGTCCGCGAACACCCGCACCCGCGGCAGCGCGCAGAACTCGGCCCAACTGAACTGCTTCACCGCGTTGACGAGCGGCATCGGGAAGACGGTGAAGTCCCACTTCGCCGGATCGAACGGCGGAACGCTGCCCGCGTGCAACACCGGCCACTTGTGCGTGACGACCTGCCGCGGCGGGACGCGGTTGTCGCGGCGCGTGTCGGGACTGATGATCGGCTCGTCTGACATGGAGAAGTTCTCAGTGGGCGGGGTGCTGGGGCGGGATCGACAGTCGCGCGGTCCCTCCCGGTCCGCCGCGCGCCACCCACGATCCACCGTTTCAGTACCGCAGTCCGCTCTTGCGCACGTGCGTGGTGGGCTTGCCGTCGTGCAGAACGGCCCCGGCCGTCACGCGGCCGATCACGAGCACGTGGTCGCCCGCGTCGAAGCGGTTCGCGACGCGGCACACCAGGTACGCGTGTGACGCCAGCAGTACGGGCGGGATTTCGCGCTCGCGGATCACTTCCAGACCGTCGAACGCCGGCTCGCCCGGGGCGAACCCCTTTCCGAAGTGAGCGATCAGCGCCTTCCCGCCCTCCGGGATCACGTTCAGCACGAACGGAGCGCCGTCGGGCAGGAGGTCGAGCGCGCCGCCGGACCTGTTCACCGCGACCGACACCTGCGGCGGGTCGAACGAGCACTGCTGCGCCCAGCTCACCAGCCGGCCGGTCTCGGCGGCGCCCGTACCCGCGGTGAGAACGAACAGGCCGCTGGGGACGCGGCCGAGCGCGGCCGCGAGCGATTCGGACGGGTCGGCGGTCGCGTCTTTCATACCGAATATGCTACCGGACCGGCGCGCCCGCGTCACCGACTCACGTTCCCCCACCGGCCCCCGGCCGGTATCATGCTAACCGTCGGTCCTCGCGGCCCGTCGCAGCGCCCCTGTCGGAGCGGAGCGCTGCTTCACGGCCGCCCTGCGGTCCTCGCGGCCTGTCGCCCGCAAAGCCGGGCTTCACGGCCGCGCATCGTCCCTCACGGCCCGTCGCAGCGCTTCGCTGCTTCACGGCCGCTGCGGTCGGCTCTCGCGGCCAGCGCTGCTTCACGGCCGCTGCGGTCGGATCTCGCGGCCTGTCGCAGCGAAGCGCTGCTTCACGGCCGCTCCATGTCGGCAACGGTCGCCGCCCACGGTACGAACTGCCATGAGCGAACCCGCGGACATGCCGAACCCCCGTGAAGTGCCGCGACCGCCGGTCAACCCCCACTTCGCGCCCGACGACCCCGTCGACCGCGCCGAGAACTGGCTCCTGGTTCGCGAGCTCGGCCGCGGCGGGTTCGGCGAGGTGTGGCTCGCGCGCCACGAATGGAAGGACGAACTCCGGGCGGTGAAGTTCTGCACGCACCCCGACGTGCGGCACCGCCTCATCGGGCACGAGAAGACGGTTCTGCTCCGCGTGATGCGCAACGCGGGCGACCACCCGAACATCGTCCCGTTGCTCGAATACTCGCTGAGGGCCGAAATCCCCTGGCTGATGTACGAGTACGTCGAGGGGGGCACGCTCGCCGATCTGATCGGGGGCTCCGGCGCGCTCTCACCCGGCGACCGGCTGGCACGGGCCGTGCGCACGCTCCACGCGATCGCGGGGGCGCTCGCCCGGCTCCACCAGCTCGACCCGCCCATCGTTCACCGCGACCTCAAGCCGCACAACGTCCTCATGTCCGGCGCCGTGCCGCGCGTGACCGACTTCGGCCTCGGCGGGGTCGCGTCGGCCGCCTCCGCTTCTGACGAAACCGCCAGCTTCGTCGACCTCTCCGTGCGGCTCCCCACGCTCTTGCGGACGGCCGGGAGCCTGCGGTACGCGTCGCCGGAGCAGATGCACGGCAGCGCGCCGAACCCGCGCGACGACGTGTACGCGCTCGGCGTAATAGCCTTCCAGATGGCGATGGGCGACCTGAAGACTACCCCGGGCGCCGACGCGGCCGACGAGTTGCGCGAGGCGGGCATACCGGACGCGTTCGCGCAGCTCGTGTTGCGCAGTGTCGCGGTCCGGCCCGAGCGCCGCCCCCGCGACGCGGCCGAGTGGCAACTTCAGATCGCCCCGCTCCTGAACGCGCCCGCGGCCGCGCCGGTGTCGGTCGCGCTGTCCGACGCAGAGCTCCGCGAGCAAGCGGAAACGCATTACCGGCGCGGGGAGGAGTGTTACACGGGCCGCGGCGCGCTTCAGGACTACGCGAAGGCCCGCGAGTGGTACGAGAAGGCGGCCGCGCTCGGCCACGCGGAGGCGGAGTTCCGGTTGGGCTGGCTGCACGACCACGGCCGCGGGGTGCCCCGCGACGCCGTAGCCGCTCGGGCGTGGTACGAGAGGGCGGCGGCACAGGGGAACGCGAACGCGCAGTACAACCTCGGCGTGCTATACAAGAAGGGCCGCGGGGTGCCCCGCGACCCGGCGCGGGCGCGCTGGTGGTGGGAGCAGGCGGCCGCCAACGGACACGCGGGCGCGCAGGCGAACCTCGGCGCGATCTACCACAACGGTGAGGGCGTGTCGCAGGATCTCGCAAAGGCCCGGGTGTGGTACGAGCGGGCCGCGCTCCAGGGCGACGCCAACGCGCAGGCCGCGCTGGGCGGCATGTACGACGACGGCGAGGGCGGCCCGCGCGACGCGCCGATGGCCCGCGTGTGGTACGAGCGGGCGGCCGTTCAGGGCGACGCCAACGCGCAGTACAACTTGGGCGTGCTGTACGACAGCGGCGATGGCGTTCCGCAGGACTTCGCGACGGCGCGGGAGTGGTGGGTGAAGGCGGCGGCGCGCGGGCACGCGGGGGCGCAGTACAACCTGGGCGCGCTCCACCACAACGGCGAAGGCGTGCCGCAGGACTTCACGATGGCCCGTGAGTGGTACGAGAAGGCGGCCGCACAGGGCGATTCGGATGCGCAGTACAACCTGGGGGCGCTGTACGAGGGCGGCCACGGGGTCGCGAAGAACGCGGCGCGGGCGCGGGAGTGGTACCGCCGCGCCGCGGAACAGGGCCACGCCGACGCGAAGCTCTCGCTGGAGCGACTGGAGGCGGAGTAGGCGGCCGGTGCGGCGCTCACCCCCGCGGGTACGGCACCGTCACCGTTCGGTTCCCTCCGGGGTTGAGCAGCACCACCGACGCGCCGTCCGGCCACGTCACCGTCACGCGCTCGACCGCCCGCGCGTCCCCCAACCCGAAATGCGCCACCGGTTCCATCTGGCACAGGTAGCCGCTGCCCGCACACACGCCCTTCACCCGCACCCGGCCGCCATACTCCGCACGGACCACCGCGCCGCGGGCCGGCGCGCCGAACCGCGTCAGTGGGCGAACGCGCAGCCAGTTCGAGTACGGTGAACGCGCCTTGAAGATCGCCAACGGCTGCGCCGCCTTCTCCCCGCGCGACACGAGCAGTTCCAACACGCCGTCGCCGTCGATGTCGCACACCGCGGCGCCCGTGCCGTAGCCGTCGGGGTCCAGCGCCGCCCCCGCGTCGAGCATCGTCAGTTCCACGCCGTCCTCAAGAACGCCCACGCGGAAAACGCGGTTCGGTTCGCCCAGATTGTTGAAGAACAGCTCGTCGGTGCCGTCGTTGTCGAAGTCGGCCGCGATCACCGTTCGCACCGCCGACGGGAACGCCAGCCCCGGCGTCGCGCGGTCCTTCCACGCGCCCGCGCCGCGCACCATCAGCCGGTGCGGGCCGTCCCAGTTGCCCCAACAGAGCCCGAACTCGCAACCCGCATCGACGGCGGTCACCCCCCGTCCGGGCTCGTCGCAGTCGGTCAGGCGCAGGTCGCGGGCGACTTCCTGAAACGTGCCGTCGCCGCGGTTGCGGAACGCGAAGTTCGGCCCCTGCTCGTTCACACAAAAGAGGTCGGGGTACGCCGAGAACACCGGCAGCGACAGGACGCCCCGCCCGCCGGTCGTGCGGGCGAGGTCGAGCGGCGGGGCGAGGTCCGCGAGGGCGCCGCCCGGGGCCAGTTCGTACAGCCGCATCGGCCGGCCGTAGTTCGCCACGAAGAACCCGTACCGCCCGACGCCGCGGCGGTCGATCACGGCCACGCTCCGCCCGGCCGCGAGGTTCCGCACGCCCGCGTTCTCCGGCCGCGCGAAGAGGTCGTCCCAGTGCCCGTCCGGGCGCAGCTTGAAGAGCCGGTCCGCGTGCCGCTTCGGACCGGCGAAGGTGTCGGTGTTGAGGACGTACAGCTCCTCGCGGCCGTCGCCGTCGAGGTCGCCCGCGGCCACCGCGATCGCCTGGCGCCCCTCGTCGGCCAGTTCGGGCGACGCGACGTCGCGGAGCTGCCCGCCGGACCACGCGAGCACCCGGTTCGGCCCGCCGAACCCCGCGACGACGAATGCCGACCGGCCCGCGAAGTCCACCGCGGCGGCGCCGTAGTGGAACCCCGGCGGGTTGTACGCGATCAGACCGGACGCGTCCTGAAACATCGCACCGGCGGGGAAAGCACGTCCTTCGAACGAAACCTGACCCACGAACAGCAAGAACCCTAACCTACGGGCGCGAAAGCGCAAACGAAAAAACCGGCCGGCGCCCCGGTTCGGTCCCCGCAGCGCCGGGCGTTCGACACGGCGCGGATCCGGCGGCCGGTAGACGAACCACCACCGGACGGGTACCCTCGAAACGGCAACCCGCACCCGGAGGGTCTCCCGTGAACGCTCGCCGCCTGTATTCTACCGCCCTCCTGTTGGTCGCATCGGCCCTCGTGGGGTCTGCGGCCGACAAGGACAGTTACGGCGATCCCCTGCCCGCCGGCGCGAAGGCGCGACTCGGTACCGCCCGGCTCCGCGTCCCGACGTACACCCCGCCGGTGCTCGCGCCGGACGGGAAGTCGCTCCTCGTTCAGTCGAGTTCCGGCCTGCTCCGGCTCGACCCGGCGACCGGGGCGGCACTGGGCAAGCCGACCGTGCAGGTCTACGGCACCACGGTCGCGCTCTCGGCCGACGGCAAGCGGGTCGTAATCGCCAACGGCAACGGCGCCACCGTCTGCGACCTCGCGTCCGGCAAGGCGCTCGCCCGGATCGAGCGGCGGCTGCCCACCGGCGACGCCGTCGCGCTGTCGGCCGACGGAGCCATTCTCGCGCTCGGCGGTGCCTCCGACGGCTTCAAGAAGGAGCCCGTAACGGCCCTCCTGTGGGACGTGGCCGCCGACCGGGAAATGAAGAAGGTGACGGTGCCGCAAAACGAGTACGCCAACGTCGCGCTGTCCGACAACGGCCGGACGTTCGCCACCTGGGGGCTGCACTCCGAACCGGACGCAAAGGCGCCGGACCCGAACACCAACCCCGCGCGGTTCGTCACCTTCTGGGACACGGCCGGCGGCAAGGAGCAGGCGAAGTTCCGCGTGGCCGGGTTCTCACCCTCCGCGGTCGCGTTCTCCCCGGACGGCGCTCTGGCCGCGGTCGCCGGCAACACCGGCACCATCGACCTCGTGGACACGAAAACCGGCACGTCGAAGCAGTTGCTGCTCGGCCGCTCGCGCATGGGGCGGGCGCTGTCGTTCAGCCCGGACGGCGCGACGCTCGCGGCGTCCGCCGAGGACGGCGCGGTGCAGCGGTGGAAGGTGGCCGACGGGGCGCGGCTGTCCACCACCGAACCGCCGGTCTCGCAACTGACGAACGCCCGCGTCCGCGCGGTGTCCGCCGAGAGGGCCGTGGCATGGGGGACGCGGGGAACGGCCGCGGTGGTGTGGGAGGTGCCGTCCGGGAAACTCATCAGCACCGAGGGCGGGCACACTGCCCCCGTCGGCGGGGCCGCGGTCGCGCCCGACGGCAAGCACGTCCTCACCTCGGCCGGGGACGGCCCTGCGCTCAAGTGGGAACTGGCGACCGGCAAGCCGGCCGGGACGGTGACGATCCGCGTGCCCAACTTCGGCTTCGGCGGGGACGCCCCCGTCGCGGCGCTGTCGCCGGGTGCGACCCGCGCGCTGGTCCGGGATGCGAACGGCGTCGGCGTTTATGACCTCACGACCGGCGTGCAGCAGTACGTCATTCCCACGCCCGCCGACGGGTGGTCGCAGGCCACGTTCTCTCCCGACGGCGCCCGTGTGGTCGTGGCGACGTCCGGTTACGAGGTCAAGAAAGCGCCCTGCCGGGTGTCGGTGTGGGACGCCGCGGCGGGCAAGCGGCTGGGGGCGTTCGAACTGCCCGGCTACAGCCTGCTGTCGGCCGCGGTCACGCCCGACGGCAAGCACGTCGTCACGGCGGGGCAGAAGCCGGTCGAAAAGGGGCCGGGCGAGTGCGTCGTCACCGCGTGGGAGGTGGCGACCGGGGCGAAAAAGGGGGAGTTCACCGAGGAGAGCGGGTTCTTCGCGCCACAGGTGGCGACCGCCCCGGACAACCGGACGGCCGCGGTGGTGACGGCGCGGGGGCGGCTGGTCGCGTTCGATCTGACGAGCGGGAAGGTCGTGAAGCAGTACGAACCCAGTCGCCGACCGAGCACCACCCCGGTATTCAGCCCGGACGCCGGACGGCCAGAAGCTCGCGGTCGCGGGTCCGATCGAGTACCACCCGACGCCGACCGCCACGGTTCTGGTGCTCGACTGGCAGTCCGGCGCGACGAAGTACACGTTCGCCGCGCCGGGCGGGGTGCCCGGCGTCATGGCGTTCGCCCCCGACGGCCGGTCACTCGTCACCGGCCAGCCCGACACCACCGCAATCGTGTGGGACGTGAGCAAATAGAGTGCAAAGGGCCGTGTGGTCCGGTCACTCCGTGACCGGGTGTCTTCGGAATCCGGTCACGGAGTGACCGGACCACGGCCGTCACTTCCCGGCGAGCGCTTCCGTGGCCTCGCGGGCGAGCTTGTCGCACTCGGTCTTGAACTCGGCCGCTTCCGGGGACTCTGCGAACGACCCGATCCCGGTCTTCTCACCGAGCAGCAGCGTGAGGAGCGCCCCGAGCGGCCCGCCGGCCACGCTGCCGGTCTCGCCGTTGGCGCCGCTCACGAACATCCGCTCCGGAACGAGCGGCTGCGCGCTGTTGGCGAGTCGGTCCGCCAGGAGCGCCGCGGCGTACAACCGCGGGTCGCCGTAGGCCGCGACCTTCCGCAGCACCACCGCGGCTTCGGCGAGACCGATTTGAAGGGCCTTCTGCCCCTCGCCGCGGCCGGCCAGCACCCTCTCCTTCGCGTGCGCCTCGGCCGTCACCACCGTCTGCTCGGCCTGCCGCTTGGCACGCGCCAGTTCCGCCTCCGCGGTAACCACCATCTGCTCGGACTGCTTGCGGGCGCGGGCCAGTTCCGCCTCGCCGCGACTCTCGGCGATCTGGATATCGGCCCTTGCGTTCGTCAACTGGACCTGCACGGCCGCCTGCGCCTGAGCCTCGTTGAGCGTCCGGAGCTTCTCCGCCGCGGTCTTCTGGCGCTCGTAGGTCTCCAGTTGCTCGATGGAGAGCTGCCGCATCCGCAACTGTTCGAGCAACTGTTCGATCTTGACGTCCTTCTCCTGGGCGATCGGCTTGCCGATGAGGACGTCCACACACTCCACGTCGAACTCGCGGAACCGGTCCCGCAGTTCGGCCCGCGCCTCGGCCTGGATCTGGTCCCGCTCGTGCAACAGTTGCAGCATCGTCTTCTTGTGCGCGACGTCGCGGAAGTACGCGCTCAGCATCGGGTCGATCGACTGCGTGATGAGCTTCTTCACGTCCCCGAACCGCTGGATCACGCTCGGCGCCCGCTGGTAGTCGATGTGGACCACCACCGACAGCGGCAGCAGCGGCTCGTAGGCGTCCCGCGTGACGAGGTCGATGGACCGCAGCGCCTCGTCGAACTTGTGCGCCTCGGTCTTGCCGGTGATCCAGTGCAGGACGAAGTTCGTGGTCGGGACGAGGATCACCTGTCCCGCGTAGACGTTGAACGGGTACTTGCCGGGGCCGAGCGGCCGCTCCCACACGCCCCGCTCGCCCTCCTGTACCCGCTCGCCGTGGCGGAACCCGGTGCCCGACACGTCGCGCCCGGCCCGGCCGACGTAGCTCACGACGACCCCGACGTGCCCGATGGGCACGACCGTCTTGGCGACCAGTTCCACCGACGCGAACCAGCGGTTGATGAAGTACGTGCCGTCGGTCAGCGGGGCGGACTGGCGGCCGCGGCGCCCGGCCGCCAACAGAAACGCCTCCGGGTCCTGGTAGTTGTTGTGGTAGCTGGCGCCGTCGGGCTCGGTGCCCACGGCCGGCGCGATGATCTCGCCGGGCGGCAGGCTCGGCCCGTCGTGGACGGTAACGACCCCGATCAGGTCGTCGTGGACCTCCGTCTCCCCGGTCCGGCTGGACCCGCCGATCACCACCGGCTGGAACCCGCCGCACCTGGCGAGCTGGTCGTGCCACGCCTTGACCGCGTTCTTCTCCTGCGCGTCGAGCAGGTGCGGGAGGATGTAAACCCCGTTCTCGGTCATCACGACGAACGCGGCCGGGTTGATCGCGTACACCCCCTCGCGCAGGATCGCGCGCTGGCGCCCGCGCTGGCCGTGCCGGGCCTCCTCGCCCTCCCGCGCCAGGAACGCCCGCGCGTCCTGGAAGTGGTTGCACTCGACCACGCGGCCGAGCGTCTGGCTGGGCGGCAGCGGCTCGCCGTCGCGGGCGTACACGTAGCCGATCTGCCCCTGCGGGACCGTGACCAGCGGGGCGACGTGGATGCGGTACTGCCAGCGCCAGAACCCGAAGTGCAGCCCGCCGCGCAGGAGCGTCGCCTGGTACCCGGCCTCGTCGTCCAGCGCGACGATGCGGCCGTCGGTCACCGATCCCTTCGGCGACCACAACTTCTCGACCACCCCGACCTTGTCGTTGGGGATCACGCGGACGGTCAGCCACCAGAACACGAGCCCGAGGAACAGAATTGCGACGGCGGCCAGCCCGTAAAGGAGATCGGCCGGCAGTTCGCCTACGGCGAAGAGCGCGAACACGGGGCACCGTGGGTGCGGAGAAGGGGCGCGATCGTCCGAGATGAGTTGACGACGGTAGCCCATTCAATTGGCGACGGAGGACGCCTCCGCGCCGGCCTGCGAGGTTAGCTGACGGGCTAGGGCTTGAACGTGCCCCGGCGAGTGTGGCTCGCCTGCGCCCCGGGGAGCGTCTCTCGTCGCTCCCGGTGGGTCCCCCGCTCCCGCGCGTTGCCGCGGGATTCGGCTGCTTCTGAGAGTTTCGCACACCGCGGCGCGGAATTCAAACCGGATCGGTCGTTTCGGCCGGAAGTCCTTGCACCGAAGGGAAATAAATCGCGATGCAGAACGGCCGCCGCGTGAAAGCGATGCGCCGGTTCGTTGCGGCACGTGCGGCAGTCGGGTAGTGTCTTCGACACCCCTACCGAGAACCCGCCATGCAACACCTGTCCTTCCCTTCCGTGTCCCGCCGACAGTTCTTCTGCGCCGCCGGCGTCTCGGCCCTCGCGGTTGCGCGTGGCGATCTTCGCGCGTTCGCACAAGAGAAGCAGCCCGCCGCGCCACTTGTGCCGCTCAACCGGTTCCCACGAACCGTTCAGGAGTGGTACGTCGAGCAGGTGCGCGCTGCGGAAAAGATCGGCGCGGACGCCCGCGCGAAGCTCAAGACGAGGGCCGACGCTGAGGCGTACATTCGCGGCGTGCGCGACAAGATCGCGAAATGTTTCGGGCCGTTCCCCGAGAAGACGCCGCTCAACGCGAAGACCACCGGCAAGCTCGAACGCGACGCGTACACGATCGAGAAAGTTGTCTTCGAGAGCCGGCCGGGGTTCTTCGTCACTGCGAACCTGTACCTGCCCAAGGGCGCGAAGGGGCCGCGGCCGGGCGTCGTCGGGTCGTGCGGGCACTCCCACAACGGCAAGGCCGAGCCCGCGTACCAGTCGTTCGCCCAGGGACTGGCCCGGATGGGCTACGTGGTGCTCATTTTCGACCCGATCGGACAGGGGGAGCGGCTCCAGTACGCGCACGTCGAGAAGGGGCGCCGGCCGGGCGTCGGGGTGGGCGAACACCTTCTCGCGGGCAACCAGCAGTTCCTTGTGGGGGAGTTCTTCGGGAGCTGGCGCGCCTGGGACGGCATCCGCGCGCTCGATTACCTCCTGTCGCGGCCGGAGGTCGACCCGAAGCACGTCGGCATCACGGGTAACAGTGGCGGCGGCACCATGACGACGTGGCTGTGCGGCGTCGAAGAGCGGTGGACGATGGCCGCGCCGGGGTGCTTCGTCACGACGATGCGGCGGAACCTCGAAAACGAACTCCCGCAGGACACGGAGCAGTGCCCGCCGCACGCGCTGGCGCTGGGGCTCGACCACGCGGACTTCCTCGCGTGCATGGCCCCCAAGCCCGTCATCATTCTGGCGAAGGAGAAGGACTACTTCGACGCCCGCGGCGCGGAAGAGGCGTACCGCCGGCTAAAACCCCTCTACAAGCTGCTCGGCGCGGAAGACAACGTGAAGCTGCACATCGGCCCGACCGGCCACGGCTACACGATCGAGAACCGCGAGGCAATGTACCAGTGGTTCAACCGGGCGACGGGTATTTCTGACGCGAAGACCGAGCCGAAACTGACCATCGAGAAGGACGAGGACCTGTACGCGGCGCCGAAGGGGCAGGTGAGCGAGCTGAAGTCGAAAACCGTGTTCGGCGACACCGGTGACTGCGCGACGTGGCAGCGCAAGGAGCGGCACTTTCGGCCGCGAATGCCCGAGCTGACGGACGTTCTGGAGGCTCGACTCCGCCTCCCGAAGCGCGCCGGCACGCCGGATTATCGTATCCTGCGCCCGGTCGCCGCCCGCAAGTACCCGAAGCCGTTCGCGACCACCTACGTCATCGAAACGGAGAAGCCCGCGGTCGCGGTGGTATACCGGCTGAGCGACGAACAGCACCTGTCGCGCCCGCCGAAGGACGAGGGCGGCGCGATCCTGTACGTTTCGCACCACTCGGCCGACGCGGAACTGCGCGACGAGCCGCTGATCGCGGAACTGGTGAAGGCGGAGCCCAAAACCGCGTTCTACGCGTGCGACGTGCGCGGCGTGGGGGAGTCGCGACCGGACACCTGTGGGGGAACGAACCAGTTCCTCACGCCCTACGGCAACGACTTCTTCTACGCGATCCACGGCATCATGCTCGACCGGCCGTATGTCGGGCAGAAGACGTTCGACGTGCTCCGCGTGCTCGACTGGCTCACGGACGTCGGCCACAAGGAGGTTCACCTCGTCGCGAAGGGGTGGGGCGCGATCCCCGCGACGTTCGCGGCCGTGCTGTCGGACGCGGTCACGCGGGTCACGCTCAAGAACGCGCTGACGAACTACGCGACCGTCGCCGAGTCGGAAACCTATGCGTGGCCGCTGTCATCGTTCGTGCCGGATGTGCTGGGATGGTTCGACCTCGAAGACTGCTACAAGGCGCTGGAGGCGAAGAAGCTGAAGCAGATCGAGCCGTGGGGCGCGGACGGAAAGCCGAAGTGAGTCACGCGCGCTTGCGGCCGCGCTGGCTCGCAACGAGTGCGTCTTTCGCGGCGCGGGGTAGCTTCTTGATGGCGATCTCGCGCCGCAGCGCGTCGCCGTGCGACTTCGCGCGCTCGCGGTACACCATCGTCACCGGCCGGCGCGCCCGCGTGTACTTCGACGCGGTGCCGGCGTTGTGCTGGGTGAGCCGGCGCGCCGGGTCGGTGGTGACGCCCGCGTAGAGCGTGCCGTCGCGGCACCGCAGGACGTAGACCCACCACTTCGGTTTCGGCTGCGGCACGGTTCGGGTTCCGGCAACGGTGTTTGCGTGCGGTTCGGGTGTGGGATATCTTCGGTCGCGTTCTCGCGGTTGTTTAGCTCGCTCGTTTCGAGCAGGCTGATGTTGCGTCAGCCGAGCGAACGGTCAAGGTCACGTCGCGGGGAGGGCTGTTCCAGCACCGCTTTCGGGTCGAATTCGACCGGGACGCGGTTGGGCTGGAACAACCCCGCGGGTCGCGGTTCCAA
>JAFKJJ010000174.1 GCA_017306025.1 Planctomycetota bacterium
CCCGGCCGCGCCGAACGTCCCGAACATGACGATCATCATCACCCCGAGGATCACGGCGGCCGTGACCTTCAGGACCATCGGCTGCTCGGTGCGCAGGTAACCGATGCACCCGAACGAGACGAACATGAACCCGAACATCAGCCCGTAGCGCTCCATCCACACGTCGCGGCGATTGGAGATCTTGGTGGATTCCGCGTCCTGCTTGGCCTCCTTGAGCTTCTTGTCGTAGTCCTCCATGATCTTTTTGCTGTCCTCGACGATCTTGGTTTTCTCGCTCTCGGTCAGGTCGGCTTCCTTTTTCCCCTTTGGCACGAGGGCTTCGATCTTCATCTTCTGTTCGAGGTTCAATTTATCAACGTAGGCGTTCGCGCGATCGGTGCCGGCGGCGCCGATGATGGGGAACGAGGTGAACAGGATCACCAGGAACACGCCGAAGCCGAACAGTACGGTCGGGAGGCCGCCGATGGCGGAGAGCGCCGCCAGCGGGTTCGCGCCCGGCCCGCGCGAGAACTTGTTCTTCTTGCCCGGTTTGACGACCGGCTCGTCGTCGTCGGCGTAGTCGTCGGCCGCACCGGCCGGCGCGGGGGCCGGCTTCGGGTCGGCCGGCGGCGCGCCCCCGTTGTCCTCTTCCAAGCCCGCCTCGGTCACCCGGAGGGCGGTGCCGCACTTTTTACATTTCAACTTCCGGCCGATGTCTTTGGCGGCGACGTTGTAGACCGCCCCGCACCCTGGGCAATTGTTGTTCACGGGTGTTCCTGTCAACGAGTGAGAGTGAGCCCGGCCGTGCCGTCGGCAGCGTGAGAGAGCGCGGCGGATCAGACCGTGTCTGGTGAATCCGATTCGGCGACCAACCCGGCCATTTCCAGGCCCGGACCGCCTCAAACCGATGTCACCGGACACGGCCCTGGGGGAATTGAGGCGGATTTTAACACCGGCGAGACGCGTTGCAAGCGCGCCGGCGCGGGAAGTGCGCGAATGTCAGGTGCCGTCGGTCCGGTGGCGCGGGTTGGCAACGAGGCGCTTTAGTCGGGCGGCCTCGACGACGTTGTCGATCAGTCCGGACACGGCCACCGGCGCGTCGCCGGCGTTCGGCGCCTGCACGTTGCCACCCACGTCGATCCGGACCGGACGGTCGGCTCGGAGCGTGGACAGGATGCTCAGCCCGACGCGGGTGAGCCGGTTTCCGGACAGATCGAGCGTCTGGAGCCGGTCGAGCAGCGCGTCGAGCGGTTCGTAGACCGCGGCGATTCCGGCGTCGGTGAGCTGGTTGCGGCCGAGTTTCAGCACCTTCAGCCGCCCGATGTGCGGCGACCGCAGGAACGCGGCCAGGCCCACGTCCCCGAGGTAGTTGTCGGAGAGGTCGAGGGCCGTACACCCCGCGAGCGCCGGGCACGCGGCCAGAGCCCCGGCGCCGGCCGGGCCGATCGCGCCGGCGCGAAGGTCGAGCCGGGGGTCGGTCTTCAACACACGCCCGACGAGCGGCGAACCGGCCAGGGCGGCGATTCCCCCGTCACCGATGGGGTTGTTGTTCACACGGAACGTTCGGAGCCGTGCCATCGCCCGGCTCGCGACCACCGCCTGAATGCCCGTTTCGCTGATGTCGTTGCCCGACACGTCCAGCGCCGTCAGCCCCGCGAAGAACGGCGATTCCGCCAGCGCGCGCAGACCGGCAAAGGTGATGCGGTCGTTGTCGTTGAGCGCGAGGTGGGTGAGGGCCGGCAGCGTGTAGCTGCGGGCGAGCGCCTCAACGCCCCCATCGTCGAGGGCGTTAAACCCGAGGTCAAGGGCGTCGAGGCGCTTGAGGTGCGGCGACTTGACGAGCTGTGCCAGGCCGTTGTTGCCGAGTTCGGCGCTACAGAGGTCGAGTTCCCGCACGTTCGCCAGGAGCGGCGACACCGCGAGCTTCGCCAGGACCGGGCCGGCGTCGAGCAGCCTCAAGCGTCGGACGCGGAGCCGGGTAAAGAGTTCGGCGCCGCGTTCGAGGAACGTCACGGCGTCCACGGAGGCCGAATCGGGGATTCCGCGGCGGAAATCGACACTGACGACGAGCCCCGCGAGGTGCGCGGTCCAGTCGGCGCGGTTCCGGGCGAGCAGTTCGGCCTGTCGGTCGCTGAGGGCGGGCCGGCGCGGGTCGTCTTCGCCGAGCCGCGCGAGTGCGAGTTGAACGCGGATCAGTTCGGCGCGCTCCGGTTCGCCGGAGTCGTCGAGGAAATCGGCGTAGACCAGTCGCGGGCGGTCGTCCGCGTACCGGTCGAACACGGCATCAAGGAACGGCTGCTCGTCCGTGAAGTGCATGCCCGCATCGTAACCCACGGCGCGGACGAATGCAGCGTAAAATCGCTAACCCGCGGCGGTTCGGGCCGGTTCCCCCCGATCGAGCTGGGCGACCCCTTCGGGGCTGAGTCCGTGGGTGACGCGCAGCCCGAACCACCGCTCCAACAGGGCCTCTACCGGCACCCAGCAGCCCCCCACCTCGAACCGCCTGGTGAGGAAGCACATCCGCAACAGCCCGTCGCGGTCCGGCCGCTGCGTCTCGCGCAGCCAGGCGTTCTCGGTCTGGAGCAGGTTCGCCATCGCGTGGGCGTCGCCCGCTTCGGTCTGGGACCGCAGATATTCCAGGGCCAGGGCGGTCGAGTCGGCCAGGGACTGGAGCCACCGCACCTCCGTCGGGGTCGGGCACGCCTCTTGCGCCCAGTAGACCCCGATGGCCCCGACCGGGGCGATGGACCGGATCGGGACGACGGCCAAACTTCGGACGAACGTGGGGCGGTAGGCGTCGTGCGGGATGCGGTCGTCCAGGTAGACGTCGGGGATGAGGGCGGGTTGCCGGTTCAGCATGGCCCACCCACTGATGCACGTCTCCAGCGGGAACCGCCGCCCCTTCCACAGCGGGGCGACGGCGTCCTCGTCGGCGTAGTAGCACATCCCCTCGTCGCGGAGGACGAAGCACGCGCCGTCGGCGCCGGTCACGCGCCGGGCGGCGGTCTTGACGATGTCCGTCACGTCGCCGATGGTCCGCGCGGTTGAGAGGCGCTGGACGGCTTCGATCAGTTGCTCGGCGGCCTCGGCGGCGCGCGGAGGGGGAGGGGGCGATTCGCTCATGGCGGTGCGAGCCGGATAAGGCCTTTTGGGGCCGGTGATGTAGGTAGTATAACACGCGCCCGGCGCGAGTACAGTGCCGGTTCTCCCGTACAGACGGCCACTTGCGTCAACGATCGGTGTGTCGTGTCGGTTGCCGCGGGGCGCTCTCGCGAGTCAAATGGGAAAACGGAAGAACCACTCGCGGAGCGACGCATGTTTCTCGGCATCGAAATCGGCGGCACGAAACTTCAACTCGGTCTGGGTCGGGGCGACGGGACGATCGTGAGCCTGTGGCGCGGGACCGTGAACCCGTCGGAGGGCGGCGAGGGCATCCGCAAGCAGATCGTCGCGGCCGTGCCGGAACTTCTCGCAAGGGCGAAACTCGATCGCGGACAACTCCGCGGGGTCGGAATCGGGTTCGGCGGCCCGACCGACGACGCGACGCGCACGGTCATCAAGTCGCACCAGATCGCCGGCTGGGACGGTTTCCCGCTCGCGGACTGGATCAGCGATCTCGTCGGCGTGCCGGCTGTGCTGTGCAACGACGCGGACGTGGCGGGACTCGGGGAGGCGCTGTTCGGGGCGGGGAAGGGGATGTCGCCGGTCTTCTACATGACGATCGGCAGCGGGATCGGCGGCGGGCTCATCATCGACGGGCAGATCTACCGCGGGGTGGGCCGCGGCGCCGCGGAGATCGGGCACCTTCAAGTTTTCGCGGAGGGGACCGAGCGCGATCATTACATGATGTCGCTCGAAGAGTGCGCATCCGGCTGGGCGATCGCCGACGCGGGGGCCGGCTGGGTGGAGGGACGGGAGCACCGCGACACGCCGCTCCGGAGGTTAACCAACGGCGACCCCGGCAAAGTCACGGGGGAAGTCGTCGCACAAGCGGCCCGAGAAGGGGACGAGGACGCGATGGGGGTTATTGCGAACGCGCGGAAGGCTCTGGCGCAGGCGCTGTGTCAGGTCATCGTGCTCCTGTGCCCCAGACGAATCGTGATCGGCGGCGGCGTTTCGCTCATGGGCGAGGAGCTTTTGTTCGAACCCCTTCGGCGGTTCGTGGCGCGGGACGTGTTCAAACCGTTCGCGGGCCTGACGGACATCGTCCCCGCGGCACTGGGCGAAGAGATGGTCGTTCACGGCGCGCTGGCGCTTGCGCGGCAGAAGCTCGGGACGTAACTTCGCGATGGCCCGCGGCGGCCGGCGGTGTAGTTAGAGGGTGCGACCCGCACCCTCACCCCCGCACCACCATGACGCGAGCACTTCCCCTCTTCACCCTCGTCGCGCTTCTGCCCGCACACGCGCGCGCCGAGAAGCCGGTCGACCGGTTCGGGCCGGACAACCTCGTCGCGTGGTGCATCGTCCCGTTCGACGCGAAGAAGCGCGGACCGGCCGAGCGCGTCGAGATGCTCCAGAAGCTCGGCTTCAAGAAGTACGCCTACGACTGGCGCGCCGAGCACCTCCCGACCTTTGACGAGGAGGTCGGGCTGCTCCAAAAGGCGAAGATCGAGCTGACGGCCGTGTGGTTCCCCGCGAACCTCGGCCCGGATGCGCAGAAGTTGCTCGCGGTCATCAAGAAGCACAACGTTCACCCGCAACTGTGGGTCACGATGGGCGAGCCGGCCGGGAAGGATCAGGCCGCGAAGGTCGAGGCCGCCGCGAAGGTGATTCGGCCCATCGCGGAGGAGGCCGCGAAGCTCGGCTGCTCGGTGGCGCTTTACAACCACGGCGGCTGGTTCGGCGAACCGGAAAATCAGGTCGCGATCGTCGAGGCGCTGAAGCTCAAGAACGTCGGGATCGTGTACAACCTGCACCACGGGCACGACCACTTCGACCGATTTCCGAAGCTGCTCGAACTGATGGGGCCGCACCTGCTCGCGCTCAACCTGAACGGCAGCACGAAGGGCGGCGACAAGGTCGGCAAGAAGATTCTTCCGCTCGGCGCCGGCGAACTCGACGTGAAACTGCTCGGCGCCGTGCTCAAGAGCGGCTACGTCGGCCCGATCGGTATTCTGGGCCACACCCAGGACGACGCGGCCGAGCGGCTCGCGGACAACCTCGACGGGCTGAAGTGGCTCGTCCCGCAACTCGCGGGCAAAGAGCCCGGCGAGAAGCCGAAATATCGCACGTGGAAGTGAAGAAGGACTAACCACAGAGACACAGAGGCGCAGAGAAGACAAGAAGGCCGAGAGATGAACTTGAACTCTTTCTCCTGCCTTCTTGTCTTCTCTGTGTCTCTGTGTCTCTGTGGTGAGTTCTTCTTCTCTGCCTCCGTCACGGGGCGCACGGCCATCTGTTGCGCGTCGAGGCCGCC
>JAFKJJ010000175.1 GCA_017306025.1 Planctomycetota bacterium
GGCTCCGGCTCAACGCGGCCGACGTGTGCGCGTCGCTCGGCCCGCCCGACCTGACCGGGCTGTTCCAACTGTACGGCCTGCCCGGATTCGCCGACCTGCGCGACCCGCCCTTCACGCCGGCCGCGGTGCCGGCCTTCGCGCAGGCCACCAACCCGTGGTCGGCGATCCGCGGGCGCGACATCCTCGCGTTCCACCCGTTCGAGTCGTTCAGCCCGGTCGTCGACTTCATCGAGGCCGCCGCGTCCGACGACCGCGTCCTCGCCATCAAGCAGACGCTCTACCGCACCAGCAGCGACTCCCCGATCGTCCGCGCCCTCCAGCGCGCGGCCGACCGCGGCAAGCAGGTGACGGCCGTGGTCGAACTGAAGGCGCGGATGGACGAGGAGCGGAACATCCTGTGGGCCCGCGAACTGGAAAAGGCGGGGGTCCACGTCGTGTTCGGGTTCGTGGGCCTCAAGACGCACTGCAAGGTCGCGCTCGTGGTGCGGCGCGACGAGGACCACGCGATCCGCCGCTACGTCCACCTCGGCACCGGCAACTACAACCCGCAAACGGCCCGCGTCTACACCGACTTCGGGCTGTTCACGTGCAACCCCGAGTTCGGCGACGACGTGACGCTGCTGTTCAACCACCTCACGGCCAGCACCACGCTGCCGCCGATGAAGAAGCTGCTCGTGGCCCCGTCGCGGTTGCAAACGGAGATGATCGAAAAAATCGACCGCGAGGCCGCGAACCAGAAGGCGGGCAAGCCGGCCCGGCTCCTGGTGAAGGTGAACGGAATACTGGAGCCGGCGGTGGTGAAGACGCTGTACCGCGCGAGTCAGGCGGGAGTAAAGATCGACATCGCGTGTCGCGGGATCTGCTCGCTGCGGCCGGGCATCCCGGGCGTGAGCGAGAACATCCGCGTGATTTCGGTGGTGGACCGGTTCCTCGAACACAGCCGCATCTTCTACTTCGAGAACGGCGGCAACCCGGAGGTGTACGTCGGCAGCGCGGACTGGATGGACCGCAACCTGAGCCGGCGCGTGGAGGTGGTGTTCCCGATCGAACAGCCGGACCTGAAGCAGCGCGTGATCGACGCACTGAAAACGACGCTGGCGGACACCGCGAAGGCCCGCGAACTGCTCCCGGACGCCACCTACCGCCGCGTGACCCCGCCGGAGGGCCAGGCGCCGGTGCGGAGCCAGCTCCGCTTTCTGGAGCAAGCGAGCGAACCGCCCGCCCCGCCGCCGGCCGCACCGGCCGCGCCCAAACCGGCTCGCCGCACGCGCAGCCGCCGCTGACGGCAGAGGAGGATTCACCGCAGGGGGCACGAGAGGGCGCAGAGAGGACAGAAGAGAGCGAGACAGAAATGCCTTTAAATTCTGTTCCTCTCTTCTGCGCCCTCTCGTGCCCCCTGCGGTGAATCCTCTTCTGTTTTCTGTTCCTTTTTGTCACTCGTTCCCGCCGCCCTTGACCGGCGGCGGAACGGGCTTGGCGGCCGGGAAGGCCGGGTGCGGGTCGGTGGGGGGATGAATCGGGTAGTCGCTGGGGTTGTACCCGCAGTCGCACTTCCCGCCGATGTGCTGGCAGCCGAGCGCGGCGACCAGCGCGGCGAACATGACCGTCAGCGCGATGTATCGGCGCATGATCGTTACCGTCCGTGGCTAGGGTGGGGGCGTGTCGCTTCGTCGGACCGTCCACGGCCGCCGTCGGGGAGGGAGCCGGGTACGGCGCCCAGCCCCGACGGCGACACGGGAGGGTGAAACGCACCGATGGCCCGCCTCCGTGCGCGAACCACCGACGGCCGGGCCGCTCCGGTCTCCACCGTCGCGACCCGACGCCGGTTCTATCGACCGCCACGGTTCGCACGGTTCACTCGTTCCCGCAGAACCGCCCGAATTCCCTCATCCCGGCGTCTGTGCCGGTCGTGTCGGGAGAAACGGAACCGCCCGCTTCCCGCGAACCGCGCCGGCCGTCTCCCCCGGTCGTAGGCTAGCCGTTATGGACGCCATCATCCTTGCGGCCGGCAAGGGCACCCGACTCCGCCCGCACACCGAAACCGTTCCGAAGCCGCTCCTGCCCGTGCAGGGGCGCCCGATCCTCGACTGGATCGTCGGCGCGCTGCCGCCGGTCGACCGGCTCGTCGTGGTGGTCAACTACCTCGCGGAGCAGATCGAGGCGTACCTCGCGCAGCAGCCGCACGCACGGAACTGGGTCGCGGTGCGGCAAACGGAGCCGCGGGGCACCGGCGACGCGCTCATGAGTTGCCGGTCCGCGATCACCGGCGACAAGGTGATGGTGCTCAACGGCGACGACCTGATCGGCCGCGCCGACCTGGCGAAGCTCGCGGCCGTGCCGATGGGCATTCTCGCGCACCCGGTGGACGCGCCGGAGAACTTCGGCGTCATCTTCCGAAACGAAGACGGCACGTTAAAGCGGATCGTGGAGAAGCAGAAGGGGTTGCCCGCACCGCAGTTGGCGAACGTGGGCGGGTACGTATTTCCGCGGCGCGTCTTCGACCTCACGCTGCCGCTGTCGCCGCGCGGGGAGTACGAGATCACCGACGCGGTGAGCCAGCTCGCGGCGACCGGGCCGTTTCACGTGGTCGCGGCGGACTACTGGCTGCCGATCGGCACCGTGGACCAGTGGAACGCGGCCCAAACCGCGGACGTGAGCAAGGCGAAATGACGCCTGTGTGGTGCGGGGCCGGGCGGCCCGCCAAAGCTATGACAGGCCGGGCGACCCCACGAAAGGGAAGCCGCTCAATCCAACAACCCGTCCAGCTCCGCCCGGAGCCGCTGGAGCACGCGCGAGCGGGCCAGGTACACCGCGTTCGCCGCCAGCCCGAGTTGCGCCGCAACCTCCGACGCCCGGTGGTCCTCCACCGCGGTCAGCCAGAACGCCCGCATCGTCGTCACTTCCCGTCCGACCTGGGCGGGGCGATCGCCTCCCACCTCGTCCCCGGCAGCCCGGCCCGTGACCGCTTCGCCAGCACCTCCCACGGCGTCCCCTTGTGGTCGGCCGCCAGCCGCGCGAAGCCGGCGTCGGCCGCGGCGAACAGGTCGCGGATGTCCTTGCGCCCCTCGACCTTTACCGACGGCACCAGCCGCCATCCGGTGCCCCCGTCCAGGTCCGGGAGCGTTTCGGTCCGCACGTGGCCGAGTGCCCGGTTGTACTCGTTCAACACGACCGCCCGCAGCCGCACCTCGGCCAGCGCGAAGTCGTAGTGCGCCCGCCACCGCTTCGTCTCGTTGTCGCGCTTGCTCGAAACCGTCTCCAGGTTCGTGAGTTCGAGTTCCAGCCGCGCCAGCGCCTTCGCGACCGGCACCTGCGCCTCGGCGGTCGCCTTCTTCGCCCGGTCGGTGACCGGCGCGGTCAGCGTCGATACGCCGCGCTGCTCCTTCCCGCCGAGCGGCCACACGTCGCGCACCGTCTGGAGCGCCCGGAGCGTCGCGACCCGCAGCGGGTACTGCTCCGCGTTCTTCAGGACGTCGTCGATGGAGACGTCGGACGCGTGGTCCCTCAGCGCCTCCTCCGCGAACGGGAGCCGCGCGAGCGGGTCCTCCGCGTCCCCGTCCAGAAGCGGCGGCAGCGCCAGTTCGGCGAAGATCTCCTTTGCCCGTGCGACCGATGCGCCGGCCACCGGCCCGGAGAACTCGAACCGCCTCGCGGGCTTCTCCTTCGGGTCGAACCCGGCGGCCCGCTTCGGCGCGGTCCCGCGGAGCACCGGCGTCTGGGGCGTGCCGGTCGCCTTCGCCACACCCGCGACCGCCTTTGCCGCGGCCGCGTGTAGCGATTCGATCGGAATCGCATCGCCGGGCCGTGCCTTCGGGTTCGCGGCGCGGTCGTCGGCGGCCGCGAGGCGGAGCGCGTCGAGGTAGGCGCTCCCGGCGAAGAGTGTGGCCGGGCGCGGGGCGGAGTACTCGGCCGCGCGTTCGCCCGGCGAACAACTCACGAGCACCTGAACCCCCTCGGGCACCGCGGTGAGCGCCTTCAGCAGCTCCGGCGTCATCGGGCCGGTCCCGCGCCGCCCGCGGACCCGATCGGCGTTGTGCCGACACACGTCCCAGATCACCACCACCTGTGCCGCCTTGAGGACCTTCAGCCGCGCGTACACGTCCGCCACCGGCACGAGCGAGGCCGGCGCGTCGAGTTCGCCGTCGATCGGTGCGACGAACGCCTTGCCACCTTTCTCGACCGCGTGCGCGCCGAAGTAAATAACAACGCGATCCTGCTCGCGGGTGGTGTCGCAGAACGCGCCCAGTGCCTTCGTCAGGACGTCTTTGGTCGGCAGCGGCGCGTCGGGCGCGGCCGTGTCCGACAGCACGAAGAGCTGGTCGTTGCCCGCGAGCGTCGGGACGCGGAGCCCGGCCGCGAGCCGGGCGGCGGAGTCGCGGACGCGGTCCGGGCCGCCGGGCGCGGCGTGCGTGAGCGGGTCGAGGTACACGTAGTCCGCGATGTGGACGAACAGCACGCGCCGCGGGAACGCGTCCTGCGCGAGCGCGGCCGGCGCGAGGGCGAGCGCGGCGGCGAGGGAGAGGGCGAATCGCATCAAGTCACCTCGGCGGTATTGATTCTCGCCCTCTCGTGAAGGGGACCGAAGACGGCGGCTACGGTCGCCCTCCCGCCGGCGTCACGCCGGCGGCCGCGAGTACAGGTCGTCCACGGCCTGCGTGAGAACGTTCTCCAGTTGCAGGGCCTCGCCCGCCCGGGGCTCGCGCGCCAGGTGCGGGACGAGGTGGAGCGTCCCGTCCGGCTCGAACCCGATTTCGAGGTTCGCCAGCAACCCGCCCGGTACCCGGCGCACCGCGTACGACCACAGCGACCGCCGGACGGCCGTCCGGCGGACGGTCGCATCGGCGCGGGCGCCCTGGCGCGCCTCGTGGTGGGCGACGGCGGCCAGCGCGTCGCTGGTGACGGCGTGACCGTCGCCGTACTTCGTATCGGCGAACGCGAGCAGGTCCGCGAGCACCGCTCGTGTGCGGGCCGGATCGCCGGTCGGCGCCCGGGCGATCACGGCGGCGACCGTCTTGACGACGAGTTCGTCGGGCAGGTCGCCGAGGTCGGCGAACGGGTTGTCGGCGCGCCCGGCGGCCTTGAGCGCCTCGGCCCGGACCGGGACGGCCGCGGTGATGAGCGGGTCGCCCAGGCGCCACAGCTCGTCGTAGCTCTCCTGGGCCAGCTTCAGCGCGTCGGCCGGCTTGCCGAGCTTTAGGAGCGCGTCGGCCAGCGGGGCCTTCGCGGCGGAGGCCCCGGCGCTGGCCGGGCCGTGGACATTGCGGGCGAACACCTCGCACTGCCGGAGCACCTTCTCGGCCTCGTCGAACCGCGTCAGCCCGAAGAGCGCGGCGGCGAACCCGTACATGAACCCGAGCCGCTCGCGCCGCGCCGGCACGTCCGGG
>JAFKJJ010000544.1 GCA_017306025.1 Planctomycetota bacterium
AGGCCGACGTCGGGACGCCGGAGGGCGCGCGCGAACTGATCGAGGAGGTCGGCAGGCGGACGGACCGGCTCGATCTCATCGTTCATGGCGCGGGACCGTCGAGTTCGCGGTGACGGAATCTCACCTGGAATGATACACTGAGCGCCGACAGGTTCGCGCTCACCCGAAAGGACGTCCCGCCGATGAACGCACTTCTGCTCTCACTCGCGCTCGCTCCGGGCGCCGATCCTGACGATTGGAAGGCCGCCGAGGAGGCCCACCTCAAGAACATCAAGCAGGTGACCTTCGACTACGCGCGCGCCGGCGAGGGCTACTTTTCGCCGGACGGCACGAAGATCATCTTCCAGGCCGAAGAGAAGGGCACCGGCAACCCGTTCTACCAGATCTTCGTCATGGACCTGAAGACGGGCAAAGCCACCCGCATCAGCCCCGGCGTCGGGCGCACCACCTGCGGCTACTTCCGCCCGGACGGCCAGAAGGTGATCTGGGCGTCCAGCCACTCCGACCCGGACGCGAAGAAACACCAGGAGGCCGAGTACAAGCAGCGCGCGGAGGACGCGAAGAACAAGAAGTTCCGCCGGTACTCGTGGGACTTCGACCCGCACATGAAGATCTACGAGTCCAACCTCGACGGCACCGGCGTCAAGTGCCTCACCCCGGACACGAAGGTCTACACCGCCGAGGGTAGCTACTCCGCCGACGGCAAGAAGATCGTGTTCTCGTCCGGTTCGGAGGGCAACGTGCAACTGTTCACGATGAACGCGGACGGGAGCAACGTGAAGCGCCTGACCGACGCCCCGAACTGCTACAACGGCGGTCCGTTCTTCAGCCCGGACGGGACGAAGGTGGTGTTCCGCGCCGACCGCAAGGAGAAGCACCGCCTCCAACTGTTCGTCATCAACAGCGACGGCACCGGCGAGAAGGCGCTTACGAACGACGACAAGTGGGTGTACTGGGCGCCGTACTGGTACAAGGACGGCAAGCACATCATCTACACCGGCGCCGACCACTCGAACGAACTGGTCCGGCCGAACTACGACCTGCACTGGATGAACCTGGACACCGGCAAGCGCACGCGCATCACCTTCGCGCCCGGTCCCGACGTGCTCCCCGTGTTCAGCCCCGACTCCACGAAGGTGATGTGGACCCGCAGCCCCGACGGGCGCAGCCCGTCGCAACTCTACATCGCCGACTTCACCCCGCCGAAGGAGTGATTTCGTCGGCCGGTCGCGGCGCCATCACCCGAGGAAGTGATCCGGCTCTCGCTCCGAGTACGGCGCCCGCGACCAGCCACCACGACACAGGGCTTCCGTCAGACATGCCCAGTCGGACCAGCGCCCGAAGAGGACGCCGGGGACTGACCTTCCCCAGGTTTGGTGGGGGCTAAGTTGGCGGTGTAAACTCAGAGCGAGGAGCTCACCGATGCCCGTCCCCGATCGACACACACCGCCGAGTTCGAGCTGTCGGCGGTGAAGATGGTCACCGAGCAGAAATTGTCCGTCGCGGAGGCGGCCCGGCCCCTCGATGTCGGCGAGAACCTCCTGTGCGAGTGGCGCGAGGCGTTCCTCGCTCGCGGCGATGCGGCCTTCCCCGGGCACGGCAACCCGGCACCGGGCGACGACGAGCGGCGCCGCCTGCGGGCCGAGAACGCACGGCTCAAGGCCGAGCGGGATCTGCTTAGGAGACCACGAAGGGCGTCGAGTGGAAGAAGGACACTTGGCACGCGGCCCGGTTGGTGCGCCAGACGACGACCGGCAAGATCGAGGTCTATATTGACGACATGACGAAGCCGATCATGCGGGCCGAGGACAAAACCTTCCAGCACGGCTTCATGGAGTTCGGTTCGTTCGACGACACCGGCCGCTTCCGCCGCCTCACGCTGAGCACGAAGAACCTGCGCCTCGGCAGGCATGTCTACTCCCTCAAACCGCTGAGCAAGGACAAATGATCCCGCTCTCCGTGATCGACGCGTTCACCGACGAGGCGTTCGGCGGCAACCCGGCCGCGGTGTGCCGGCTCGACCGTTGGCCGTCCGGCGGGTGGCTGCAACTCGTCGGGCGCGAGATGAACCTCTCCGAAACCGCGTTCCTGGTGCCGCGGGGCGGAACCGAGTACGAACTGCGGTGGTTCACGCCGCGGGTCGAGGTCGCGCTGTGCGGCCACGCGACACTCGCCTCGGCGCACTTCCTGTGGTCGAACGGCACCGCAGCGGACGAGGTGCTCACGTTCCACACGCGCAAGAGCGGTCCGCTCTCGGCGTGCCGGCTCGCGTCCGGCGAGATCGAACTCGACTTCCCCGCGAAGCCCGCCGCGTCGGCCGCCGCTCCGCCGGGGCTGCTCGAAGCGCTCGGCACGGGTGCCGCGGCGCTCGCACGGAACGAGTTCGATTACCTCGTGGAACTGGCCGCCGACGCGGACGTGCGACAACTCGCCCCGGACTTCACGGCGCTGGCGCGGGTCGAGTGCCGCGGGGTCATTGTGACCGCGAAATCGGCCGATCCGCGGTTCGACTTCGTGTCCCGGTTCTTCGCGCCCGGCGCCGGCATCAACGAGGACCCGGTGACCGGCTCCGCGCACTGCTGTCTGTCGGAGTACTGGGGCGAGAAGCTCGGGAAGGCCGAAATGACGGGCTTTCAGGCGAGCGAGCGCGGCGGGGTCGTGCGCGTGCGGCGCGCGGCCGGTCGCGTGAAACTGATCGGCCGCGCCGTGACCGTAACGACCGGTCACCTCGCGGCCGAGCCGAAGTGAGTCCCGCGCTCCGGTCGCGACTCACTTACGCATGTCGACGGTGGCCTTCTCGCCGGCCCGAACGCTGAGCCGCTCATGCAACACAAGCACCGGTCTGCTCGCTGGCGAGACCGTCGAACGCGACGGTGGCTCCTTCGGACGTGATGACCGTGATCGTCGCGGGCTCGCCCTTGCCGCTGTTGCTGCTGCCCGGTGCCGGGAGCGGTTGCGGCTGCGGGTCGGGGTCCGGAGCGGTGGACGGTTGCGCGGGGATGTACTGGTACGGGATCGAGGAACCGGACGTGATCGGAACGCCGGAGATCGAACTCGTGGAGGGGTAACCGTACCCGTAGCCAAGGGCGCCGTACCCCACACCCCCGTAACCGATGCCGCTGTAGCCGAACGGGCGGTAGCCGAGTCCGTAACCGAGCGGGCCGTACAACCCGTACCCGTAACCGTACCCGATCCCGCGGTAGCCGGAATAGTGCGTCGGGGCGTAATGGTGATACCCGCCGACCGGGGCATAATGGGCACCGCCGTAGTGCGCGCCGCCCACATGGGCGCCGCCCATGTGAACGCCCCCGACATGACCGCCGGCATGTCCGCCACCGTGTCCGGGCGGGCCGGCCAACGCAACCGGGGCGGCGAACGCGACGACGGCCGCGACCGCCCCGTATCGAATCGAGCGCGCGAAGCGCATGACAGAACCTCGCATTCGGGAAGCACCCGTTTTGTAGGCGAGCGTCCTGCGGCATGGTCGGGTGGTGTTGATATTCTACCCCCGAAGTCCGCGTCCCGATGCACGAACCGCCGGAAATCTCATCCCCTCTGGCGCAAACCGCCCCACCGCATGACACCCTGTTCGCGTGCTTCCCGGTGTGCCTGACGTTCGTCGCCATCGGCATCGTCGGAGCAGTCGTAGTGTTGCTGGGGCTGTACAACCGCACCGCCGGAAGACGAATCCGGGGCCGAGGCCGGCCTCTCGCGGTACGGCGCCACCGGTCCGCCGTGGGTAGCGACCGCGGTAATGCCGGTGCTGGCCGGGGTGAAGGGAAGTGGATCGAGGTATGTCGAGTGGCTCGGGCGGGACTTGAACCCGCACGCCCTTTCGGGCACAGGCTTCTAAGACCTGCATGTCTGCCAATTCCATCACCGAGCCGGCGCCGTCACGGACACATTCTAGCAGCCCGAAGTTCGCTCCGTCTTGAACGCGCTCTACTTAACGGACGGTTTGCGGCGCGGCTCGTAGGTCCGCAGGTACACCGAAATGTGCTGATGCATGTCCTCCGGCGCGAAGCCGTAGACCTGCATCTCCTCCATCGCCCGCTCGGCCGTCCACCCCTGGTACTCCATCCGGAAGACCGCGCACATCGTGCCGGTGCGGTGAATCCCCGCGAAGCAGTGGACCAGAACCGGGTGGTTCTCCTTCTTGTCCATCACCGCGAGGAACTCCTGCACCGCCTGCTCGGCCGGGATCTCGCCCTTCTCGTCCGCCCCCCACACCCGCGGCACGATGCGGACGTGGTTCAGCCCCCGCGCCTTACACGCCGTCTCTTCCCAGGCGTCCTGGGGGCTGTCGTTGGGGTTGCGCTTCGACGCCCGGAGCGAAACGACGGTCCGAATGCCGTAATCGTGGATCACCCGCTCCAACCCGGCCGGGGTAAGTTGTCCGCTGCGATACAGTACGCCGTCTTCCACCACCCGCAGGTTGCGCAGGTGCGTGCCCTGGTACGACGAGTACACCAGGGGCGCCGCGACCACCATCGCGGCCACGACCCCGGCCAGTACGATCCGCCATCGATTCGGCATGGGTTCCGTCTCCTCGGCCTGAGCACCGGAACCCTACCATTGACGGCCGAACGCGAAAAGGCGGATCGCGCGGGCGCCGATCGCGCCGCGAAACCGGCCGAACCGGCGGTGACGGTCGCAGAAGCTGGTGCGGCCCAGATGTGGTCCGATGTGGTCCGGTCACTCCGTGACCGGATTGCCGGATTTCGGTCACGGAGCGGTATCGGATCGCGAAGAGCTGCTTTGTAACGCGCGTTCAGTACTCGCCCGCGAAGTGGGGGTGAACCCACAGGAACTCTTTCCGCTTGTTCTGCACCTTCTCTAGCCCGCCGAAGCCGGGGTCCTTCTCCTTGAGCCACGCGTGCAACTGGCGCAGCACCGGCCCGGCCGCCCGGATCGGGTTGCGAGGGTCCCCGCCGCCGAGCCTGCCACGGTCGAGGTCGGGCGCGTCGTCCTTCGAGAGCCACGGCTCCAGTTTCTCCGCGCCCTTCCCGAACGCCTCGGTACACTTCACCGCCGCTTCGAGCTGCTTGTCGATCGCCCGTTGCGCCTCCGGGTCCAGCGCCAGCCGGACCAGCGGACCGGCCATCGGCGCCACCACGCTCAGCGTCAGGGCGATCGTCCGCAGCACCGGCGCCGCGGACGCGAACCAGTCGCGCGGCACCTTCACCTCGTACACCCCGCGCTTCAGGTCGGCCTTTTCCGTCTTCCCGAGCCGCTTGTTGAGTTCCGGCAGCGGCAGCCGGGCGTGCTCGCACCAGAGCGTGAACCGGAACTTCTCGCTGATCCACGTCGGGCGCCCCCAGAAGCCCGGCTCCGCCGGCTCGAAGCTGAACAGCCGCGGCCCGTCCTTCGCCTCGTCGGTCATCGCCCGCATCAGCGCGTCGAAGGACGCCGCCACCCGTGAGCCGAGTTCCTTGCCCCGGCGGTCGGCATCCGCGTCGGCCTGATCGAGCCGGCCGATCAGGACGTTCTGCTGGCCGGCGAGCTGCGCGCCGAGTGCCCGGATCTGGTCCTGCTGCTCGATCAGCGCCGTCAGCACCATCTCGCCCAGCGGGTCGGGTCGTGCGGCCGGGGCGTTGCGCAAAAGCTGGCCGATGTCCTGATCGACCTCGCACACCTTGCACTCCTGCACGTCCCGGTGGCGCGCGCTGCTCTCCATCAGCTTCGCCACTTTGAACGTGCCGTGGCACGGCGGCTCCCACTTCAACGGGTTGAGACACGGCACCGTGACGTTACACTGAAGCTCCTCCCAGAACGATTCGACGAGCGCCTTCACCTCCTCGGTGAGCACCGCGAGGAACCGGTCCGGGAACGGCGCCCGGACGGTGACGCGGATGTCGTTCTCGACCTGTTCCAGCAGCGCGCGAGAACCGTAGGTGTCTTCGAGCACCACACCCTGCTGCCAGTGAACGCTCCGGGCGTAGTCAGCGCGGCCCAGCGAGTACCGGTGCAACCGGACAATGAGCTGGTACAGGAGCCCCTCGGCGGCCGCGGGGCGGTTCTGCTTGTCGACGATCTGGCACAGTTGCGTCTGTTGCGTCTGCCCACCGAACGGGGCCGCCGGCCAGGCCGCGGCGAGCTTCTCCTCCGGGCGCACATCCGGCACCAGTTGCGCGACCAGAATGGTTTCGGGGACCTTCTTGCCGGCCGGGGTGGCGATCTGGTAGGAGAGGTCGAACCGCTCCATGAGCTGGCGGAAGATCGGGTGGCAGCGAGGTTCGTATCGGAACTCGGGTTTGCGATCCGGGTCACTCCACAGGTGCGAGAGCCGATCAGTGGTAACGAGGCCGCTGTTGTCGCAGGTCTGCCTGTCGTCGAGAACGAAGCTGATGGCGGTGGCGAGCCAGTCGGGCTTGAGGATCACGATGTCCCGCAGGTCCGCGTCGTGCCCGTAGTGGATCAGGTGACCGAGTTCGTGTTCGAGTTGGACGAAGAACCGGGCGCCGTCGTCATCCATGCCGCACTTCACACAAATGGCCAGCACGTCCGCCAGCGGCAGGTACGGTTTCCCGGTCGCCCGGAGCGCCTCGCGGGCCTTCTGCCACGACGCCGGGACGGTGCGGCCGACATCGGGGAGGCCGGCGGCGACGCGGGCGATGGCGTCCCTGAGTTCGGCGATGCCCGGACCGGGGCCGGCTTTCGGACCCTTGCCAGCGGGCCGGCTGTCGACGTGGAAGAAGCCTATTATCGTTTCCCTGCCGAACCGGTCCCAGAGCACCTGCCGGTCGATGTCGGGCAGGCGCTGCTGGGGACCACCGTGGGTAGCGATAACAAGGATTTTGGCCCCCGGTGCGCGGTGCTTGACGAGTTTGATCCACTCCTCAACGGCGCCGGCCTGCTGCCCCTCGCGCGGCTTCCACACCACGAGGTAGACGGCCGGGGCACTGAAGAACAGTTGGTGCGTGGGGCGATACACTCTCTGTCCGCCGAAGTCCCAGCCGTTGAGCGTGATCGCCCTCCCGCTGGTGGAGTCGGTGACCGCGACCGATTTCAGTTCGATCCCGTGGGTAGACGGACGGTTCTCGACCCACGGGTCGCCGCGCAGCGCGCCGAGCAGACAACTCTTTCCGACTTCTCCCTCGCCAACCAAGATCAGCTTGCCCTCGTTCAGAACGATCTGCGGCTCTGCGGCCTTCGCCCGCAGGTAGCGCATAACGGCGTCAAAACCCTGCTCGTGGGCCGCCTTGAGTTCGGGGTTCAGAGGGTTACCCGTGAGTCGCAGTTTCTCCAACTGCGGAAGCTTGCTCAGCCACTCCGGTAGTTCCGCCAGTTGGTTACCGGAGAGGTTCAACTCGCGCAACTGTGGGAGTTGTCCCAGCCCCTTCGGCAGCCCAGCCAGTCGGTTACCGGAGAGGTCCAGCGCCCGCAGCTGCGCGAGCCGCCCTAGCCCCTCCGGGAGTTCCGCCAGTTGGTTACCGGAGAGGTTCAACTCGCGCAACTGTGGGAGCGACTCCAGCCCTTTCGGCAGTCCCGCCAGTTGGTTGCCGGAAAGGTTCAGCGTCTGCAGTTGTGGGAGCCGGCTCAGCCCCTCCGGGAGTTCCGTCAGCTGGTTACGGGAGAGGTTCAGCCATTGCAGTTGTGGGAGTTGTCCCAGCCCCTTCGGCAGCCCAGCCAGTCGGTTACCGGAGAGGTCCAGCGCCCGCAGCTGCGCGAGCCGCCCTAGCCTCTCCGGGAGTTCCGCCAGTTTCAGGGACGAGAGGTCAAGGACCGCCCCGCCAGAGCAATGGGTGGCTTCGATCTTCTCCTCGGCCCTTCTGACGATTTCGTCGCTGGTCATGTCGTCCTCGGGCGCGCCGGGTGGCGGGGTTAGCGCTACGATAAACGTTCGCATCCGCGTCGGAAACGCTATTCCAGAGCCCGCCGCTATGAGCTTGTGCCGACCACCGACTGCGTCGTTCTTGTCGCGAGTGGAATCGGCCCCGTACGCCTTCAGGGGCCTGGGCTGAAACGAGATGGGAGGTTGGTCGCCGCGCGATCACGCGGCTGCGCCGACGGCTTCGAGTTGGTTTTTAGAGTGGTCCGCTCGCTCCGCGAGCGGTTGCGGTTGTCGGCGCGATGACTTTGGCCCCTATGCATTTCCGGACGCGTCGCGCCGCTCGCGGAGCGAGCGGACCACTCTGAAGACCCGATCGCGGCTACACCGCCAGCGGCTTCGAGTTGGACTGGTTCTGCGCCGGCCGCACGCGTCGCCACGCCGCCCCGGCCAGGCGCACCAGGCTCCGGGGACGAGCCACCCCTCAGCGTACCCGATAGCTGCCCGCCATAGAAACATACCAGGGGTGAGTGGCGAGTGGTAAATTGAAGGCGCCATACCGTATTTTGCAGCGGAGACGCAGATGAAACGGTTCCTTGTCGCGGTCGGCGCGTTCGCGGTTCTGCTCGGCTCACTCACCACTCACCACTCACCACTCGCCGCCCAGGAGCCGAAGGGCAAAGAGAAGGCCATCACGATCCGCTGGTACGGGCAGTCGTTCTTCCAGGTGGAGGACTCGGCCGGGCACAAGTTCGCGTTCGACCCGCACGGCATCCCCGTGTTCGGCCGCGTGCCGGTCAAGGCCGACTTCGTCATGGTCAGCCACCCCCACGACGACCACTCGCTCATCGAGATGATCGACACCGGCAAGAAGGACGGGCGCATCGCGGAAAGCGACGTGTACCGCGGCGTGATCGAGAACAAGGCCGGTAAGCAGGAGTGGAAGACGATCGACGAGAAGCGCGGGCAGATCCGCATCCGCAACGTCGCCACCTATCACGACACCCAGAACGGCCTCCAGCGCGGCAAGAACAGCGTCTTCGTGATCGACGTGGACGGCCTCGTCATCTGCCACCTCGGCGATCTCGGCCACGAGTTGAGCGCCGAGCAGATCAAGGCGATCGGTAAGGTGGACGTACTCATGATTCCCATCGGGGGCATTTACACCATCAACGGCGAGCAGGCCCAGGCCGTAATGAACCAGATCAAACCGCGGCTGTTCGTACTGCCGATGCACTACGGCGTACCCGGCTACGACGACCTCGCCGGTCCGGAAGAGTTCCTCGACGGGCTGAAGAACGTCAAGAAGACCCCGAACACCAACGAACTCACTTTTCCCATCTCTCTGAAGGCCGACGCCCCGACCGTCGTGATGCTCGGCTGGAAGAAGCCGGAACTGCTGCCGCCCAAAGAGCCGAAAAAATAGTGCGTGTGAGGGAATACCAGAGCCACGAGCCGCGAAGGACGAAAAGGCCGAAGGCCAGAACCATGACGGCTCTGGCCTTCGGCCTTTCCTGATAGCCACTCACACGCACACTCATCAAACACTCACGATCGCACTTGCACTTTTCCGGCCGTACCTCAATCCCAACTACGGACTTTGCGGATGCGGTAACCGCGTTGGCCTGTAGCGATTTTTCGCTCTAGGGTTGTGCGGCACACCGTCCGGGGACCGGACGCCGGAGCGAGCGCACGCAATGATCGGTCGCGTATTCCTGGGACGCTACGAGACCCGGCGCCTGCTCGGGGAAGGCGGGATGGGCAAGGTGTACCTCGCGCGCCAGCTCGACCTCGGCCGCGACGTGGTCGTGAAGGTGATGCACGAGACGATCGCGGCCGATCCGAAGTTCCGCGACCGGTTCCAGCGCGAAACGCTCCTCATGGCCCGGTTCCAGCACCCCGGGGCCGTCACCCTCTACGACGCCAGTCTCGACGACCCGCTCGGCCCGTGCATCGTGATGGAGTACGTCAAGGGCACCAACCTCGAAACGCTCCTGGCCAAGAACGGGCGCATGAGCGCCCCGCGGGTCGGGCGCATCATCGGCGAGCTGTGCGAGGTGCTCCAGGCCGCGCACGACGAGGGCATCATCCACCGCGACCTGAAGCCCGCGAATCTGATGATCATCGAGCCGGATACCCCGCGCGAGCGCATCAAGGTCATGGACTTCGGCCTGGCGAAGCTGATCGAGGGCGAGCCCGGCACGCGGAAGGTCACCGACACCAACGTCGATTTTGCGGTCGGCACGCCCGGCTACATCTGTCCGGAACAGGTCCGCGGCGAGGAGATGGACCACCGCGGCGACCTGTATTCGGTCGGCATCATGATGTACGAGCTGATTACGGGCCGGCTCCCGTTCAACGGGCCGACGTCGATGGACATTCTGCTCGCGCACGCCACCGAGTACGCGCCGACGTTCGCCGAACTGGGTCTGAGCGGGTGGGTGCCGGCCGAGATCGAGGAGCTGGTGTTCGACACCCTGGCGAAGGACCCCCAGGACCGACCGCAAACGGCCCGCGAACTGGCCGACCGGTACGACAACGCGCTGAACCGTGCCCAGGCGAAGGCGGAGGCGCGGTCGCACCACGGGTTGCGGGTCGGCACGCTGCCGGGCGGCTCGTACGCCGGACCGCTGCCGGTCCCGCCGAACGCGGCGCCGACACCGGCCCCGGCGAACGCCCCGACCGTGGTACAGGTCCACGCGCGCGACGAGGCGGCGCTGCCGTTCCACATGGAAGCGTGGATGCCGGAGAGCATCGCGATCATGAAGCTCCGCGGGTTCGTCCACGACGCGGGCGGCGAGGTGGTGGAGAGCGTGCCGGGGCTGATCAAGGTGCGGCTCGGGGGTCGGAAGGGCACCTCGCACGGCGGCGGGCCGCTGTCGTGGCTGGGCCTGCGCCGCTCGTCGGGGCCGGTCGACGTGGAACTGCACCTGCACCACCTCGACCCGACGAAGGACAACCAGCTCACCGTTCACGTCCTGTTCCGCCCGTCGCACCCGGCGCTCCTGACCGACCGCAACTGGCGGCAGCGCTGCACGCAGGTGTTCATCGAACTCCGCTCCTATCTCATGGGTCGCTCTCCGGAGTGAACTGGCCCGTTGACACGTCCGCTGGCTCGGGTCATCCTGTCGCGAAGTGAACGGCCCACCACTTCCGGGGATGACGCCATGAACCCGTCCGCTCCCGCACAACAGCCGAAGGTGCTCGACCGCGTCCGCGCGGCTTGTCGCGTCCGACACTTCAGCAAACGCACCGAGGACGCGTATCACGATTGGGCCGAGCGGTTCATTCGGTTTCACGGCATCCGCCATCCGAACACGATGGCGGAATCCGAGGTGAACGCCTTCCTCACGCACCTCGCGGTGGAACGGAACGTCGCGGCCTCGACTCAGAATCAGGCGATGGCGGCGCTCCTGTTCCTCTACGAACACGTTCTCGGAAGGCCGCTCAATCGGCTGGACATGGTACGCGCTGCGCGCCCGAAGCGGTTGCCCGTGGTTCTCACGCGGGAGGAGGTGGGCCGAGTCATTGACAAGCTGGAGGGGGCTTATCGACTCGTCGCGCTTCTCCAGTACGGCTCCGGCTTGCGCCTGTTGGAATGCCTCCAGTTGCGGATCAAAGACCTCGACGGGGGCAACAACGTGATCGTCGTTCGGCACGGCAAGGGTGCGAAGGACCGCCGCACCGTCTTCCCCGAATCGATCAAACCGGAGCTGCGCGAGCACGTCCGGCGGGTGCTGGCCCTGCACAAGCGCGACTCGGCCGGTGGGTTCGGCGCTGCGCCGCTGCCGGAGGCGTTCGGCCGGAAGGGACCGTTGGTCAGTCGCGACTTCTGTTGGCAGTTTGTGTTTCCGGCGTCGGAACTCTGCCGCGACCCGCGCACCGATCAGTTGGTGCGTTGGCACCTACACGACAGTGCCATGTCGCGCGCGTTCGGCGTAGCGGTCCGGGAGTCGGGCATCGGTAAGCGGGCGACAACCCATAGCCTGCGGCACTCGTTCGCGACCCATCTTCTGGAGGCAGGTTCCGACATCCGCACGGTTCAGGAGCTGCTCGGCCACGAGAGCGTGGAAACGACGATGATCTACACTCACGTTCTCAACAGCGGTCGGCTCGCGGTGCGCAGTCCACTCGACCGCCCGTTGGCCCGCCCCCCCGTGTTAGATTGCGGCGCATTGCAATCTAACACGGGAGCCGTTTTCTCTAGTTTACAGCCGCAACTTGCGGCTTCGGCGTCACTTGCGCTGCCGGCGGGGCCGGACGGCCGCCGGTGATAGCTTGCAAAACTTGCAATGTTTGGGGATATTAGCTTGGTCAAGATAATCACTTGTTCGGCTACAGAGAGGCGCCAGCGGTGGGCCGGCGGGTTCCGACGGCCGCCGGCTCGGCAAACTAATTCGGGCGGTGCCTGGCGTGTCAGCCACGTTCCGGGTAGTCTCGAATGACTACCCGGAACGAGGCTGTAGGCCGAAATCCAGGCAAACCAATCCCTTGTTCGGCGGCGGAGGCGTGGATGCGGGTCGTTGCCGCAGAAGACCCGGAAGCCCTCGCTCTCCGTGACGACCTCACCGGTCGGGCGATGGACACGGACGCCGCCGGCCTGATGACCGCCAACGTGTGGCTGTGGGCCGTCGAGCGGCCCGATCCGGACCCGCGAGCCGTCGTCTCGGCGGTACTCGCCCTGCCGGAGTTCCCCGGTCGCACGTGGCTGGAGCCGGACCGGGGCTCGGCCCCGTGGGTTGAGTTGCCCGCCGAGGCCGCCATCGGTGTTGCTGTCCTGTTGCTCACAGGCGGGCAGTCGCTGGAGGTGCCGGCGTTCCACGGCGAGTCGGAGGCGGCAGCGCAGTTTGCGGCTCGGCTGCTGGCGTGGGCTGGCCATCCGGTCGCGGCGATGGCAAGCTGGGAGCATCGGCCGGGCGGGGTGTCCTCCGGGTTCAACCTGTTCCGGGTGCCCCACTGGTTCGACGAAGGGTTGGCCTTGGTCGGGCCACAGCGCGCGGCTCTGCTGTGGTTCGTCGGCTCCGACTGACGCCCCAGACGCCGAACCGGTCGCTGCACCGGACCCGGCCACGTGAGTTGATTTCCAGAGCTTGCCGGTACGTGGATCGGCTGACGGGTCTCGCGGCCGGGCCGGTGAGCTTGATGTTCGGCACCTGAGGACGCGGCGGATGACGGATGTCAAAGACTGCCCGAAGTGCGGCCTCGTGAACCCGCCCTCGGCCCAGCGATGCGACTGCGGGTATGATTTCATCAGCCGTAGCGTTGAGGCCTCATACCTGGGCAAGCGGGACCCGCGCGCCGCCGATCTCACTTCGGCTGAGACCGCACTCGTTCTCCTGGTGCCCGGTCTCGGCGCGGTCCTGGGGTTCGCGGCCCGGTCGCAGGGGCGGATCCGGGCCGGAAACAAGATGATCATCGCGTCCATGCTGATGATCATTATGCCGTTGGCGATCTTCGCCACGTTCGTGGGGTGTCGGTGAATACGGGCATCTGTGCTCCAGTATTGGGGGCGCCAGACCCGATGCGGCTTCGCTTTGCCCCATCGGGCCGAACCCGGCGCTGCACCTGACACCGCCATCGGCCACAGTTATGTCGCTCACTCCATCCTGGCGGTGCAGGTGAGCTATTTGTTCGGCCACCGAGGGCGTACCGATGCCGCCGCCCATCAGCGTGGAACTTGCGCCCCATAACAGAACGTGGGCCGCGGCTGCGGCCGCCGAGGGTGAGCGGCTGATGGCGGCCCTCGGCCCGGTTCTGCTCGGTGTGTACCACGTGGGCTCCACGGCGATCCCCGGGATCATCGCCAAGCCGATCCTGGATCTCCTGCCCGTGGTGGCCTCCGCCGGCGGCCTCGACGAGTGCCGCCCGGTCGTCGAGGCGCTCGGCTACGAGTGGTGGGGCGAACTCGGGCTGCCCGGCCGCCGCTACTGCACCCGGAGCGACCGGGCGACGGGGCGGCGACTGGTCCAGCTCCACTGCTACGCCCGCGGCTCGCCGGAGATCGACCGCCACTTGGCGTTCCGCGACTACCTCCGCCACAGGCCCGACATTGCCGAGGCCTACGCGCGGGAGAAGGACCGTTGCCGGCGGCTCCACCCCGACGACTCCCACGCCTACGGCGATTGCAAAGGCCGGTGGATCGCGCGGGTGGAGGCCGAAGCGGTTCTGTGGCAGCGATCCGTTCAGCCCGCGCACGAAGGGGCCGAACCGGTCGCCGCACCGGACCCGACCGTGTGATTGGTTTCCCGGTGCTCGCCGCGCCTCGTGGAGGCGGGTTGCGTTCCCGGCCGGTGGGCTTACTGTTCGGCGGCGGAGGGGACCCTATGGTTTACCTGTACCTCGCCATCGCCATCGTCGGCGAGGTGGTCGCCACGAGCGCGCTGAAGGCGTCCGAGTCCTTCACCAAGCCGCTCCCGAGCCTACTGGTCGTGGCCGGCTACGGGATCGCTTTCTACTTCCTGTCGGTGTGTCTCAGGTCGATCAACGTCGGTGTCGCCTACGCGATCTGGTCCGGACTGGGGATCGTCCTTGTGACGGCCGCCGCCGCTGTCCTCTACAAGCAGGTGCCGGACGGGTGGGCCGTCCTCGGGATGGCGCTCATCGTGGCCGGGGTGCTGGTGCTGAACCTGTTGTCCAAGGGCGCGGCGCACTGAGCGCCGCCACAGACGCCGAACAAGGCGCGGCACCGAACCGGGGCCGGGTGACGGGCTTCTGGGCGTCCGTTGCTCCCGGGCACGGCCCCGACAGGTGGGATTGTTGTTCGGCCGCAAGAAGGGCGCAGAAGCGGGCAAGCGTGAGGAAGATGATCGCGACCGGGCTCGTGACCGTGCCCTCCGCATCGCCGCCCGCCCGGAGCTGAGGGTGGGAGCGAGGAAGAGGCTCAGGCGGTCGGGTTCTTGTGCGGCCTGCCGCCGGCGGAGATGGTTCGAGTGCTCGACCAGGTGTTCGCGGCGACCGTCCCCTTCCCGAGCGAGGCGGACATCACTCGTGGTCGGATCGGGCCTCCTCGCCCGGCGCCGCCCCGTCTGTGGGTGGAATGCCGCCCGACGCTGAGAAGGCGGGCCGAACCACGCGATTCATTTCCCACCGCTCGCCACTCGTTCTTGCGGCCGGTTGCGATTCCGGCCGGGCCGGTGAGCGTGTTGTTCGGCGACAGAAGGCAGAGGGACGGATGCTGTTCATGCTGGTCGAGCGATTCAAGGGCCGCGACCCGGTGCCGATCTACCAACGCGTCCGCGAGCACGGGCGCGCGCTGCCCGACGGGCTGCGGTACCTCGACAGTTGGGTCGAGGTCAACTTTGACCGCTGCTTCCAACTCATGGAGTGCAACGACGCCGGATTACTCATGCGGTGGATACTCCAGTGGCGGGACCTGGCCGAGTTCGAGGTCGTGCCCGTGAGCCCCTCTCGGGAGGTCCGCGCGTTGTTCGAGGGCGGTGGCGCCGAACCGGCCGCTGCGCCGGACCCGGCCACGTAGCTCGTTTCCCGTTGCAGACCTGCTTGTGGTGGCGCGGAATCGTATCGCGGCCGGACCGGTGAGCTTTTAGTTCTCTCCGACACCCACAAGGAGGTGCGGGTGAAACGGCTACTCCAACCTCTCCCGTCCGCCGCGCTCGCCCTCGTCGCGCCGGGGGCGCCCCGCGGAGGACAAGAAGTTGAAGGCCACGGTCGGGGCAAGGCCGTCGGCCCGGACGGTGGCCGCACGGTGCCCAAAGAGAAAGGGAAGTTGACGATCAAGGTCCCGGGGGGGCAGGCCGAGGGCGGGGCGGTCAACTCGTCCGACAAGGAGTTCGTGATCGAGTTCGAGGGATTCGGAATCGTGGGCACGCCGTGAGTCGCCCGACGGACCGGGATTTTTGGCCGTGCCGCCGGTGCCCGCGGATTACCGCTGTGGCGCGGTGGGGTCGCCGACCGCGGCGCCGGGTTCCGAGTTTCCCGCGGGAGGCACTCATGCCGCTGATTCAGGTCAAACTCATTGAAGGCGTGTTCACGGAGATGCAGAAGCGCGAGATGATCCACCGGCTCACCGAGGCGATGGTCGCCGTCGAGGGCGATAACATGCGCGCGGTGACGTGGGTGGTGGTCGAGGAGGTCAGGAGCGGACACTGGGGCATCGGCGGCGAGTGGCTCACGACGGCCGCGGTGAAGGCACTCGCCGCGGGCACGCCGGCCGGCTAACGGTCGAGCGGTGCTCCGGAAGCGCGAACGCCCACCCGAATTCGGGTGGGCGTTCGTGTTTCGGGCGGCGGTCGGCGCTTACTTCGCCACCTCGCCGGGCGCCGGCCCGGACGCCGCGTCGGGGGTGATGGCCCCCTTGGGGCCGAGCAGCCCCCGGCGCCACGCGATCACGATCCCGCCGATGGCCAGGACGCACCCGGCGAAGATCAGAGCCATCTGGGACGTCGTCAGTTCCATCACCATCTCCTCAAGGGTTCGAGTGTGGGAGCCGGGACGAACGCCGCACCACGACAGCCGAGGAGGGCCGGCACCCGGACCGCCGCGAACGTCGCACGGCCCGTCCTCAACCTGTAGCTCGGAGAACGCGGACAGAAGGAAAAGTTCCGGCGAGCGAAGTGACGAGTTTCAGACCGGGCCATCAAGTGTTAATGGGCATAGCGCAACCGTTCAGATCAGACAAAGCGCGATCGTCGAGGAACCGCTCGAAAACGAAAACGCCCGCGGGCGATACCCGCGGGCGTCGGCGTGTCACCCCCCAGTGTCACGCGCTCTTCTTGCCGGGCTTCTTCTCGCACAGCTTCCGCTCGCCGCGGACCACCTCCGCCGTGATGACGTGCTTGCCCTTGTGCTCCATCTCGGGCAGCTCGTACATCACGTCGAGCATCACGTCTTCCACGATCGCCCGCAGGCCGCGGGCGCCGGTGTCGCGGGCCTTCGCCAGCCGCGCGATCTCCTTCAGCGCGCTCACCTCGAACTCGACCTCCGCCCCCTCCATCTCGAACAGCTTCTGGTACTGCCGCACCAGCGCGTTCTTCGGCTCCGTCAGGATGCGGAGCATCGCCTCCTCGTCGAGCGGGTCGAGCGGGGCCAGCACCGGCAGCCGCCCCACGAACTCCGGGATCATCCCGAACTCGATCAGGTCGTCCGCGGTCACCTGGCCGAGCAACTCGCCCAGGGACTTCTCCCGCTGCTCCTCCGCGACCGCGCCGAAGCCGATCGCCTTGCGGCCGAGGCGCCGCGAGATGATGTCTTCGAGCCCGACGAACGTGCCGCCGCAGATGAACAGGATGTTCGACGTGTCCACCTGAATGTACTGCTGCTCCGGGTGCTTCCGGCCGCCCTGTGGCGGCACGTTCGACACCGTCCCTTCGAGCATCTTCAGGAGCGCCTGCTGGACGCCCTCGCCCGACACGTCGCGGGTGATCGAGACGTTCTGGCTGGTCTTGGCGATCTTGTCGATCTCGTCGATGTAGATGATCCCGCGCTGCGCCGCCTCGATGTCGAAGTCGGCCGCGTGCAGGAGCTTCAGGAGCAGGTTCTCGACGTCCTCGCCGACGTAGCCCGCTTCCGTCAGCGTGGTGGCGTCGCCGATGGCGAACGGCACGTCGAGGATCTTCGCCAGCGTCCGCGCCAGGAGCGTCTTGCCGCTGCCGGTCGGGCCGACGAACAGGATGTTGCTCTTCTCGATCTCGACGTCGCGGGCGTCCCCGAGAGAGAGCCGCTTGTAGTGGTTGTGGACCGCGACCGACAGCACCTTCTTGGCCCGCTGCTGCCCGATCACGTACTGGTCGAGCTTCTCTTTAATGGTGCGCGGCGCCGGGGTGTTGGAGGAGGCGGTCTTCGACGGCCCGCGGCGCTTCTTCTCTTGATCGATGATCGACTGGCACAGCTCGATGCACTCGCCGCAGATGTACACGTCGCCGGGACCCTCGACGAGCGGGCCGACGTCGCGGTGCGAGCGGCGACAGAACGAGCAGTAGGCGTTGCGGTTCCGGCCGGCCGTGCCGGGCGGGCGGCGTCCGCCTGAGTCGCCGGTTGTGCGGTCCGAAGGCATTGGGCTCCCCGGTCTGAAGATGTCGGATGAACGCGGTGGTTCGTGTCGTGAGCTGAGGGCGTCGGGTGGTCGGGCGGTCCCGACTTCAGCCTAATCATACTCTCGCGAACGAGTCGTGTCGCGCGGGAACAGGAGAACACGCGCAACCGCGCCTTACGGACGGCGCTTTCTGCCGGTTCTGCTCTCGGAACCGGCTAGGCTGTTCCGGGCGGTTCGGGCGCCCGGGGCGGGGGCGCCGGCGGGTTCGCCGGCACGCGTTCGCCGGGGCGGACCGGGGGCACCGGCCCCACGGGCGAGTCGGGCTTCGGCACGGGCCTCTTCACCTTCTCCGCTACGCGGTCGCGCAGCCTGGCGTACTCTTCCTCGGTGATCTCGCCGCTCTCGTACATGGCGCGGTAGCTGGTCAGCGCGTCGGTCGCGGACGCCTCCGACGGGTCCGCGGCGGCGCGCTTGCGCCACCGATCGACCGCGTAGATGACCGCGGCGCCGACCAGGAGGGCGACCGTCAGACCCGCCACGCCCCAGATGACCTCGGGACTGCGGAGCGGGTCCTCGCGGATGTCGGCGAACAGGAGCGGGAACCACATCGGAATCGCCTCACCGTCCCAGGCGGCAAACTACCGCACAGCTTACCCCGTTCGCCGGGTCGGGACAATCGCGAAGCGGCCAATCGGCCGCGGGCGCCCGCCGTAGCCATTCGCGCGCAACGCCGTTGCGGATTCCGACGACGGGAACGACGGAGATGAACGATCGACGGCGGGTGACGATCGTAGGGGGTGAACAAACGGACAAAAGTGTGCCGGGCGGGGCGCCGGGAACTGTATTGTGGGGTAAGTTTGCGGGGTGCGGCGGTTGGGCGGGAGGCCGCCTTGACGGCCCCCCGTGACCGGCTATAATTCGCGAAGCATCAACGGATTGATGCACCGACCTTTATGGCTCAGAGGAGCCACGGCACCGATCGAGGTCACCCACCCCACCACGGCGAATTCACCCGGCCGCACTTCCTTCTCACCGCTCATCGCGTGAAGGGTGCATTACCGCCGGTACGCCTGCTCCACCGAAGCACGGGGAACCGGGGCGCCCGACAACCGCCAAGGCCGACCGACCGCGATTTTTGATTTTTGATTAACGAACTACGATCGAAAGACACCGGTCCGGTCTTTCAATCACAAATCGCCAATCGAAAATCGCAAATCGAAACAGGTGTCCCGTGCCGTCCGATCCGGTGGAGCAGACCAAACAGGTGAAGGCCGCCAGCGACATCGTCGCGGTGGTCGGTTCGTACATTCCCCTGCACGCGGCCGGGAAGACCTTCAAGGCCGTCTGCCCCTTCCACAACGACACCCGCCCCTCGCTCGACGTGGACCCGCAGCGCCAGCGGTACAAGTGCTGGTCGTGCGGCGCCCACGGCGACGTGTTCTCGTTCGTCATGCACCAGGAGAAGGTCGGGTTCAAGGAGGCGCGGGCCATACTCGCGGCGAAGGCCGGAATCAAGCTCGACGAGCAGCAGTCGCCCCAGGATCACCACCGCGCCCGGCTGCTCGAAGTGATGAAGTGGGCGCAGGCGAAGTACGCGTACCAGTTGCTCGAAGACGACACCGGTGCGGAGGCCCGAAAGTACCTCGGCGAGCGGAAGCTCGCCGGTAAGACGATCCGGGACTTCGGTCTCGGTTTCGCGCCCATCGTTGGCGACTGGCTGGTCCGACTGGCCGCCGCGGAGCGCATCCCGGCCGAGGTGTTGGTCGAGGTGGGGTTGATCGCGGCCCGCGACGGCGGGCGCGGGTACTACGACCGGTTCCGCGACCGCGTCATGTTCCCGATCCGGGACGTGCGCGGGCAGGTGGTGGGGTTCGGCGGGCGGATCATGCCGAACAACCCCTTAGCCGCCCGCGGACCGAAGTACTACAACTCCGCAGAAACCACCCTCTTCCACAAAAGCGACCTGCTCTACGGGTTGGACCTCGCACGCCACGGCGCGGCCGCGGCCGGCTACCTCGCGGTGGTCGAGGGCTACACGGACGTGATGATGGCCCACCAGTGCGGGGTGCCGCAGGTGGTGGCCACGATGGGCACGGCGCTGAACGCGAAGCACGTCGCGCAGTTGCGGAGGTATGTGCCGAAGGTCGTGCTCGTGTATGATGCGGATGCGGGCGGGTTCTCCGGCGTCGACCGGGCGCTGGAGATCTTCGTCTCGCAGGACGTGGAACTGGCGGTCGCGACCCTCCCCGACGGCCTCGACCCGTGCGACCTGCTCCTCAAACCCGACGGCGTGGAGATCTTCAAAAAGGTGCTGACATCGGCGGTCGATGCGTTAGATTTTAAACTGAACAAGCTGTTAGAACGCGACCAGCCACCTTCGGACGCCGAGAAGCAGCGGATCGCGGATGACATCCTCGGCATCATGGCCGCGGCGCCGCTGATCCCCGGTGCCGCGGCACAGATGAAGCGCGAGTTGATCGTCACGCGACTCGTCCGGCGCCTCGGCATCAAGGACAAGGACGATAACGAGAAGATGCTTTGGAAGCGGTACAACGAACTGCGCAAGGCACACGAGCAGAGGGAGAGCGAGCGGCTCCAGAAGGAGCGAGAACAGGGACGCGACGCGAAGCCGTCAGGATTCGCGCCCGCGCGGCCGACGGACGCGGTGGGGGCGGCTTCCACCGAACGGCGGCCCGATGGTAGTCGCGGAAAGTCCGACCCGCACCACTTCCTCGCGACGACGTTGGTGCGGTTGCTCGTCGCGGAGCCGGAACTGGTTCCGGTCGCGGCGGCGGAGATCAAGCCGGAGGATATCGGTCACACCGGCGTGCGGCGCCTCGTCGGCGAGATGTACGCGGTGTGGGAGCGCGGGCAGGTTCCGGACATCGAGGTCATGCGGGCTCGCCTGGAGGACCGCCCGGACCTGTTCGACGCCCTCGTCCGCGAGGCCGACGTCGGCCGGGACCTGGAAGACCGCCCGAAGAAGCTGCAAGACGTGATCGCGAACTTCCGCCGAATGAAAGCGGAAGCCGCGAGTAAAGAGGTGAAGGCGGCGCTCCGCGAGGCGCTGACCCCCGAACAGCAGGTGGAAGCGCTCCGCAAGCTCCAACAGACGCAGCCGCCGAAACCGAATAATTCCAATTCGGCGGCGTGAGAGGAAGAACCTACATCGACCCCTTCCCCGCGAAGGGAGGGAGAAAGAGCCGTACCCGGTTTTCGCCCTTCCCGGAGAAGGGGCCGCGAGCGGCGTGAGGTTTCTTCGACCCGTACACCCGAGTTTCGCACCGCGAGTAACCAAACCACCCGCCGCCACCGGTCAGGGAGGCCACGGCGGCCCAAGTGGGAGGGGTTCGGATGGACTGGAAGAACGACGAGGTTCTCAAGACCCTCATCGAGAAGGGCAAGCAGAGCGGGTCGCTCACCTACGACGAGGTGAACACCGCCCTGCCCGAGGGCCGCGACGGGGTACCCGAGTCCGACCGCCTGGAACGGGTGCTCGAACTCCTCGAAGCCAACGGCATCAGCATCATCGACGAGTCCGACGGCGAGGAGGCCGAGGAGGTGGCGGTGGCCGCCACGACCACCGAGGCGGCGATCACCGACCCCGAGGCCCCCTCCTACGAGGACTCCGACGGCGACGGGCGCCACATCGACGACCCCGTCCGCATGTACCTCACCCAGATGGGCCAGATCGACCTGCTCGACCGCAAGCAGGAAGTGTCTCTGGCCATGAAGATCGAACTCACCCGCCGCCGCTTCCGCCGCAAGGTGCTGGAGTGCGACTACGCGATGCGGCAGGTGGTCGAGACGCTCAAGCGGGTCCACAGCGGCGACCTGCCGTTCGACCGCACCATCAAGGTCTCGCAGACCGAGAACCTCGAAAAGGACAAGATCCTCGCGCGGATGCCGCACAACCTGCGGACCCTCGAACCGCTCATGGAGGCCAACGTCGAGGACTTCCAGCGGCTCAGTGACGAGCGGACCGCGCCGCCGGAGTCGGAAGAGATCCGCGAGCGGCTCCGGCTGCGCCGGCGGAAGACGGTCACCCTCGTGGAGGAACTGTCGATCCGCACCCAGAAGGTGCAGCCTCTGATGAAGAAGCTGGAGCAGATCAGCCAGCGGATGGACGAACTGGAGGCCGAGATCGAGGCCCTCAAGGGCAACCGCACGGTGAAGGAGGAGCGGGCCAACCTCGAAAAAGAGCTCCAGGACCTGATGCTCATCACGCTCGAAGAGCCGGCGAGCCTGCGCAAGCGCGTGGGCATCATGAAGCAGCGGTTCGCGGAGTACGAGCACGCCAAGCGCGAGCTGTCCGGCGGCAACCTGCGGCTGGTCGTTTCGATCGCCAAGAAGTACCGCAACCGCGGCCTCTCGTTCCTCGACCTGATCCAGGAGGGCAACACCGGCCTCATGCGGGCGGTGGACAAGTACGAGCACCGGCGCGGGTTCAAGTTCTCGACTTATGCGACGTGGTGGATTCGGCAGGCCATCACCAGAGCCATTGCGGACCAGGCCCGGACGATCCGCATCCCGGTCCACATGATCGAGACGATGTCGAAGCTGCGGAACGTGTCGAAGCAGCTCCTCCAGACGCTCGGTCGCGAGCCCACGATCGAGGAGACGGCGAAGGCGGCCGGGTACACGCTCGAAGAGACGAAGCGGGTGCTGAAGATCAGCCGCCAGCCGATCAGCCTCGACCGCCCGGTGGGCGAGAGCGAGGACAGCTACTTCGGCGACTTCATCGAGGACAACTCGGTGGAGAGCCCGGTGAACGCCGCGACCAACGAGATGCTCAAGGACAAGATCGAGGGCGTCCTGAAGACGCTGACGTACCGCGAGCGTGAGATCATCAAACTGCGGTACGGCCTGGGCGACGGTTACACGTACACGCTGGAAGAGGTGGGCCGGATCTTCAAGGTGACGCGCGAGCGCGTGCGGCAGATCGAGGCGAAGGCGGTCCGCAAGCTCCAGCACCCGGTGCGGAGCCGTCAGCTCGAAGGGTTCCTCGACGGGCTGAAGAACAAGACGTGAGCGCGGGCGGAAGAGGGCCTAACCACAGAGACCCAGAGGCACAGAGAAGACGAGAAAGAGTTCAGTTGAAACTCTCTTCTGTCTTCTCTGTGCCTCTGTGCCTCTGTGGTTAGGTCCTTCTTTGTTACAATGCCTGCAAAGGAGCAGCCATGTCCGTCACCTCCGCGCTGCGCGAGTGCCACCGGCTCCGCGTCCACCTCCGCGACCTGCAAGCCGAGATCGACCGCGGGCCGCGCGTCCTCCAGGAGCATCAGAACGAACTCGAAGACGAGCGCAAGGCGCACCGGGACCACCACGACGCCATCAGGCACCTCAAGCTCAAGCAGCGCGAGGACGAGGGCACGCTGAAACAGACCGAGGTCCGGCTCGCCAAGCTCGAAGAGCAACTCACCGGCATCAGCGTGCAGAAGGAGTACGCGGCGAAGGAGCTGGAGATCACGCACGCGAAGGAGAAGAAGGGCGAACTCGAAGACGCGATCCTCGCGACGATCACCGAAATCGAAGAGAAGACCGCGGCCGTTCCCGCGGTCGAGGACAAGTGGAAGGCGGCGCAGGCCGAGTTCGCGCAGTTCCAGACCGAGGCCGCGGAGCGCCTCGAACGGATGCGGGCCGACACGGAAGCGAGCCGGGCGGACCTCGCGAAGGCGGAAGCGGAACTGCCGGCCGACGTGAAGCGGACCTACGACTCGGTCGTGAAGGCGAAGGGGCCGGACGCGTTCGCGGCGGCCAAGAACCGCGTCTGCCAGGGGTGCCGCACGACGATGACCGAACAGCAGTTCACGGAACTGCGCCGCGGCGCGTTCCGCACCTGTGCGGCCTGCGGCCGGATGCAGTACCCCGCAGAGTGAGCTGTTGGCTCGCAGCCGTTGGCTGTTAGACGAGCAAAGACGGGTGACCGCGAAGGCGCTACGAATCAGGTTCCGTCTCTGGCCGAAAGCCAAGAGCTAACAGCCAACGGCTCATCACCATGAAGTGGCAATACACGACGGCGCAGTTCATCACCCGCGGGCTGGGCGACGACTCCGGCGCCGGCGATCTCGAGGCCGCACTCAACCAGCTCGGCGCCGACGGGTGGGAGCTCGTGTCCAGCACCGTTTATCACAACGCCGAGGCCCAGCAGGACGTGCTCCTGCTCGTGTTCAAGCGCCCGGCGGCGTGACGCGCGGCTACTCGCTCCCAGCGCCCCGCGCGGACCGTCTCGTCCAGCGCCTCCAGCAGATCGCCGATCTTCCCCGCATACTCGTCGAAGACGGCGCGCTCGAACCCTCCGCCCGACCGGCGCGGACGGATCGCGTTCGTGGCGTCGTAAGCGCGGTCGGCCAGCCGCACGCGCACGTCCCGGCCGCCCTCGTGTTTGAGCGTCTCCAGCCCGGCGACGTGTGCGAACATCACCTGCGCCATCACCACGTCCCCGCCGCCCGCACCCCGCGCGATCTGCACGCGCCGCTCCCGCGCGGTCTGCACGGCGCTCAGCGCCCGGTGAAGAGCGCGCCCAGCGTCGGGAACGCGCTCGGCCGGTCGTCACCGTCGGCCACGAACCGCCAATGGGTCATCGAGATCGGGCATCGTACGGCGCTCCGTTTGGAGGTGACAGCGTCAGCCTCCCGCGTTCCGAGTGCCGGTCCCGCGCCGGAGCGCACTCTTCACGCGGCCTGGGCGCGAACCCTTCGCAAGTTCGCGTGTCTGTGGGGCGTTCCCTTTCGAGGGCGCTCCGATGACGGACCGCGAAGCCTTGCTGCGAGCCGTCGCGGCCAACCCCGACGAAGACACGCCGCGGCTCGCCTACGCCGACCTGCTGGACGAACTCGGCGGCGCCGCGAACGTCGCCCGCGCCCGGTTCGTACGGCTGCAAATCGACCTCGTGCGCAACCCCGGCCGGAGCTGGTTCGCGAGTTCCGAACGGCTGTGCGAGTCGGCACAGCTGGCCGGGCAGTTCGCGGACGTGTGGCTGAACGAACTGCCGAAGTGGGCCGCGGACGAGGCCCGCAAGCAGCGGCTCCGGGCCGACGACTTCCCCCGCGGCTTTCTCGACGCGTTCCACGTCAACCCGGGGACGTTCGCCGCGCAGGGGAACCAGTTGCTCGATGCGGCCCCGGTCACACGGATCGTTGCTCCCGCCCGGCACCTCAAGCGCACGGGCCTCCGGGTGTTCCTGCACTCACCCTTCTTGTTGCGCGTCCGTGCCCTCGCGGTGCCCGGCGCCGACGGCCACTTGACTACGGCGCTCGTGAGCGCCTCGCAAGCGCTCTCTGCGGTGGAAGAGTTCGACCTGTCCGGGTGCGGACTCACGGACGCCGACGCCGCGACCCTGGCCCGGTCGGTCGATCTGGGGAGCCTGCGGGTTCTAATAGCCCGGGGAAACCGGCTGACCGCGGCCGGGACCGAGGCGCTACTTTCGGCGACCTGGCTACCGAGATTGACAACTTTGGACATTCGCGGGGCCACCGACGGCTACCGGTGGGTCCGAGAAGTCCGGTTGCGCCACCCCGGCAAGACGGTCCTCGTCTGACTCACCTTCACCCGCCCGCGGTGGTAACGTACCATTGCGGTATGCTCCGCGAACTGGCCGTACAGAACCTCGCGCTGATCGAAGACGTGCGGGTCGAACTGCACGCGGGCTTCTGCGCCTGGACCGGCGAGACCGGGGCCGGCAAATCCCTCCTGCTCGGCGCACTCGGCCTACTTTTGGGGGAGCGCGGCAGTGCGGAGCTCATCCGCACCGGTGCCGACGAGCTCCGCGTCACCGGCCGGTTCGACCTGACCCGTCCCGAACAGCGCGAGGCCGCCGCCGCGCTCCTTCAGACGCCCGTCGAGGAAGACGATCTCATCCTCACGCGGCGGCTGTCGCGTTCGGGGAGGAGCTCGGCGCTGGTCAACGACATGCCGGTCGCGGTGTCCACGCTCCGGCGCATCGGCGAGATGCTGGTCGACATCCACGGTCAGCGCGAGAGCTACTCGCTGCTCCAGCCCGCCTACCAACTCGAACTGCTCGACGCGTTCGGCAAGCTCATCGACCTGCGGGCGAAGTACGTCGCCAAGGCCGAGCGCGTCCGCGCGCTGCGCGTTCAGTTCAAGATGCTCTCCGATGCGAAGGCGTCCCGACAGCGGGAGCTGTCGCTCGTGCGGTTCGAACGCGAGGACCTCGACAACGCGAAGCTCATGCCCGGCGAACTGCCCGCGCTCGTGAAGGAACGCGAGCGGCTGGTTCACGCACAAAGTCTCGCGCTCTTCACGAGCGGCGTTTACGCGCGGCTGGTGGACGACGAGGGCGCGGTGTCCGAGGTGCTGGGCAAACTCATCAAGGACTCGCACAGGTGGGCGTCGTTCGACGCGAAACTGGCCGAGGTGAGCCAGCGGCTCGAAGCGCTGCGGCCCGAGATCGAAGACCTCGCCGACACCTGCCGCGACCTCGCCGAGCGGTTCGAGGCCGACCCCGACCGGCTCGACGAGGTCGAAAAGCGTATCGGGCTGCTGAAGAAGCTCCAACAGCGCTACAGCAAGACGCCGGACGAACTGATCGAGTATCGTGACACGCTCGACGCAAAGGAGGCGGAACTCCAGAAGCAGGAGGACGACCTCTCCGGCATCGACGCAACGTTGCGCGCGGCTTGGGCCGAGATGAGGGACGCGGCACAGGTACTGAGCAAGGCGCGGGCGAAGGTCGCGAAGAAGCTCGCGGCCGACGCGCAGAAGCACCTCGCCGACTTGGGCATGCCGAAGGCGAAACTCGACGCGTCGATCGAGCTGATCGCGCTCCCCGACGACCCGATGGCGGGCGACGTGCCCGCGGCCGGCATCGACCAACTGGACCTGATCCTCACGGCCAACCCCGGCGAGCCGGCACGTCCGCTGCGCAAAGTTGCGAGCGGCGGCGAGTTGTCGCGAACGATGCTTGCCCTCAAGACGGTGCTCGCGGCACACGACCCGGTCCGCACGCTGGTCGTGTTCGACGAGATCGACGCGAACGTGGGCGGGCGGCTCGGCGACGTGCTCGGCCAGAAGCTCGCGGCGCTGGGGCGCTCGCACCAGGTATTGTGCGTCACGCACCTGCCGCAAGTGGCGAGCTACGCCACCTACCAGTGGACCATTCGGAAAGCCTCGACCGCGAAGCGCACCGCGACGACGATCACCCCCCTGACGACGGACGAGGGCCGGATCGAAGAACTCGCGATGATGCTCCGCGGCGAGTCTCGCAGCGAGACGACGCGCAAGGAGGCCGCGGAGATGCTCCGGGCGGCCGAAATGCAGCGTGCGGGGTGAGGAAGCCTCGGCCTCCCTCAAGGGGAGACCGTCGGGACGTGCAGCACCGCGGCGGGTCCGAGAGCGCGGGGAAGCGGGTGTAACCGGCGAGCCACGAGGTGCGGAAAGGCGGCACTCACACTTCGCCATCGTGTTCGGGGGCCATCGCCGCACGCCGCCCGACGCGCCAACTGCGGACCTGCCGGCCTGACACAAACGTAATTCCAGGCCCGTTCGCGCCGTGAGCTTACGTCGTCTCGCGCCAGAACAGCCACGCGCCGGCGAGCACCCCAACGAGCGCCAGCGGCACGCCCGCACCCCAGCCCACCGCGACCGACACCCCGGCGCCCGCGATCAACCCGCCGGCCGCGGCCGTCACCGCGAACACGCGCGGCCACAGCGGGGGCACCACGGTCGCCTCGCACCGCAACTTCAACCCGTGGTTCAGCCGAACGACCGCCCCCACCTCCGCGCCGGTCCCGTCCGTGTTCGCCCGCGCGGTCCCGACCAGCGCGACCCGAGCCCCCGGCAGCACGGTCGCCTTCCGCACGCGCACCTCCAGTTCGCCGGGCGCTTGCGCGTCGTAGATCTCCGCCGGGATCTCGCCCACGTTCACCACGTCCACCGTGAACGCCCGCTCCTCGCCCGGCCGCAGCTTGCCCAGGTCCAGCGTCTTCTGCTCCAGAACCAGTTCGACCTTCCGCGCGACCGCGCGCACCGCGACCCGGTGCCGCAGCGCCCGCCCTTCGAGGAGGATCGCGCCCGTCACCGGTCCGCGCGCCTCGTCCGGCAGGTTCAAGTAGAACGGTACCGGCACGGTCTGGAGCGACGCGACCGTGACGCGGTCGAGTTCCAGCCGCACGGCGTCCTCGGCGCGCACGCGGAGCGTCACGGGGTACTGTCCGGTGTTCCGCACCCACAGCCAGTCCCACCGCACCCTTCCCGCCTCGCGGGGACCCAAATCGAGGAGCGCCGGCACGTCGAGTTGCTCCGGGGTCAACCGGAACCGCACCGCCGCCCGCCCCGCGCCGCCGTTGCTCGTCAGCCGCACGCCGGCCTCGTACGCGCCGCCCGTCAGCCCGCTCACGGGGATCGTGAGGTTGAACCGCACCGGCGGGCCGGGCGGGACGTCGGCCTCGGCCGGGGAGAGGGTGTTGCGCGGGTTCTCGCTCTCGGCCCGCACCTTCAGAAGTCCGATGCCGGAGTTCCGCACCTGCACGGCCGCGGACAGCGGTTGGTCCGGGGAGGTGAGCCCCAGGTCCGGCCCCGAGACGATCTCCAACACCGGGTTCGGGTCGAGGACCTCCACCGTGACCGGCACGGTCGCGGCGCCGCCGTTGGACTCGATCGCGATCGCCGCCGCGTGCTCGCCCAGGGGCAGCGATTCGAGGTCGACGACGTACCGCAGCTTGCGCTTCTTACCGGGCGCGACGTGAAGTTCCGGCGTCACGATCTGAATCCACGGTGCGTCGGCGGTCGCGGTGAGGTCGAGCCGGCCGTCGCCGTCGTTGGCGACCTGAAACTTCCGCTCGACCGGCGGGCCGATCGCGTCGCGCAGCCGCTGCCGGCGGACCGCACGGAGGACCGGCCGCGGCACCTTCCCGGTCGCGGACACCGGCACCCGCAGCACGACCCCCGCCGGGGACGACACGAGCAGTTCGGACGTCAGCGGCCCGTCCTCTTCGACCGACAGCACCGCGCGGACGCGGACCCGTTTCTCGCCGCCGGGGGGGAGGTTGATCCGCGTCGGCGTCACGCGGAGCCACGGCGCGTCGGCCTCGACGGAGCCGTTCACCCGCACGCGGCCGACGTTCCGCACGACCACGTCCGCGAACGCCGCCCGCCCCGGCTTCAGTTCGCCGAAATCGACCGGGTCCGCGGCCAGTTCCGGCTCCGGCAGCAGGCACCGGACGGTCGCCTCCCACACACCGTCGGCGGCCGCCGCGGTCAGTTTCGCTTCGAGTCGGCCGGAATCGGTCTTCTTGCTCTTGACCCGCAGCTTCACCTCCGCGAACTCGCCGGGGGCGAGCGCCAGCCGCTTCGGCTCGACCGCGAGCCACGCGGAAGACGCCGAGAGGGCCGCCGCGAGGGGAACGTTGCCGGTGTTCTTCAGTGCGACCGACGAGCGGACGACGGTGCCGGGGTGCGCGGCGCGGAGCTGCACGAGCGGCGGCAGAAATTCGAGCCGGGGTGCGGCGGAAACAGCTTCGAGGACGACCCACGTTTCGGAAAGGGCGGTGCCGTCGAACGTGACGAGCCGGAAGTTCCGTCGACCGAGCGGTTTCTCCGGAACGACGATCTCCCCGCTCACCGTTGCCGTGCCGCCCGCGGGAAGAACGAACCGCGAGTTGACGAGCGCCACGTCGCCCGCGGCGCTCTCGACCAGGCACGTCCTCGGCTTCTTGCCGGCGTTGCGTGCGGAGAACTGGAACGTGACCCGCGCGCCGACGACGCACGGCCCGAGGTTCAGTTCCGACGGGACGGCGACCCCGCCCGCGCACGCGGGACAGGCGCGGGCCGCGCGCCAGTCGGTACACGCCGCGCACCACCACCGCGACGGCGCGTTGCGCCCGCACCAGTCGCACCGGGCGAACTCCTCCGCGTGCTCCCGCCCGCAGTCCGGGCACCGCGCGACCACGTCGTCCATCCGCGGCACCTCTGCCCGCCCCGCCGATCAGTTCGATTCGGAGGCTTCGGCCTTTGGCCTCTCCCTATTGATGGCTCGGAGGCCGGCACGTTTTGGTTGGCGCGGAATGAAGAAGCCTCACGGTCGTGCCTTGTTGCCACACGACGTTACGGAGCAACCCGTGAGTGCCTGGAGTATCGTAGCCGACCGGAGGCGGTGTGTCGCCGGTCGGACGCCCGGAGGCGCCGATCGGCCCGGCGCTGCGGCGCGGCGGTTTCAGATCCCGTTCGCGGCCCCTCTCCCGTCCACCAAAGGCGCGAACTCAAACTCGTTGTCGCCCAACCGGTTCCGGTGCGCGCCCCGGCCCTCGGGACCGGTGATACAATACCGGCACGCCACGACGGCGACGCCACACTCTCCCCGGAGCGACATGGAGTCCACGCGCTCGCACCACGGCCACCCTCACCCCGACGCGCCCCGACCCGACCCGCGCCCCGGCAGCCCGACCGACGGCGCCCTCACCGCCCGCTACCGCGCCATACTCGCCGGCGGTGAGCCGGACTGGGCCGCCGGGTGCCGCGACCTCCACATCATCGGCCGCGGCGGCCAGGGCGTCGTCTTCTCCGCCCGCCGCGAGGGGGCCGACGGGTTCACCCTCCCGGTCGCGCTGAAGGTGTTCTCTCCCGAAACCTACCGCACTCCGGCCGCTTACGCCGAGGACATGGGCCGTGTCGCCGCCGTCGCGGCGCGGGTGGCCGCGATCCAACACGAGAACCTCGTCGCGGTCCACCACTTTAGCGCCCACGCCGGCGTCCGGATCATGCGGATGGAGTGGGTGGACGGACTGGACCTCCGACAGGTCCTCTCCCCGGAAACGCTCGACCGGACCCGGGCGCGGCTCCACCCGGCCCACCTGGGGTTCGTCGAGGACGTGATCCTCACCGCCGGGCCGGCCCAGCCGCGCCTCAAGCCGGGCGTCGCGATCCACGTCCTGCGCGACTGCCTCGCCGCGCTGTCCGCGCTGCACCGCGACGGCATCACGCACGGCGACCTGAAGCCGTCGAACGTGATGCTCAAGCGCACCGGTCTGGCGAAGGTGGTGGACATCGGCTCGGCGGCCGACCTGCGCTCGGCCGAGGGCCGGCGGGCGTGGTCCCCGCTGTACGCGGCGCCCGAGGTCCTCGACGGCGCCGCGCTGACCCCGCAGTCCGACCTGGCGAGCCTGGGCTACGTCCTGGTCGAGATGCTCGCCGGCCGCTCGCCGTTCGACGGCGCGGTCGGGATCGGCGGGCTGCTGGAGGCGAAGCGGACGCTGGAGCGCCGGCTCGCGGAACTGCTGCCGGCCGAGGTCGCGGGGAGCGAACTGCTGCTGAGCCTGTGCCGGCGGCTGGTGGCGGCCGACCCGGACCGGCGGTTCCCCGACGCCGAGGCCGCCGACCTGGGGCGCAAGGGGGCGGCGGCGTTCCACCGGCAGTTGGTGAAGGGCGACCTGGCGAGCGAGTACGGCAACGACGTCCGCGTGTGGCTGGAGGCGCTCGGCCCGCCCGCCGGTTGACCCGCTACCGCCCCGCGCCGGCCAAGAGGTCGTCCAGGTGCGCCGGGTCGAGCGGCTTGAGGAGGAACAGGTCGATCCCGATGTCGGCGGCCGCCCGCCGGTCGGCGGCGCTCCCGTAACCGGTCACGGCGATCAGGTACGGCGGCCACGCGCCCGCGTGCCCGCGCACCCACCGGGCCAGGTCGTGCCCGGTCAGGCCGGGCAGCCGCACGTCCAGGAAGATCACGTCGAACCGGTGGGCCACGAACGCCGCGACCGCGTCCAGCGCGTTGCCGGCGGTGTCGACGTCGTGCCCCCTGTACCGGAGCAGCCACGCCAGACTGTCGGTGAAATCGGGGTCGTCGTCGACCACCAGTATACGCAACGCGGGACGTGCGGACGTCGGCTCCGGGGTCGGGGCGGTCACGGGCTTACCTCGCGTGTGAGGGGCGAGGCATGGCAGTACGGATATTATTACCGCGCGCCGCCGATTTCCTTTCGCGCTCTTCGTCCCGTTCTTCCCGTGGGCGACCGGGCTGATCGGTGGGTTCGGCCCGCTCCGCCACGCCGTCGCCCCGCGGGTCACTCCGACCGCGGCGCCGAACCCGCCCCTGGCGCCACCGGCGCCGTCACGGGCCGTCTCCCGCCCCGCCGCGCGCCGCAGGCGCGCCTCCGCCAGTCCCGCGGCGAGGTGCTGCACGAGGTTGACGGCGACCACCGGGAGCAGCGCCATCGGGCAGCCGGTCAGGGCGCCGGCCGCCAGCGCCAGGCCCGCGCCGTTGTTCGCCATCCCGACCCCGAACACCAGCGCCGCGCGCCGCGCCGGGTCGGCCCGCACCGCCCGCGCCGCCCCGAAGCCCGCCGCGAACGCGCCCCCGCACATCAGCCCGGCCGCGGCCGCGACGAGGGCCAGAAAGTCCCAGTCCGGTTCGGCGACCACGCCCGGCAGGCAGACCGAGGCGTTCGCGTAGCACAACACGAGCAGCACGACCGCCGTGAGCCGCTTGGCCCACGGGCCGGCCGCGTCCGCCCGCGTCCCGCCGACCGCCCACCGCGTTACGAGCCCCAGCGCCGTCGGGAGGACCACCCACGCGACCACGAACGCGCCCGCCCCGCCGGCGCCGGCAAGGCCGCTCAGCACCCCGCCCGCGTCACCGGAAACGAACCGCGCCGCCGCGCCGAACGCGAGCGGGGTCGTCAGCGGGCTCAGGAGGGTGGACAGCAAGACCAATCCCAGCGCGAGCGCGCAGTCGCCGTCGGCGGCCCGCGACCACCCGGCCGCCGAACCGGCCACCGGCATCGCGGCGACCACCGCCAGGCCCACGAGAACGTCGCGCGCCTCGACCGGGTCGTGCCACAGCGACACGAACGGGGCGGCCGCAAGTATCACCAGCACCGGCACCGCAACGCTCGCGACCAGCCCGACGGCCAGCGCCAGCGGGCGCCGGAACACGCCCCGCAGGTGCTCGCCCTTCACCGCAAACCCCGCCGCGAACAGAAGAGCGCCGAGCATCGCGGCCGGGGCCGACACCCGGACCGCGTGGCCGAATACGGTCCCCGTTTCGGCGAGGCCGGACAGCCAGCGCCCGACGGCCGGGACAACACCCGCAAGGGCGTAGGCACCGACCAGGAGCCGGAGAAAGTGCCGGTGCATGAATCCCGTCGCCGTCCCGTGCCCGCGTCGCGTGTTCATCAGTCGCCCTCGTACCGCCGGGCGCGCTGCGCGGCCCGGTGCGGGGACTGTACCCGCTCGACCTGAGCGGGCCGTGACGCGAAGATAAACTCGTTCTTATCGCCGCTTCACGCCCGGCTCAGGCCCTCCGGATACATTCCCCGTGCGGTCGGTCGCCCACACCGGGCCGTGTCCGCCGCGCAACGACGGAGGAGCAAGCGATGCGTGCCCTGGCGACGGTTGCCGTGTGCCTGTTCGTGATGGCCGCCCCGGTCCGGGCGGACGAGGAGAAGGTGCCGCTGGACAAGGTGCCCAAGGCCGTCCTCGAAGCCGCCAAGAAGCGGTTCCCGAAGGCCGAAGTGGTCGGCGCGAGTAAAGAGACCGAGAAGGGCAAGACCGTGTACGAGGTGGAGCTGAAGGAGGCCGGCAAGACGATCGACGTGACGCTGACCCCGGAGGGCGTCATCACCACCATCGAGCAGCAGATCGACGCGAAGGACCTGCCCGAGCCGGTCGCCGAAGCGCTGGACAAGAAGTACCCGAAGGCGACCTACAAGATCGTCGAGGCGGTGTACGCGGTCAAGGACGGCAAGGAGGCGCTCGACTTCTACGAGGTCGATCTGGTGACCGCCGACAAGAAGGAGTTCGAGGTCAAGATCGCGGCTGACGGAACCGTCAAAGAGGTCGAGGAGAAGAAAGAGGCAAAGAAAGAAGAGAAGAAGAAGTGAACCCGGCCGCGCCCGGGCGGTCGAGTCACCCGACCCGACCGCCCGGGCTTCTGATACGGTGGTGCAATGGGCATCCGCATCCTGCTGATCGAGGACGAGGACGCGATCGGCGACTTCGTCGCGCGCGGCCTTCGCGAAGAGGGCTTCACGGTCGAGTGGGCCACCGACGGCGACGACGGCTGGCACCGCCTCCGCACCCAAGTGTGGGACATGGTGCTGCTCGACTGGTGGCTCCCGGGCCAAGACGGGCTGACGCTGCTGAAGAAGCTGCGCCAGGCCGGGTGCGACACGCCGGTACTGATGCTGACCGCCCGCGACGCCGTGTCCGACCGGGTGCGCGGGCTGGACGGCGGGGCCGACGACTACCTGTGCAAGCCGTTCGCGTTCGAGGAGCTCCTGGCCTGCGTCCGGGCGCGGGCCAGGCGGCCCGGCGCGACCGCCGGCACCGTGCTGGCCCACGCGGGCGTGCAGGTCGATCTCGCCACCCACCGCGCCGAGCGGGACGGCCAGAAGCTCAACCTGACCGCGAAGGAGGAGTCGCTGCTCGTGTTCTTCCTGCGCCACCCCGACGAGGTGCTGAGCCGGACCCGCATCTACGAGGCGGTGTGGGACGAGCGGTACGACGGCCTGTCGAACACCCTCGAAGTTCACGTCATGGAGCTGCGCAAGAAGCTCGAAGCCCACGGCCCGCGCCTGATCCGCACCGTGCGCGGCCGGGGGTACGTCTTCGGGATCGAGCCGGAGTGACCGCGTGACCCTCACCAACCGGCTGTCGCTGTTCTTCCTCGCGGCCCTGGCCGCGGTCCTGATCGCGTTCTCGGCCGCGCTGTACCTGTTGGCCGACCGCCACCTGCACCGGCAACTCGACGACCGGCTCGCGGCCGCGGCGCGCACCCTGGCGTCGGCCGCCGAGGTCGAGCCCGACGGGGTGGAGTGGGAGCCCCACAATCACCCGACGACCCTCGCGCCGGGGACGTTCGGCGATCAGTTCCACTGGACGGTAACCGACGAGGCGGGACGGGTGATCGACCGCTCCGCCCAGCCGGGCGCGGCCGAACTCCTGACCGAAGCGGACCACGGGTTCCGGGACGGGCACCGCAACCCGCGGCGGGTGGACCACGCCGGCCGCGCGTGGCAGGCGGTACGGCTGCGGCTCGAACGCGAAAACCCGCCGCCCGGTCCCGTGAAGCCGGGGAAGCACCACGCCTTCGACGTGACGGCGGCGGTGCCGCTCGAACCGGTTCACGACACCCTGCGCGCGCTGGCCGCCGCCCTGGTCGGCCTGACGCTCGTGGTCCTCGCCGCGGCGCTGTTCGCGGGCCGCGCGGTGTGTCGGCGCGCGCTGGCCCCGGTCGCCCACATGGCCGAGACCGCCCGTTCGATGGGCGCGGCCGACCTCACCCACCGCCTCCCCGCCCCGCCGTCGGCCGACGAGCTGACCGATCTCGCCGCCGCGTTCAACGGGCTGCTCGACCGGCTGGCCGAGGCGTTCGAGCGCGAGCGGCGGTTCGCGGGCGAAGCCTCCCACCAGCTGCGTACCCCACTCGCGGCACTCATCGGGCAGGTCGAGGTGGCCCTGCGCCGCGACCGCGATTCGGCCGAATACCGGCGCACGCTGACGGCCGTGCTGGACCAGGCCGGTCGGTTGCGGCGGGTGGTCGAGGCGCTGCTCTTTTTGGCGCGCTCGGAGGCGGACGCCCGGCTCCCCGGCGTGGAGCGGGTGGACCTCGCGGCGTGGGTGCCCGGTCGGCTGCGCGACCGTGCCGACGGACCGCGCGCTGGCGAACTGGTGTTCGAGCCGTTCGCGGCCGAGGTGCCGGCCCTCGTCCACCCGGACCTGTTCGGCGAGCTGCTCGACGCGCTCCTCGACAACGCGCTGAAGTACAGCGCGCCGGGCACGCCGATTGCGGTGCGCGTCGGGCGCGACCCCGCCGGGGTGTGGGCGGAGGTCGAGGACCGGGGCTGTGGAATCGCGCAGGATGACCTCCCGCACCTGTTCCGGCCGTTCTTCCGGTCCGAGACGGCGCGGCGGCGCGGCGTACCGGGCGCGGGCCTGGGGCTGGCGGTGGCGGCCCGGATCGCGGCGGCGCTGGACGGGTCGATTACGGCAGAGAGCGAGCCGGGCCGGGGCAGCCGGTTCCGGGTTCGGCTTCCCGCGGCGCCCGCGAGTACGGGCGAAGACGGCCGGGCGGAGTCGGGTTCGGAGCCCGCGCCGACCGGCGGAAGCGTTCAATTCAGTTACGATCCGGGCGAGCGTTGACCCACCCGGAACTCGCCCCCTCTTTCGGATTGATGGTGACAGCCGCACGGGATCGCGGAAAATCGCAACCGCCCCCGACGCGCCGGGCGGGTTCGGGGAGATAACTTGTTGACCGGACGGACCCGGAGACCCCGCGAATGCCGACCTCACGGGCGATGGCCGCGCGCCTGCGGAAGTGCCTCGCCGCGCCCCGACCCGCCGACGCCGACCTGCTCGCCCGGTTCGTCGCCACCCGGGACGACGACGCGTTCGCCGAACTGGTGCGCCGACACGGCCCGACGATCCTCGCCGTCTGCCGGCGCATCGTCGGCAACCGACACGCCGCCGACGACGCGTTCCAGGTGACGTTCCTCGTTCTGGCCCGCAAGGCCGACCGGGTCCGCCCCGCCCCGGCGCTCGGCGGGTGGCTGTACGGCGTTGCCGTGCGCGCCGCGCGCAAGGCGCTCGCCCGGACCGGCCGTCGCAGGGACCGAGAGGCGCCCATCGGCGAGCTGCCGGACGTGCCACGGCCGGCCCCGGCGGACCACGACCCGGACGCCGCCCGGGTCGTGCTGGAGGCGGCCCTGGCGGACAAGCTGGCGAAGGGCGCGTCGCTGTCGGCGGAGGAGGTGGAGGCCGAGATGTTTCTGATCGTGGCGCGAGCCGACAGGTCGGGCGCGGATCGTGGCTTCGGCGAAAGGGAACCACCTGATCGACTTGCCGCTGGGAGGAGTCGACTGGCGCTGAACTCTCCCCGGAGCGGCGTGCCGACGGGGGTCGGGCGGTGGTACAATCCGGTTGTGTGAGGAGGAAGCTCATGCCGGACCGGACCGACCGAAGCCCGCCACCCGTCGAGGCCGTAATCGAGACCGCGATCTACGCGAGCGATCTCGGCGCGGCGGAATCGTTCTACGCCGGTGTCCTGGGCCTGCCGGTGATCGGCCGCGAGGCCGGCCGCCACGTCTTCTTCCGCGTCGGATCGGCCGGCGTGCTGCTGGTCTTCAACCCGGACGCGACCCTCGCGGGCGGCGCGCTGCCGCCGCACGGGGCGCGGGGGGCGGGGCACTTCGCGCTCGGCGTGCCGGCCGAATCGCTCGGGACGTGGCGGGACCATCTGGTCGCGCGCGGCGCCGCGATCGAGAAGGAAGCGGACTGGCCGCTCGGCGGCCGATCGCTCTACTTCCGCGACCCGGCCGGCAACTCGGTGGAACTGGTAACCCCGGGCGTATGGGGCACGCCGGCCGGGTGGTGAACGCGGTTCCGACCGGGCCGCCGCGCCGTCGGCAGGCGCTCGACCGCTGCGGGGTGCGGCCGGGAGCTACCGACGGCCCGCCGACCCGACGCCGGTGCGGGCGTTCGCTCCGGGCAAGGCGGGGCGCCCGCACCACAACAAGACAACATTAACCGAGACGTGAATGAGGCGGCCGCCGACTCTCCCCTCACAACACGAGAAGAGGGCGTATTACTTCTTGGCTTCCAGGAGCCGCTTCATGGCGTCCATCAAGACCGGCTCGACCTCCGGCGCCACGTTGCTGGCCCGCTCGCTGGTTTCGTAGCCCCCCTCGGCGTAGGCCCGGGTGGTGCCGATGTAGGCCGGTCCGTAGTCCCCGTAGGCCGCCATCGCGACGCGCAGGTCCGGGCGCATCTTCTTGGCGGCGAGTTGGTACTCGACGAACAGTTCGCCCGGCATGTGCAGCACGCGGGACTCCCCCACGCGAAGGCAGGTGATGTCGATCGCGTGCCCGGCCTTGCGGCGAACGACCCAGGCGAGCTGGTCCGCCTTCGAGACGTACCCCCGGGCCGGCTCCGCCTTCAGGTCCTTGATTAGATCCTCTTCCTTCAGGTGGGGCGCCACGGGGAGCTTGACCGGGACCGTCTCCCAGCCGACGTCCTTTTCGGTCAGCGGGTGCTTCTTCGTTTCCGCCAGGGCGCGCTTCATCCCGTCGGCCAGCCTCTGGGCGAGCACCATGCGGTTTTCCTTGTCGCCGTCGTTGTACTTGCCCGCGCCGATGTTGCCCCCGGCGCCGTTGAAGTGGACGTGCAGGGCCTCGGGAACGGCCTGGCCGCGGATGAATCGTGCGATCCCGGGGAAGTCGGGGCTGGGGACGCCCGTCCGGTAATAGCTCTGCGGGTGGCAGGCGTAGTAACTGAGCACCGCGATCGGCCGGTCCCCGTTCCAGAACGAGAGCACCGACACCTCGGGGTCGATCACCCCTTCCGGTTCGGCGCGGAGGACGGGGTCTTTGGTCGCGGTGTAGCGGACGGCGCGGACCTTGCCGTCCGGCCCGAGGATGCGGCGGTTGGACGCGACCTCCTTCACCGCGGCCGCGCCCCAACCGTAGTGCGTGACCGGCTGCGCGGACGCGAGCGCGCCGGTGATCGCTTTGGCGGCGCGCTGCATCACCTCCCGGTGGAAGCCGCTCTCGAACCGGCCGAAGTTCTTCAGCCCGAGATCGCGGATCAGCCGCTCGGCCGTGAGGTCGCACCCCGGCGCGTCGTGCTGGTGCAGCGTGTGGACCGCGACCCGGTCGGGGGTCGTGCCGGCGGCCCGGGCCAGCTTTTCGCGGAACAGGTCGTGCCCCTCGTTGGCGATCCCGATCCAGTCCACCGCGCACAGGACGATCGGCTTGCCGGCGCCGGCGATCACAACGCCCCGGCAGCGAAGCGTCAGCTCGTCGATCCGCTTGACGGGGTCGTAGGCCATCGCGGAGCCCAGCGGCGGCGTCGCGTCCACGTCGAACGTCGCGACCTTGACGGCGGGCGCCGGTTTCGGGGGCTCGTCCGCCCGAACGGCGGTTGCAAAGGTCAGCAGCGCGACAAGAACAAGGGGCAGCGGTTTCATCGGCCTACTCATCGGGGTTGTGCGAACGGTGTTTGGTTAAGGCAAGACTATTATTTCGCTGTGAGCAGGGCGTGCATCCGCTGAAGCCAAGAAGAGTACGTCAGCCCCTCGCCGCGCGGGTAGCATTCGCAACCCAGACCGTCCAAGATCGCCTTCCGCTCGTTTTCCGTCATCTCGATGCGGAGAAATGCGCTGATCTCGTCAGCCGTTTGTCGCACTTCCTGTGGATCGGTGTCTCTGATGTACCGGCAGATCACATCGTCGGCGGTCGGGTCGTCCATGCCCCAATCTTGATGGAAGTAGGCTGAACATAGCCAGTGTAGGTTCGGGTATTCGCCTCGCTTCGACGCCATCAGCGCCTCCTTCCTCAACCAGGATGCCCATCTGGCGTCTCGCTTCTTCTTTGTGGAAGGAGCAATTCAATGCTGGAAGAGGAACTCCGGGTGGTTCAACAGGGCGTGCATGACGTCCTCGAACCGCTGCCGCCTCGATCGTTGCTCCCCCTTCGCCAGAAAATCGAGGAGCTTCTCCACCTCGGCCGCCGTCGGCCGCCGGGAGAGCGTTAAGAGGAACAGCTCATCGAGAGCTTCCCGGTCGGTTAACTTCGACGCGGCGAGGGCCGCGACGCGCCCGGTCGGGGCGGCCAGCTTTTCTTGCAGGAAGTTGCCGCCCTGGAGCATCAGCGCCATGTGCAGGGTGGTGTCGGTGTCCCGCTCGCACTCGCACGCGCTCGCCCGGGGCGGGCGCCCGAACACCCGCAGGAACGGGTACGGGAACTCGCCGTCCGGCAGTTGCACCGCCCGCGTCCCGGCCGGGAACCCCTTGAACGACTCGGGAGCCCCGGTCGCGTCGCACACCGCGTCCAGAAGCGCCTCCGCCCCGAGCCGTCGCGGCACGTACCGCGAGAAGTATTTCACGTCGTTAACGTTGGTGGCATTCTTCCGCCCGGACGACTGGTAGACCCGTGAATTCATGACGCTGCGGATCAGATGTTTGCGGTCGAAGCCGGATTTCACGAGATCGGCGGTCAAGGCGTCGAGCTGCGCCGCGGTGAACGGCGGCTTGCGGCTGAACAGCGCGTAGATCTTGAGCAGCGCCTTGAACAGCCAGTACGGGATGTGCACGACCGGCGTGCGCAGGCCCTTGGCGCGCTTGATCGTGCGGATGATGTCGACATAGTCGATGCGCGTGTCGCCGCAGACGTCGTAGGCCGCGCCGTCGGGCTGGGTCTCGATGCACTTGGCGATGCAGCGGCAGAAGTCGCGCTCGTACAGCGGCTGGCGCATGTAGCGGCCGTGGCCCGGGATCGGGAACACCGGCACCTTCGCCATGAAGCGCGACAGCCAGCCCAGGTGCTTGGGATCGAACCAGCCGAAC
>JAFKJJ010000176.1 GCA_017306025.1 Planctomycetota bacterium
ACCGAGGAGCTGGCTCGACGGGGCGACCTGCTCGGCCCGGAGATGCGCAAGGCGCTGGCGGACGCGACCTCTCCGGAGGCGCAAGGGCGCCTCCGGCGGCTGATCGCCGGACTCGGCCCGCACTCGCCGGCCAACCGCACGGCGGCGCGGGGCGTCGAGGCGCTGGAACGAATGGGCCGCGACCCGGCGGCCGAGCGACTGCTCCAGGAACTCGCGAAGTTGCCGGCAGAGAGCGCGGCGGGTCGGGAGGCCCGTGCCGCGTGCCGCCGGCTCGCCGACAGTGTGCCGGGCCGGGAGTAGTCCGGCGCGGCCGCGTCGTGAACTCGTTTTGAACTCGAACTCGCTTTGAGCTCGCGCTCCAACCGGCCCACCTCTCCTCGGGCCGGTTTTACCACCCGCCCGGCACTCCCGCCCCGCGGGCATTTTCTCGACTCTGAGGAGGGTCAATCATGCTCGCGCCCAGGCGCGTGGGGTTCACGCTGATCGAGCTGTTGGTGGTGATCGCGATCATCGCCATCCTGATCGGGCTCTTACTGCCCGCCGTCCAGAAGGTGAGGGCCGCCGCAGCCCGCGCCAAGTGCGCCAACAACCTCAAACAGATCGCGCTGGCGGCCCACAACTTCCACGGCACCGAACAGGCGTTCCCCGTGGTGTCGAAGAGCGGGAGCGGGAAGGCGCCGGGCTATCTGACGACGTTCATCGCCCTACTGCCGCACATGGAACAGGACCCCCTTTACCAGCAGCTCCGCGCCAAGGCGATCGCGCAGAACCGGCCCATGATGGGGGGCGTCGGGGACGGCGGACCGACCTCGCTGGACGCGTCCACGGTCGCCTCGTACGTCTGCCCGGCCGACACCCTCCCCAATCCCGCGGTCGATCAGGTGCCGAGCACGAACACCTACATGGGGCTCACCAGCTACCGCCTCGGGTACACCGGCCTGGACGCGAGCGACCCCGACTGGGGGAAGGACGGCGTGATCTGCGACCAGCCCGTCCGCATCACCGACATCACCGACGGCGCGTCGAGCACGATCCTGCTCGGCGAGTTCTCACACTTCGAACCGAACTGGGACGCCTGGGCGCCGCTGGCGGGGAGCGGGGGCGTGCCGATCACGGTCATCAGCTCGGGCTGGGTTTACCCGTACCTCAACCCGCTCGGGTCGGCGTTCTACCCGCTCAACTCCACGCTGCCGGCCGCGGTGTCCTCCGACCCGATCGCCGGGCAACTTCAGGTCATCGGCCGCGTCCTGTCGTACGGGAGCCGGCACACCGGCGGTGCGAACTTCGCCCTGGCCGACGGCTCCGTCCGGTTCATCTCGAACTCGGTGAACAACACCCCGGCGCTGCTCTCGAAACTCGGCACCCGGTCCCGCGGGGAGGTCATCAATGCCGACTTCTGACCCCTCCGCCCGGCGGCCGGCGCTGCGAGGCGCGGTGTTGCTGGTCATCGCGTGCGGGTGCTCCGGGCCGAATATCACCTTCGCCCCGGTCGAGGGAACGGTGACCCGCAACGGGAAACCGCTCCCCCGCGCGCAGGTGATCTTCTATGCCGACGAAGAGAGCGGCGGCCCCCGCGCGACCGGACTGACCGACGAGGCCGGGAAGTTCCGGCTGGCGACCGACGACGGCAAGGAGGGCGCGCCGGTGGGCCGCCACCGGGTTTGCGTGCTCGACACGAACGCGGCGGCCGAGCGCCTCGGGCTGTTGGCGAAGCACGGCCCTCCCGACGGCGCCGGGAAGGGCGTGCAGCCGAAAGCGGCCGGGAAGTCGGCGCCGGTCCCTCCGGAGTACGGCCGCCCGGCCGAAACCCCGCTGCGGGCCGAGGTCCGCCCCGGCCCGCAGACGCTCAACTTCCAGATCCCCTGATCGCAACGCGACCCCGGAGGCTCGGCCGTGTCACGGCACCACGCGATCGCTCTCGCCGTCCTGGCCCTGGTCGGGCCGGGCGCCTGGCTCTGCGCCCCGCCGCCGGCCGCTTCCGGGTTCGTGTACGCCGAACCCGGCGGGCAACCGCTGCGGCTCGACCTCGATTACCCGCCCGGTCCCGGCCCGCACCCCGTCGTGCTGTTCGCGCCGCACCGCGGCGACTGGGGGCCGTCGTTCAAGCACGACGACCGGTGCCGTCGGCTGGTCGCGGCCCTTACCGGCCGCGGGTACGCGGTCGCAACGGTCCACTATCGGCTGGTGGGCGAGCACCGGTTCCCGGCCCAGATCGAGGACGGGAAGGCGGCCGTGCGCTGGCTGCGGGCCAACGCGGACCGGCTCAACCTCGCCGCGGAGCGGATGGGCGCGGTCGGGGTGTCGGCGGGCGGGTACGGGGTCTGCATGCTCGGCACCACCGGCCCCGGGACGGGTTCGACCCGCCCGGCGCGGACGCCGCGGCCGGGCGCGTGCAAGCCGTCGTCGCGCTCGGGGCGCCGGCCGACCTCACCGTCGCGGTTCCGGCGCTCGTCGAGCGCCAGTACCTCCAGCCGTTCCTCGGCGCGAGCCCCGACGAAGCCCCGGCGCTCTACGCCCGCGCGTCGCCGGGCACGTACGCCACCCCGGACGACCCGCCGTTTCTGCTCGTTCACTCCGCGAGCGACGCGCTGGTCCCGGTCACCCACCCGCGGGCGTTTGCGGCCCAACTGCGCCGGGCCGGGGTAGCGGTCGAACTGGTCGAGGAGGACGGCGTGCTCCACGTTTGGGGCGGCGAACGCCTGGACCGGACGCTGAAGGGCGTGGGAGCGTTCCTCGACCGGCACCTCCGAAAGTGAACGCGCGGCCGGTCCGGACGTGAGCGCGTCCCCCGGCTACTTCACGTCACCCGACACCACGTTCGAACACGGCGTGAATCCGGCCTGCGGAGAGGTCGCCTCGGACACCTTGATCGCGAACGTCGTGACCGGCGGCTTCGTCAGGACGATCCCGTCCTTGATGACGCCCTCGGGCTTCAGCTCCCAGCTCGACATCGGCTTCATCCCGGTGTTCGGTGTGCCGGGGAACGTGACCTCGCACAGATAGTACTTGTCCGGCCGCCCCTGCGTGAACCGGTACTTCACCTCGAACCGGACGAGGTTCGGCTCGGTGAACGTGACCACCGGGTCGGTCAGTTCGATGCGCCCCGGCTCGGTCGAGACCGCCGCAGCGTCGGCGGTCACCGTCGGCAGCGGTCCGGCCTTCTGACCGCAGCCCGCCCCCAACGTGATTGGGACGAGCAACAGTGCGACCAGACGGCGTACGGAAGCGTTCATTGGACCCTCGGCGGTAACGTCATTTCGGGGCAGACCGGAGCGGAACGGGCAGCTCAACCTTGATCGCACCGCCGCCCTCCGGGACGGTCACCTCCAGCGGCGAGTCGGGTGCGGAGTACGGGGGCGGCACCGATTCTATCGCACTCGGGTAATCGGCCTGCTTCGCGTCGGGCGGGAGCTGGGTGCCGTCCTTGTCCACGTACCGACTCAGGCGCACCTTGTACTTCCCCGCCACCACGCCCGAATCGCCTTGACGGGAGCCGGTCAGGGTGAACTTCCCCTGGGCGTCGGTGGTACCGATCCCGCCCTCGCCCTTGGTGCCGGCGGTCGGCAGGAACGAGACGGAGGCGTTGGCGACCGGGACGCCCTTGGCGGTCACCGTCCCCTCGACGGGGACGCGCCGCAGCCCGTCGCCGCTGCAGCCGATCGCCCCCGCCGCGAACGCGAACAGGACGGGCGCGCAGAATCTCCGCATGGTGTCTCCAATGGGTGAGCACGGGGCGGTCAACCGCCCCGCGACGATGGGCGGAAGGGGACAGCTCACGGCACGTTGGGGATCACCTGCCCGTCGGCCATCTGGCACAGGTACGTCAGGCTGGGGACGTCGATCGTCTGCTGGATGAACCGAACGGACCCGTCGGCGTAGACGAAATTCACCCCGCCGGGGTGCATGCTAGCGGCGTTGTACCACGTCGCCCGGCGCCCGAACGCCCCGTTCGGCGGCGCCGCGTTGTTGTAGTTCCAGATGTTCAGGCCCTGAGCGGGGTACGTCGTGTTCCACGCGCCAACCGGGTCGATCCCGACCGACACCCAGCCGGCGAACGACCACCCCGACGTGACGCCGTTGTAAAGTTCCAGCGTCATCTCGCCCATCATCAGCGTGTTGCTGGTCCCGTCGGTAATGGCGGTCAGCGGGGTGTCGCTGTTCTCGCCGAAGATGTACCGGGTGCTGGTCGTCGCGTTCCGCCAATAGTTGTAGTTGCGGAGAGAGAGGTAGTTCATGATGAAGTCGTAGTTCGTCTTCACCGCCTGCACGCCCGCGCCCAAGTCGGGGCTGTAGCTGGAACTGGGCGCGATGATCGGGTTGCCACTGTCGGACGGGCAGCGGATGGTGCTGAAGCTCGTCGCGGCGAGGGCCGCGTTGCCGCTGGCGATGGCGTCCGGGGTGGGGAACGCCGAGGTGGCGGCCACCGTCGAATACTTGTACATGCCGGTCGGCGAGGTGAGCACGAACTTGGAGTACAGCGCGTTCTGCTCGATGTACGGCAGCAGGTACAGGATTCCGTGGTGGTTGAGCAGCACCGGGTCCGACGGCGGGGAGGCGGTCGTCGCGAAGCCGAGACTCTTACGGCCGGGCGGCAGCTTCTGGTTGGCGTCGTGGTAGTTGTGGCAGGCCAGGCTCCATTGTTTGAGGTTGTTGGAGCATTTCATGCGCGCGGCGGCCTCGCGCACCTTCTGAACGGCGGGCAACAGCAGCCCGATGAGGATGGCGATAATCGCGATCACCACCAGCAACTCGATCAGCGTGAAACCGAACCTGCGAAAAGCAACGAAGGCGCGCATACGACCCCCTGCGAAGAAATGGAGAGGGGAATTAAGCGTAACGGAGAGGAGTTTGAAATAACCGACGGCACGGAGTGAGTGGTTCGGGCCGTAAAACGATCGGGAGAGGATGTCTCAGGCTAATGTCTCAATACCCGCCGTACAACGCAAGTAGGCCACAACCCAGAATACCGGAAACCACTAGGATTTCTGGGCCTTCAGCCGAGCTGGGGATCATGGATTCGAACCATGACTAACTGATCCAGAGTCAGTCGTGCTACCGTTACACCAATCCCCAAAAAGAGGTAAACGCTGAAGTTCTCGGCGTTTTTCTCCTCCGTCTTTTCCACGGATTACACGGTTTTTACCAGACGGAGCGGTCTTTGTCCATGCTTTCCATCCGGGGTTGGGCAAATCGGGTGAGCGTCGCGGAAGTTGGTGGCTTTTTCAGTACTGGGACAGGAGGATGAGTGTGAGTCAAAGATTCCTCCCGGCAGGAGCCGTCCGATGTCCCGGCGCACGTCCCCAGCGGCACATCCCGAACTAACGGCCGAGCAACGATC
>JAFKJJ010000545.1:0-39278 GCA_017306025.1 Planctomycetota bacterium
CAGTTGGTCGAAGGTGACCTCGGCGGAGTCGCCCAGGTAGGTCGCGACGCCGTCCTCGTCGAGCTTCTTGCCGTTGCCGGCGTGACGCTTCGTCTGGCTCAGGATCAACTGCGGGATGCCCACCACGCACAGTTCCGGCGACCAGGCGTCGCCGGCCGTGAGCGCGAAGTGGACCCTCACCAGCCGCGTCATCAGCTCCTTCGGCTCGGTGACGACTTCGACCTTCCCGCCGCTGTTGTCGGCCAGCGCCAGCATGTCGTCGTAGCGCGGGTGGTGCGTGCGGGTCGCGATCGTCACCTTCGAGACCTTCTCCATATGGAGGAGCTGCTCCGTGCGGGCGATCGCCTCGCCGCGGAGGTCGTCGTCTCCCATCGCGACCATCGCGCGGAACGGGGCCGGCGGCTCGGTCGCGCGGATCGTCCGCTGGCGGCGAAACACCCCGCGGCACAGCGCGTAGCGGCCGCCGAGCAGCATCTGACACCCGGGCTCGACCCGATACGCCTTCCGCGTCGGCCACAGGAGCGGGTTCACGAGCAGGTCGGCCGCGAACTTCATTTCCGCGGTGCTGTCGAAGGCCACCACCAGCGCGCCGGTCGCCTTCAGTTCGCGAAGGTCCTCCGCGGTGTAGTTCGGCCCCGCGACGACGACCGCGGCGGCGTTGATCTTCCGCGCCTGAGCGATGGTGGCGCCGAGGTCACCGGGCTCGCCGATGCGCGTCTCGCACGGCACCCAATCGTTGTTCCCGCGGTTGATGACGGTCGCGAGCGAGAGCGGGTCGAGGTAGCTGAGGAAGTGCGTGCCGCGGCGCCGGCGCTGGAGGGCCGCCGCCAGCGAGAGGCACTGGTAGAGGGGCTCCCAGCCGAACTCGGCCGTGCCGTCGCAGCGAAACAGAATGGGGCCACGAGTCGCGTCCATGCGCACCTACTCCTGCACGAACCTGGGATGAGAGGCGCCAACGCTTCCGACGGACCGCGGTGGCAGCGGCGGCCCGTGAGAATCGTTCGCGCGTTCCGGTTGGTGTGGAGTGTTCGACCGCGGGATTCCGTGCGCGGGCGGAGCCGCGCGGGCGGTCGCGTTCCTCGACACCTCTTCTCCGGTGGGCCGAGTGTCGGCCCGACCGCACGTCACCGGGTTCCGGTCCGGTGCCGCACGGTGCCCGGTCGAAGGGTTCCGGTCCTTCAACCGAACGGGCGGAGCCTACTTCAGTTTTCTCGCAACCGACAAGGCCATTTTCCGCGTGCCCGATCACACTGGAAATCGGTGGGGAAATGTCCCGCCCGGCCGGTACCGACGCGCACGGTTACGGCGAGTTTGACGGTCGTGCCGAAAAGTTGCCACGTGGCAACTCGACCCGGGCTCACATTGCCGCTGCCGGCCTAGTGAATCGCCGGGTGGCGGCGGCACGGTTAGCACGTCCGATTCCACTTCTCCAGGTTCCGCGAGGTTGCTATGACCCTGCCCGAATTGATGAAGGCTCTCGGAGAACCCCGCATGGAAGCGACCGCCAAGCAGCCCCGCATGGCCCGTGGGCTCAACGCCCTTCTGGGCGACGTGTCCGCCCCCGCAAGCGGCCCGACGTCCAGGCTGCAAATCGAGAAAATCGGGTTCAACCCCTACCAGCCGCGGAAGCAGTTCGACGGCGAGGAGCTGGCCGCCCTCACGGCGAGCATCAAGAACCACGGCGTTCTTCAGCCGCTCGTCGTGCGGCAGGTCGCGGACACCTACCAACTCATCGCGGGCGAACGGCGGCTCCGCGCCGCGAAGGAAGCCGGCCTCGCGGAAGTGCCGGTCCACCTCGTCGCGTTCGACGATCAGCAGGTGTTCGAGGCGGCGCTCGTCGAGAACATCCACCGCAGCGACCTGAACCCGATCGAGAAGGCGCAGGGCTTCAAGGAGTACATGGAGAAGTTCGGGATCAAGCAGGAGGAACTGAGCGCGCGGCTCGGGCTCTCGTCCTCGGCCGTGAGTCACCTGCTCGGGCTCTTACACCTGCCCGAAGAGGTCCAGGCGGCGGTGCGGAGCGGCCAGCTCACCCTGGGCCACGCGAAGGTGCTCAAGAGCGTCTTCGATGCGGCGCAGCAGGTCGCGTTCGCCAAAGAGGCGATCATGAAGAACTACTCGGTCCACGCGCTGGAGATGCTGGTCAAGCAGAACAAGCTCGCCGGCATCCCCGCGGCCCCGGCCGAACAGGTGAAGCGCGAGCCGGCCGAGAAGACCGCGCACGTGAAGGGTCTGGAGGACGACCTGCGGCAGCGGTTAGCGGTAAAGATCGAAATCAAGGTGCGGGAGAAAGACAAGGGGCAGATCGTAATCAAGTTCGACTCCAACGACGACTTCGAGCGCATCATTCAAGCACTCCAGAAGTGATCGCGGAGCCAACCTGAAACGCTCACCGCCCGCCGGTCCCGAAGGACCGGCGGGCGGTCTTCTTTTCGTGGGGCCGGCCGGGCGGCCGGTCTACTGTTCGGCAAGCCGGGCGACCGGCCCCACGAGCAACAGACCGCCCTGCCTTGCCCCGCCCGTCCGGTTCCGTTACGCTGATCGTCGTTCGGAATCCACGGAGGGGTTTCCCATGAGGGCACGGATCGTCGCGCTTGTCGCGCTGGTGGCGCTGATCTCGGGCGCGTCGGGACAGGAGTTTCAGCAGTTCGCATCCACCACGGGCTGGTACAAGACCACCGACATCGACGCGGGCAAGGACAAGCTCAAGTTGACGCTCGATTCCGTGGAACTGAAGGGCGACACGACCTTCCTGGTGAGTTTCGTGGACGCCACCGACGAGGTCGCGAAGAAGCCGGCCGGGCCGCGGCTCGACAAGGTCCGGGACGGGAACAAGGGGACCAACGGCAAGGTGATCGAGGACAAGGAGATCGAAGTCGGACCGGAGAAGTACCCCGGCCGCGACATCCTCATCGAGTCGCCCGGCGGGTACATCCGCAACCGGGCCGTGATCGCGGGCAACCGGCTCTATCAGGTCATGGTCCAGGGTACGAAGGACGTGGTCACGTCGCCGTCGGCGGACAAATTCATCAACTCGTTCGAGATCACCAAGTAAGGGTCCGGAGCATGAGAGCCGCCGTCGTCGGGGTCGCACTGGTCGCGTTCGTCGGCGTCGCGGGCGCACAGCCCCGCGACTACGCGTCGGACGAAGGGGCGTACCGCGTCAAGTTCCCCGGCGCGCCGAAGCTCGTCGCGCAGAATGCCAAGAGCGCGGTCGGCGACCTCACGGTGAACATCGCGACGTACGCGGACTCCGGCGGCAACGTCTTCATGGTGAGCTACACCGACTTCCCCGAGGCCGCGACCAGGCCCGCGAACCACGCGACGCTTTTCGCCGGCGTCCGCGACGGGGTGAAAGGTAAGGACGGAAAGGTCCCGGGCGAGGAGAAGACGATCGAGTTCGGCCAGAGCAAGCTGCCCGGCCGCGAGTTCACAATCGAGAAGGGGAAGCAGCGGATTCGGTACCGGGTGGTCCTGAGCGGCAACCGCATGTACCAGGTCGCGGCGATCGGCACCGAAACGTTCGCCACCGGTAAGGAAGGGACCGCGTTCTTCGACTCGTTTCAGATTACCAAGTGATTCGGAACTCCCACGGAGGATGTAATGCGGACGATTCTCGCGGTCACGGTGCTGGCGGTGTGCGCCGCCGGGCTGACCGGGCAGGACGACAAGAAGTACGAGAAGGAGGGGAAGTTCACCGCGAAATTCCCCAGCGCCCCGATACAAGACACGAAGTCCGCGGGCGGGCTGACGCTCCACATCTTCCTCGCGGACTATGAAAAGGGCAAAGGCGGCTTCCTCGTCATCTACTCCGACCTGCCCGCCGACAAGCTGAAGGCGCCGACGCCGGATCAGGTTCTCGACAGCGGCAAGAAGGCGCTGGAAGACGACTTCAAACTGAAGAACGTGAAAGCCGAGCCGACCGCGGTGGGACCGAAGAAGTACCCGGGGCGCACGATCTCCGGTGACCGCGAAGAGCTCAACCTGCGCGGGCAGATCGTGCTCGTCGGTAACCGGCTGTATCAGGTGTACGTGTTCGGCCCGAAGGACTTCGTGACCGGCAAGGAGGCGGACGACTTCCTCGCATCTTTCAAGATCACAGACTGAACCTTCCCTACCGGTCGGCCTTCTCGATTGGTAGGATAGGCGAGTCGGGTGGCGCGAGCCGCCCGCACCGGTTCGGGGCGTAGCGCAGCCTGGCTAGCGCGCCTGCCTTGGGAGCAGGAGGTCGTGGGTTCGAATCCCGCCGCCCCGACTGAGCACATCCCGTCACGCACGGCGACCATTCGTGACGACCACACCCGTCATTTCACACCCACGGTTCCTGCCGTTCTTCCTGGTCGCGCTGGCCGCGCGATTCGGAACGATCGCCCTCGGACTGGTCCTCGCGACCGTCCCGCCCGACCCGTACAGCGACCCGGAAACCCCGACGCGAGTCCGTGACGAGATTCGGACCGGGAGCGCGCGACTCATCGAGCCGTGGTACCGCTTTGACGCGACCTGGTACGCGGACGTGGCGCGGCGCGGCTACGCCGGCTCGCAGGGCCGCAACGGACAACTCGGGGTCGCGTTCATGCCCGCACTGCCCGCGACGATGGCGGCCGCCGACGCGCTCGGTCTCAACATGTTTTGGGTCGGGCTGCTCACAACGAACCTGGCCGGGGCGGTTGGGACCGCGGTGCTCGCACGGGTCGCGGCGCGGCAGTTGGGCGACCCCGCGGCCGGTTGGGGAACGCTCGCACTGTTCCTCGCGTTCCCCACCGCGTTCTTTTGCTCCGCACCCTACAACGAGTCCTTCGGACTGCTGTTTGCCGCCCTCACCCTCGCCGCCTGGCAGGCGAATCGTCCGGTCGTGGCTGGTGTGTGCGCGTTCGGCGGATCGCTCGCGCGGCTGACGGGCGTCGCGTTCGGAATTGCCGCTGTCGTCGATTGGTTCACCGCCCGCGACCGCAGCACCCTTCGCCGCGCCCTGTGGGTCACGATCGGCAGCTTCGCCGGGGTCGCTGCGTTCTGGGGCTTCCTCTGGTGGGCCGTGGGCGATCCGCTGGCGAACCTGAAAGCACACCGGAGTTGGGGGCGCCCGGATTTATCATGGAAGAACCCGCTCCGCACGATCGAATCAATAAACGATCCTCTCGTTCCGCACAGATGGGAAGCCGTAGTGGTCCTCGGCGCCACGATCCTCGGCGTTCGCGCCTGGCGAAAGCGCGGCGCGTTCTGGGGGCTCGTCGCGCTGGTCCCGGTCGCACAGATGTTCGCTTCCGGCACACTTCTGAGCGCGCACCGGATCATTCTCGCGGCGCTGCCGGCGTTTATTGAACTCGCCGATCTGCTCCGCGGGCGCCGGGTACTGCTCTGCGCGACCCTCCTGGTCTTCGCGTATGCTCAGCTCACTCTCGTTAACCGCTTCGTTCACTGGCAATTCGCGGGCTGACCCTTCCGGTCGCGCTAACTATCCCTTACACTCCAGTTGCCGCGCACGCTTTTTGGGCGATTCCTGTCGGTTTTCCTTGCAGCCCTCGGTTCCCGCTCTAGATTCTTGGCCCCCGTCTTGCTTATTCTTCCGACATCGCCCGCGCTCACGGACCGTCGGATGAACCGCCGCACCTTCCTCCGAACCGCCCTCGCCGCGACCGTTCCCGGTTCCGCGACGGCCGCGTCGTACGGCCTCTACGAAGCGGGCTGGGTCGAGGTCGTCCGCCCGACGCTGCCGCTGCCGCGCCTGCCCCGCGCCTTCGACGGGATGACGGTCGCGTTTCTCACGGACCTGCACCACGGCCCGTTCACGTCGATCGACTACATCGTCTCGGTGGTGCGAACGACCCTGGCCCTCCGCCCGGACCTGATCCTTCTCGGCGGCGACTACTCCCTCAAGGACGCGAAATACATCCGCCCGTGCTTCGACGTGCTGGCCGGGCTGAAGGCGCCGCTCGGTGTGTTCGGCGTACTCGGGAACCACGACTACTGGCACGGCCTGGACGAGACACGCGCGGGGTTCGCAAGTGCCCACGTCAGCGAGCTGACGAACCGGGGTGTGTGGCTCGAACGCGGCGGCAGCCGGTTCCGCCTCGCGGGCATCGACGACCTGTGGATGGGCCGGGTGAACGTGGACGCCGCGGTCGGCGACGCACGGCCCGACGACGCCTGTCTGCTCCTGAGCCACAACCCGGACGTTACCGAGAAGCTCCGCGACCCGCGGGTCGGACTGGTACTCAGCGGGCACACCCACGGCGGACAGATCGTGTTCCCCGGCGGCGCGCCGTTCGTGCCGAGCCTCTACGGCCAGAAGTACCTCCACGGCGTCTGTCGCGGTCCGCTCGCGACCGTTTATGTGTCGCGCGGGCTGGGGTGCATGAGCGTCCCGGTGCGGTTCGGAAGCCGGCCGGAACTGACCCTCGTCACGCTGCGGAGCGCGTAGGGATGTTGCTCCTCGATCACCTCGCGTTCCTCGACAAGATCCGCGAGAACCCCGCCGACCTCGCCGCCTGGCTCGTTTACGCGGACTGGCTAGACGAACAGGACGATCCCACCGGGACGTTCGTCCGGTTCTCGCTCGACTTCACCGCGGGCCGGGTGCCGGTCCGAGCGCACTCCGGCCACGTGAAGCGGCTCCACGCGCTCGCCGCTCGCGCCCACGCCGAGACGCGCGGACTGATGGGGGTGTACCGGACCGGCCTCCCGCTCCGGCTACAGGTCTGTGAAACCGCCCTGGTCGGTCACGAGCGGGCGCGCGACATGTTCGGTTACCCGCGAACGTTCGTTTTCGTTGCCGTCCTCTCCGGCCGGCTGGTTCGCGGAATGTGGCTGCGAGCCGAAGACGAAACGTGGCGCCCGGACCGGCCGGTGCTCGGGATGGCGCTCGACCGTAAGGCGATCGACATCGTGGACGCGGGCACCACGAGCGGCACCGTCAGCCTGTACTACCTCAATCACCACAAGATCCCCGACGGCACGATCCTCGTCGAAGGCCCGCCACCTGAACTCGACGTCCTCGCCTGATATACCATTCCCGGCCCGCGATCCGCGCGGGCGAACTTCCACTCACGAGGAGTAACCATGCGCACGCTGCTCGCGCTGGGACTGGTAGTTGCGGCGTTCGGGGTGTCCGCGGCGGACGACAAGAAGGACCCGACCGCGGGGAAATGGGTGATCGAGTCGGTCACGCGCGACGGGAAGGCCGTGGACGCGCTGAAGGGAGCGGTCCGCGAGCACACCGGCGGCAAGTACACGCTCACGCCGGCGGCCGGTTCGAAGGCGGCCGCGACCACGGGCACGTACACGATCGACGCGACCAAGTCGCCGATCGCCGTCGACATCAAACCGAAGGGAGGCACCTACGACGGCAAGACGCTCCTGGGCATCGCAAAGGTAGAGGGCGACACGCTGACCGTGGCGTTCGCGGAGCCGGGGAAGGACCGGCCGAAGACGTTCGAGAGCAAGGAGGGCAGCGGCGTCGTGGTCGCGGTCCACAAGAAGGCGAAGTGACGCGCCGCGGGTAGGCACTGGCACCCCGACACCCGGACTGGTACGCTGCAGTGACTTTCACGGTCCGCGGAGGCGAATCATGTTCCGGGTGCCGGCGGTGAGTGCGTTGTGTGCGGTGCTGCTCGCACTGAATGCGACCGGCGCCCCGGTCCCGCGCGAGAGCATGCGGCCACCGGTCCCGCTCGCCGGGAGCGTGTGGGAGGGCGACGGGGTCGACGGCCCGACGGTCTACGAGTTCCACGAGACGGGGCGGATGTCGACGACGTACCCCCGTCAACGGTCCGAAAACATCGGGACATGGCAACAGGACGGAACGCGGATCTACTGGGAGACCTGCGACCACTACTGCGAGTTCGAGGGCACCCTCTCAGGGACCGCGATCACCGGCCGGGCGTGGAACAAGCCGGGCGGGAAGTGGACGCTCACCTTCAAGCGGAAGAGCTCTCAACCGGCCAAGTGAAAGAAGAAGGGCGGAGGCACAAGCCTCCGCCCTTCTTCTTTCACCGGTCACTTCTTCGGCGGCTCCTTCAAACTCGACAGGAACTCCACCAGGTCCCGCAACTCGCGCCGCGAGAGTTTCTTGTGCAGATCGTCGGGCATCGCGCTCGGACCGGTGCGCCGACCCACGATGTCGTCCGCGGGGATCGTGAGCTCCTTCGCCTCCGCGGTGACCAGCTTCACCTGCTTCTTGTCCTCGCCCTTGATGATGCCGCTCACCACGCGGTCGTCGGCGAGCGTCAGCACGACGGTTTCATAGCCCTTCGCGATCTTCGCGTTCGGATTCACGATCGCTTCGAGCAGGTAACGCCGGCCCTTCTCCTTGTCGGCCGCGATCCCGTTCAACTGCGGTCCGACCTCGCCGCCCTGACCGTCGAGCTTGTGACACCGCTGACAGTACACCGCAGAGTTGTTCAGGAAAATGCTACGGCCCTTCTCCGCGTCGCCGCCTTCGAGCGATTCGAGGTGCGCGGCGAGCTTGTCGCCCTTCGGATCGCTCGCGACCTTGCTCCGACCCGCGCGGTACTGGTCCACCTTCGACTTGAGCGGCGCGAACAGCTTCAGCTTGTCGGTCTTCGCGCGCGTCTCGGCCGCGTCGAGTACGTCCAGCACCAGCGCGCCGGGCACAACGCCCGCGTTCGCCCGATCGAGCCACTCCGCGAGCAACGTATCGACGTCCGCGGACGCCTTGTACGTCGCGAGGACCGCGAACGCGCCCTGCTTCTCCGCGAGCGACACCTTTTCGTCCTTTAGTAAAGCGGGCAGTGCCTTCAACACCGCGTCCGGGTCGATCTTTGCCTGAACGCTCCGACCGGCGGCGCGGAGTTTGGGCTCGTCGGAGCCGAGCGCGAACGCGGCCAGGTTCTTCAGGTCGGGGGCCTTCAACGCCTCGGCCGCATACAGCGCCTCGACGCGCGTTCCGACGGGGGTCTTCACGTCCCGGACGAGCGCGGCCATCGCGGGACCGAATTCCTTGATGCCCAATTTCGCGGCCGTTTGTGCGGCCTCCTTGCGAACAAGATCGCTTCCGACGAAGACCCCTTCCGCCTTCAGCAGCACGTCAACGACCACCTTCGGATCGCGGGTCGGGAGGTCGAGCGTCAGTCCGGTGATCGGATCGCGCCGCGGCGGCTTCGGCCAGTCCGCGAGCAGCTTCAGTGCGAACGCGCGAACGTGATCCGCTTCGCTCTGCCGCGCGGCGAACTGTGCGACGCGGGCCGCGGCTTCGGACGTGCCCAAGTGGTAGTTCGCGGCCAGCGCGCGGAAAATGATCGCATCAGCCTGCTTGGGGCGAAGGCCGACGAGCGCCGCCAACTTCGGCATTCCTTCGGTGAGCCGCTCATCGTACACCGCACGGGCAACTTCAACGGCGATCTTCTCGTCCGGGTCGCCGATGAACTCGCCGACCAGCGGAGACTTCATCTTCCGCAGCGCGAGCAGCACGCCCAAGCGAACGGGAGGCACGTCGTACTCGCCCCTAGCCTGCTCCCGCACCACCTTCCACACGTTCGCCAGATCGGCCGGGTTGTGTACGCTATAAACCAGCCCCATCACGGCAGCGTGCCGAAGGTACGGATCGCGGTCGTTGTTTTTCTTGAGGAGATCGAACAGAGGGACGTAATAGGTCAATTCACCAACCGGTTTCTCGGCGAGCGGCGGCTTTCCGATCTTGCCATAAGCGACCGCTGCCGCCGCTTTTACCCGATCGCTCGTATCCGTCATCAGTTCCTGAAGAGCCTTTTGAACCTCGGCCACGTGCGGAACCGAATCCACTCCGAGGTTACTCGTCAGGAACGCGCCTAACTGCTCGATCGCGGCGCGTTTCACCTCCGAATCTCCGTCCTTCAACGCGACGAAGAGGTGCGCCTTTACCCCCTCGCGATCCTTCCGCGCCACCATCCCCAAGCCCCACACCGCATGCAGCCGCGCGAGTTGATTCTTCGAGCCCTTCAGCACGCCCGCGAACGCCTTCGTCGCATCTTCCGGCTTCCGCGCCGCCAGCTCGAACTGCGCCTCTTGCCTCACCAACTGGTGCGGGAACTCCAACAGCTTCACCAGTTCTTCGACGCTCTTCTTCTCGAAACCCTCCGCGAGCAAATTCTGCGCCTCGGCCACCTGCGGATTCTTCATCGCCTCGGGGTCGGTGACGCGGAAAATGCGCCCGCGGTTCTGCGGCGCCCACCCGCCGACCCAGTCGGACCAGTAGAACGCCCCGTCCGGGCCGAACTCACAGTCGGTCGGCACCATGCCCTTCACGAACGGCTGCGGGCTCGACACCTCGAAGCCCGTCCCCTTCGGCTTCACCGACAGCGACCAGATCACGCTACTGTTGGGGTCCGAGGTGAAGTCGCACGCGAAGAAGTGGTCCTTGTACTTGTCGTTGAGGCCGATGCCGGGGTAATGCGTCATGCCGGCCGGGCCGTTGCCGAAGTTCAGCAACGGCGGGACGATCCACGCGGGTTGCCCGTCGTGCTGCGGGAGCCACAGCTTCTCGACGTTCCACGCACCACGATTCCCCTGCGGCACGCCCGGCGTGTGATAGAGCGTGCCGTACTGGAACCCGCCGCGCCACCCGCTGTCGCCGCCCTCGACGATGTACACCCACCGCGCCCGGTCGCCGCTGTCGCAGTTGTTGTCAAAGGTGAACAGGTTGCCAAAGTCGTCGAACGCGATCTCCTGCGGGTTCCGCAGTCCGCTGTGAACAACTTCCAGGTTGCCGCCGTCGGGGTCGCACCGGAGCACGGCGCCGGTGTTCGGGTACTGAAGGAGCTTCCCCTCCTTCGTCTTCACGTTGAACCCGCGGTCGCCCATGCTGAAGTAGAGCTTGCCGTCCGGCCCCATGCGGAGGCCGTGGAGGTCGTGCCCGAGGAACTGCACGGTCGGCCCAAAGCCGGTGAACAGCGACGTCTTCACATCGGCCTTGTTTTCGCCCTTCGTGTCCTTCAACACGTACAGGTCGGGGATGCACGTGAGGTACACCTGCCCCTTGCGGGCGAGCACGCCGGCCGCGAGCCCGTCCTGCGGGCGGTTGAACCCGCCGGCGAACACGGCGCTCTTGTCGGCCCTTCCGCTGCCGGTGCTGTCCCAGACCACCCGCACCTGATCGTCGTATTTCTCGAACCCCTCGTACTTGTGCTTCTTGTACATCGCGAGCAGGTCGTCGATGGAGCGGTTCGCGAGGTCCTCGTCGAGCCACTTCATGTGCCCGCGCGTGTCGGGCACGCCGTGGTCGAACCGCGTCGTCTCCGCAACGAAGGCGCGCCCCTTCTCATCGAAGCAGAAGCTGACCGGGTTCGCCATGAGGGGTGCGGCCGCCCACACCTCGACCTTCACGCCCTTGTCGGCGAACCGCACCTGCGCGAGCGCGCCGGCGTTGTCCTTGTCCCGTTTGGCCTTCTCGGCCGGGTCGGTCGGTGGAACGGCAAAGGCCAGCGCGGCCGCGACAAATAGCGACAGCGCGAGAAGACAGCGACGCATGGAGAAGTGCTCCGGAGGCGGGAATTCGGCGATAAAGTGAGGCTACCGCAGACGGGCAAACGCGGCAACCAAAGGCGAGCAACCGGTACGAGCCGACTGGGCGCACTGCGCTACGGCCGCGGATCGTTCCGTAGGAGGTGAAGCATGTCTTCAATAACGCGGTCCGAAGCGAGAGCAGATTTCCGAGCGACCACAAACAAACGAGCGAACGGAGCGGCCCCTTGAAAACCTTCTGTCACGTCGTCCTCGCTGACGACTCGCCCCTGAGCGTCGGAAACCTGTACGGAATACGTCGCACGGGGATAAAACCGATCTGCGTCGTCTGATACTTCCGTCGACCCACGCTGAATGTGCAAATACCCAGACCCGATCTTCGCACGGAAAGATTCGGAATCAAATGCCGTCCACTCCAACCTGCCGCGCTCGGTCTCTTTAACCGCCGCCTCGATCAGTTCAAGCAACTTAGTGTCCATGATCGACCTCGGACTGGATACCGGTTACTCTACCCTCGACGCGATGAAGTGCGATGATCGCGCCGTCGAGTGCGAGAAGCACGCCCTCCGGCACCTCACCCTTTCCCTCTTGCGAAGTCCGCTTCGACCTCAACCGCGTTACACAATCCTGCAAACCCGCCGACACGCCCCGCAACTCGGTCTGAATTGCCTCGTCCGCCGCGGGTTGGGCAAGTACTTTCGCAAGCTGTTCATTTGCCAGCAGACACAATTCGGCAGCGCGCGACCAGCGCTTTCCGTTACACACCTCTCGCGCCAACTCCAATGACCGGATTGTGGCAGTAACACCACTTTGAAGGACCGCTCGGGCCACTCGTCGAACTTCATCGCGAGCGGCCATCGCCGCCTTTGTGGCGGCATCTTCGAGCCGCTTACTGATATCCCGCTTGGCCAACCACCACGACAACCAGATCGAGAACAACCCCAGGACAACACCCGCAACGCCCGCCACGTCGAAAACGTTAGGCGACTTCCAGAACAGCTCTGCGTCAGCGAAAAGCATCAGGGCGATTCTCTCTTTCGCTCTGGTAATGCTCTCACGAGGTGCGCCTTACGCCTTCGTTCAGAACTTCGCAATCACCGCCTTCGCGCTCGCCAGTACCGAAACGTCGTCGTTGTCGTCCAGCCCCGCAAAGCGCTCGCGGACGCGACGAAACGCCAGCTTCAGGAAGTGCTTCCCGGCCATCGGATCGGCATACGGATCGACCGCGGCCGGTTTGCCGTTGCCCGACTTGGAAGCGAGCAGGTAATCGAGCCGCGCCAGCACGCACGCCGAAACGTACAGGTCGATCGCGATGTCCGCGATCCGCTCGTGGACCAGTTCCGACACCGCGAAATTCTCCTCCGTCTTTGCGGCCATGAAGACGTGCGGCAGCTTCAACCCGAACTCCCGCACCAGACGCGCGAGCTGATACGCGTCGTCGCGCAGGTCCGGCGACTTCACGGGAACCTCCGGCGTACCGGTCGTGAGCCACGGGGCGGCGAGCTTGCCCACCACGCCGAGCGACTGCCCGATCTTCCGCAGGCTCCACCGGCCGCCGAGCATGTCGTCCTGAAGGCCCTTCAGATACATCCCCGGTCCGCGGCTACCCACCACCGCGATGAACGCTTTCAGAACGTCGTTCGCGCCCTCGCCGATCGTGTTGATGCGCGCGTCACGCATCCAGCGCTCGATGGGCTGGTCGCAGAAGTACCCCTTCCCGCCCCACACCTGGAGCGTGTCGTTGACGATCGTCCACAGGTGTTCGGTCGAAAACACCTTCAGGATGGCCGTTTCGAGCATGTAGTCCGGCGCGCCGCGGTCGATGAACGCCGCGCACTCCGCGGTCGCGGCCTCCATCGCGAAGCAGTGCGCCGCGGCGAACGCGATCTTCTTCTGAACGAGGTGGAACTCACTCAGCGGTTGCTGGAACTGCACCCGGCGCTTCGCGTGTTCGGTCATCGCCTTGATGCACACCTTCGCGTGACCCGTACACGTTGCGCCGAACGTCACGCGGCCGTAATTGAGCACCGTTAGCGCCGCCTGAAGCCCCCGGCCGACTTGCCCGAGGACGTTCTCCTTCGGCACGCGCATGTTCGTGAACCGCATCTTGCCCGTCGCGGTCCCCCGAATGCCGCACTTCTCTGCACGAGCCTCAACCACCTCGAAACCCTGCATGTCGGGCGTCACAAGGAACGCCGTCACCTTACCCTTCGGGTTACTCGGATCGGGCGTGCGCGCCATCACCGTCAGGACGTGTGCGATGCCGCCGTTCGTGATGTAGTGCTTGGTGCCGTTGAGGACGTAGGCCGACCCGTCCTCGGTGGGCGTGGCCGTGGTCTGCACGTTGCCGGCGTCGGAACCGGCTTCCGGCTCGGTGAGCGCGAAGGCACACAGTTTCGATCCGTCGTACAGCCCCGGCAGCCATTTCGCCTGCTGCTCTTTCGTGCCGAACAGCACCAGCGCCCGCACCCCGATCGAGTGGTGCGCGTTCACGAACACGGCGGTGCTCGCGCAGTGTCCGCCGAGGATCTCCATCGACTTCAGATACTGCTGCTGGCCGAACCCGAGCCCGCCGTACTCGCCGGGGATGGTGAGCTTGTACATGCCGATGTCGGCCAGCCCCTGAACCACGCTGTCCGGGATGCGGGCCTCGCGGTCGATCTTCATGTCGTCGATGTGGGCGTCCGCGAACGCCCGCACCTTCGCCGCGACCTCGTCCGCGGCGGCCTGCTTGTCCGCCGGCAGTATCGGGTACGGGTAGAGCAACTCGCCCTTGAACTTGCCGAAGAACAGCGCCTTGGCGAAGCCGACGTCCGGACCGGCGATCATCTCCTCCACGTCTTTGCGCTGTTCCGCAATCTGCTGCGCGGTGAGAGCCATTGCGAACCCCTGATGTGCGGTCCGGGGAGAGGTCGGGTGAGCGGGACCGCGATACGGTATTCTATCCGATTTCACGCGCCCCCGCGGCCGGCAAACGGTGTCCGATCCGGACCGGCGCCTAGAATGCCCATACTTTCCGCCCCTCTCCCGGAGCCGAACCGTTGGCCGCACCCGTCCGCAGCGACCTGACCGATCCCGGCGACGACGCGCCCGTGGCCGGCGCCTTACCGCCACTCGCGGTCGACCACGAGCGGGTCCGGCGCGCGGTGCGCGAGATCCTCATCGCGATCGGCGAGGACCCGGACCGCGAGGGGCTCGTCGACACGCCCGACCGCGTCGCCCGGATGTACGCGGAGGTGTTCGCGGGGCTCCGCACCGACCCGGCCGTTCACCTGCAAAAGACGTTCACGCAGAAGCACGACGAAATGGTGCTGGTAAAGGACATCGAGTTCGCGTCGTGCTGCGAGCACCACCTGCTGCCGTTCTTCGGCAAGGCGCACATCGCGTACCTGCCGAACGGGCAGATCGTCGGGCTGTCGAAACTGGCCCGCGTGGTCGACGCGGTCGCCCGGCGCCCGCAGGTTCAGGAGCGCATGACGGAGGCGATCGCGGACCTCATCATGAAGCACCTGAAGCCCCGCGGCGTCGCCGTGATCGTGGAGGCGAGCCACTCGTGTATGACCATCCGCGGCGTGCGGAAGCCGGCCGCGATGACCATCACCAGCTCGATGCGCGGCGGGTTCCTCGAACACCCCGCGACGCGGAACGAACTGATGTCACTCGTGTTCGGCGGAAAGTAGCGGGGTGCCGTGCTCGACGAGAAGCAACTCACCGACGACCTGCGCGGCCGGTTCCGGGGCCGGTTCCACTTCGACCGGCTCACGCGCGGGCTCTACTCCACCGACGCCAGCCCGTTCCAGATCGAACCGCTCGCGGTCGCGGTCCCCGAGGACGCCGAGAGCATCTCGGCGCTGGTGGGCCACTGCCACGGCCACAACGTCCCACTGATCCCGCGCGGGGCGGGTACCGGCCTGGCGGGCGAATCGCTCGGCCCGGCGATCGTCCTCGACCTGAGCGTTCATTTCCGCCGCGTGCTCGCGGTCGGACCCGACACGGTCACCGTTCAGTCGGGCGTGGTCCTCAACGACCTCAACGCGGAGCTGGCGAAGATCGGCCGCCGGTTCGCCCCGGACCCGGCCAGTTCCGCGACCTGCACCGTCGGCGGGATGATCGCGACCAACGCCAGCGGAGCCAACGCGTTCCACCACGGCTACACGCGCGACTACGTGAGCGGGCTGGGCGTGGTATGGGACAGCGGTGAGGTCGATCGGGTGGGGGCGCGAACGGGGAACCTAACCCCCCGGCCCCCTTCCCTGTTTGGGAGGGGGAACCCAATGTTCCCCCTACGACCCCCTCCTCGGAAGGGGGAGCAAGCACTTGAAGCCATTGCAGATTCGCATGGCGGGGTAGCGAAAGCGAATTCCGAAGGTCTTTCTCCCCCTTCCGAGGAGGGGGTCGTAGGGGGAACATTGGGTTCCCCCTCCCAAACAGGGAAGGGGGCCGGGGGGTTAGGTCCTCCACGAACCGATTCAATCACGCGAGCCGTCAACGAGTTGCTGAGCGGCAACGCGGAACTCATCGCGACCACGCGCACGCGCACCTCGTTCGACCGGTGCGGCTACCAGCTCCACGGCGTACTCACGTCCGACGGCCCCGCCCTCGCGAAGTTGCTCGTCGGCTCCGAGGGCACGCTCGCGGTCGTCACGGAAGCGACGCTCCGCACGGTCCCGCTCGCCGGCGGAACGTGCCTGACGCTCCTCGGCTTCCCCACCCTCGACGCCGCGGTGCGGGCGGGCCTCGCCTTGAGGCAACACGGCCCCGTCGCGTGCGACCTGCTCGACCGCCGGCTGCTCGCGGTCACGCGCGGCGCCAACCTGCCCAGCGTCGGGGCGGCGCTGTTCGTCACGTTCGAGGCCGACACGGAGCGCGCGGCGACCGAGCGCGCGTGGGGCGCCGTCGAGGCCCTGCGCCGCGAGCACGTGCTCCGCGCGCTCGCCGAGCCGACGTGCGACCCGGTCGGCACGGCCCAGATCCGCAAGGTGCGCGACGCGGCGGTATCCGGCCTGTACGCGGTCAGCGGGCCGCGCCCGGTCCCGTTCGTCGAGGACGTGGGCGTTCCGGTCGACGCGCTGCCGGAATTCCTCACCCGCGTTCAGGACGTCCTCAAGCGGTTCGAGACGAGCGGCACGTTCCTCGTTCACGCCCTCACCGGTCAGGTCCACACGCGCCCGCTCATCGACCTCAACGACCCGGTCGACCGCGCGAAGCTCTGGCCGCTCGCGGAAGCGGTCCACGGGCTGGCCCTGTCGCTCGGCGGCACGGTGAGCACACAGCACGGCACCGGCATCGCCCGGACGCCGTGGGTCGAGCGCCAGTACGGCCCGCTCGTGCCGGTTTTCCGCGAACTCAAGCGCATCTTCGACCCGAAGGGCGTTCTGAACCCCGGCAAGATCATCGGTCCCGACCCGAGCCGCGAGGCGTGGCCCCTGCGGCCCGAGATCAGAGGGCAGAAAACAGAGGACCGAAGCCCGGAGCCCGAGCCGCACGGCGAACCTGCTGAACTGACCGCCGATCTCAGCGCCCGGGCCTCTCTGCTCGTGTGGAACGACTCGCCCGAAGCCGAGGTCAAGCGGTGCAACGGGTGCGGCGACTGTCGAACGCGAACCGTCCCGGAGCGGATGTGTCCGACGTTCCGGGCCACCGGGGACGAGGCCGCGACCCCGCGCGGCATGACGAACGTGCTCCGCGTCCTCGCCGACCCGCAAGCTGCGACGCCCGACGAGGTGGAAGCGGTCGCGGAGCTGTGCATCAACTGCAAACAGTGCCGCGACGAGTGCGACGCGCGCGTGAACGTTCCCAAGCTGATGCTCGAAGCGAAGGCCCGGCTCCACGCCGAACACGGCCTCGACCGCGCCAACTGGGCGCTGGCCCGCGCCGAGTCCCTGGCCGCCATCGGCAGCAACTTCGCCCCGCTGGTCAACGTGCTGCTCGCGCGCCGGTCGGTGCGCTGGGTCGTCGAAAAGGTGTTCGGCGTCTCGCGCCGGCGCCGGCTGCCGAGCTTCGCGCTGCGCAACTTCTTCCGCCGCGCCCGCGGGATGGGACTCACGAAGAAGCGCGGAGCACCGCAAGAACCGGACGTTCTGTCTTCGCCCCCCGCCCCCCGCTCCGGGTTTCGCGCTGAGAAAGTGGCCCTCTTCGTCGACGTCTTCGCGGCGTACAACGACCCGCTCATCGGCACGGCCGCGGCCGAGGTGCTCCGGCACAACGGCGCCGAGGTGTTCGTGCCGCCGCGACAGACCGGGAGCGGGGCCGCGGCGCTATCGCGCGGTGACCTCGATTCCGCGCGCGAGTCGGCACTGCGCAACGTGCGGGTGCTCGCCGACCTCGCCCGCGAGGGCTACCGCATCGTGTGCCCGGAGCCGACCGCCGCGCTCATGCTCACGCAGGACTACCTCGATATCCTCGACGACCCGGACGCGGCCACGGTCGCCGCGCACACGGTTGAACTCACCCGATACCTGGGCGAACTCCACGCGGCCGGCCGGCTCCGGACCAACTTCCACAAGCTCGACGTGACGCTCGGCCACCACATCCCCTGTCACCTGAAGGCGCTCCGCGGCCCGACGAGCGCCCCGGGGCTGCTGTCGCTCGTGCCCGGCCTGCGGGTCCACACGATCGACGCCGGCTGTTCCGGCATGGGCGGCACCTGGGGGCTGAAGGCCGAGAACCACGCCACCTCGCTCGCCGCGGGAGCGGGAATGTTCGCGGAACTGGACCGCCCGCGGGTACTGTTCGGCTCGACCGAGTGCAGCACGTGCCGGCTCCAGATGCAGGAGGGCACCGGCAAGCGGACTTTGCACCCGGTACAGTACCTCGCGTATGCTTACGGGTTGTTGCCCGAACTCGAACCGCGGCTCCTCCGCCCACTCGGCCGCCTGGTGAGTGACTGATTCTGTAAGTCACAGGTCATCAAGTCGAAGGTCATAACGTCGGCGGTCCATGCTTTGACTCCACGACCTTCGACCGACGAGTGAGTGACTGAAATGCTGATCCGCGTAAAACTGTTCGCCGCAATGCGCGACCTGACCGGAGACGAGGTCGCGAAGGTCGAACTGCCCGACGGCGCAACCGTCGGCGACCTGCGGCGCGAACTCGGCAAGCAGCTCCCGCTCGCCCGGAGCCTGCTGCTCCGCTCCGCGATCGCGGTCAATCACGACGTCGCGGAGGCCGACCGTGTCCTCGCCCCCACCGACGAATGCGCGGTCATCCCCCCCGTCAGCGGCGGATGAGGGCCGCCCGCGCCTGCGCTGCCGCGGCGTTCCCGTATTGACCGCCGCCTGGGTGGTCACCGCGGTCGTTTTCGCGTTCGTCCTCACGCGCCCGGTGAATGCCGTCTGCGCGCGCCGGGACCAGTCGAACAACGTCAACTATCAAAGCTACGACCCGTACGTTCTGTACGTCCGTGACCGCTCGGAGTGGTGGAACGTGTTCGATCGAAACCGTCGGTGCGAAATCGGAGTGGTGGCCGCCCGTCACGGCGAATTTCTTTACGGCCACTGGGTCACGTACGACTTCCAGAACCACACGAACGAACCGGACTACTTCGCGCGGTGCGCCGTCACGTGGGCCACCGACGGCGTCACCGTTACGGAACCGACCGGGCACCGACTTTTCATCCCGAAGAATGCGTTCGTCGGGGGGCGCTGACGCGGTACACTTCTAAATATGTTCCGGCTCACGCGCGACGCCATCGACTACCACGCCCTCACCGAGTCGGCGCGCGCGCCGCACTGCGGCGCGGTCGTGCTGTTCCTCGGCACCGTCCGCGACCTCACCGGCGAGCACGTCACGGCGTTCCTCGAATACGAGGCGTACGCGCCGATGGCGGAAAAGAAGCTCGCCGAGATCGAGGCCGAGGCGCGCCGGCGCTGGCCCGTCGGCGAGATCGCCATCGTCCACCGCCTCGGCCGGCTGGAAGTGGGCGAGGTCAGCGTCGCGGTGGCGGTCTCTTGCCCGCACCGCGCAGCCGCCTTCGACGCCTGCCGGTACGTGATCGACACGCTGAAAGAGCTCGTTCCGATCTGGAAAAAGGAGAACGCACCGGACGGAACCGGGGAGTGGGTCCACCAGTCCGCCAAACCTGGAGCACCATGAGCGCCCTCCCGACGATCTACCTCGCACGACACGGCGAAACCGAGTGGTCGCGATCCGGACAGCACACCGGCCGAACCGACCTGCCGCTTCTGTCGAGTGGCGAGGAGGACGGCCGGCGGCTCAAAAAGCGGCTCGAAGGGATCACGTTCGCGCGGGTGTTCAGCAGCCCGCTCTCGCGCGCCCGCCGCACCGCAGAACTGGCCGGCTTCGTGCCCGAAGTGGACCCGGATTTGCTCGAATGGGATTACGGCGAGTACGAGGGACTCAAGAGCGCCGAGATCGCCGCCCGGAACCCCGGCTGGAACCTCTTTCGCAACGGCGCGCCGGGCGGCGAGAGCCCGGCCCAGATTATCGAGCGCGTGGACCGGCTCGTCGCGAAGCTCAAGGGGCTGACCGGCAACGTGATCTGCTTCGCCCACGGGCACATCCTACGGTGCGTCGCGTCGCGGTGGATCGACCAGTCGTTGACGCTCGGTACCTGCATGCTGTTGGGCACGGCCACCATCAGCACCCTCAGTTTCAACCACAACCGACTCGAAGAACCGGCCATCAAGGTGTGGAACAGTTGACGAGTGCGGAACCCGGAACGCGGAGTGCGGAACGAAGACCGAAGAACGGAACGAAGCCGTGAGCGCACGAATCCCGCTACAACTGACAACCGACGGCATTTCGGTTCTTCACTCCGCGCTCCGCACTCCGCGTTCCGCGCCCGAGGGTCCCGCACTCACCGACCGCTTCGGCCGCGTTCACAACAACCTGCGCATATCGGTAACGGACCGCTGCAATCTGCGCTGTACGTACTGCATGCCCGAGGACGTAACCTTCCGCGACCGGTCCGAGTTGCTCACGTTCGAGGAGATCGCGGCGTTCGTGCGCGTGGCCGCGACGCTCGGGGTGGACAAGGTGCGGCTCACCGGCGGCGAACCGCTCGTGCGGAAGGATCTGCACAAACTCGTGCGGATGCTCGTCGCGATCCCCGGAATTCGGGATGTCGGGCTCACGACGAACGGCGTTCTGCTCGCCGAGCAGGCCGGGGTACTTTTCGACGCGGGGCTGCGGCGGCTGAACGTGTCACTCGACACGCTCGACCCGGAACGGTTCCAGCGCCTGACGCGCCGCACGGGCGTCGAAAAGGTGCTCGCGGGGCTGGCCGCGGCCAAGCGGGCGGGCTTCGACCCGATCAAGGTGAACGCGGTCGCGATCCGCGGATTCGCGGAACACGACGTCGTTCCGCTGGCCCGCTACTGCCGCGACAACGGCTTCGAGTTGCGGTTCATCGAGTACATGCCGATCGGCGCGGAGCAGTGGGAGCGCGACAAGGTGTTCTTCGCGCACGAGATCTTGGAGCGGATCGGACGAGAGGTCGGTGCATTACGGCCGGCGAATCACGACCCGTCGGCTCCTGCGCAGGATTACACTTACACGGACGGTGGCGGTACGGTGGGCGTCATCGCGTCGGTGTCGCGGCCGTTCTGCGCGAACTGCAACCGCCTCCGGCTCACCGCGGACGGAAAGCTGCGGAACTGCCTCTTCGCCCTCGACGAGACCGACGTGAAAGGATTGCTCCGGGCTCCCGTTATTCATGATGAGGCGATCGCGGAGGCACTTCGCCGGAGCGTGTGGGCCAAGTGGGAGGGCCACGAGATCAACGCCGCGACGTTCGTCAAACCCGACCGCACCATGCACGCCATCGGCGGTTGAGCGCTGCCCCGGAGCCCCCATGAGCCGCTACGACGATTACGACAGCCCGGACGGGTCCGAAGACACCGACCCGACCATCCACGAGCTGCGCACGGAGATTATCCGCCTGGAAGCGCAGCTCGATCAACTCGCGGCCAGCGTCCGCGAGCGCACCGAGGAAACGGCGCTCATTTCGGCCCAGTTAGCGGAACTGAAAGTGTGGGTCGCGCGGCTCGAAGCCCGCCGCCGGCGCGACGGGAAACTGCTGCTCCTCGCGTGGGTGATGGCGGTCACGTCGCTGGCGATGACGGTGTACGCGTACCTCACGATGTGACTGTTGGCGTTGTGCCTCTCCCCGCCTCACGGCTACAATTCGCGCGGTTCGCCAAACTTACGGAGCTTCACGCAGTGCCCTTTCGCGTTGGGAGCGGACACGACACGCACCGGCTGGTCGAGGGCCGGCCGCTGATCCTCGGCGGGGTCATCATCCCGCACACGAAGGGTCTGGCGGGCCACTCCGACGCCGACGCGGTACTCCACGCGGTCACCGACGCGCTCCTGGGCGCTGCGGCGCTGGGCGACATCGGCGACGCGTACCCCGACACCGACCCGAAGTGGAAAAACGCCGACTCGCGGCTTTTTCTCACGGAAGCGCTCGCGAAACTGAACCAGTTAGGCTGGCGGCCCGTCAACCTGGATGTAACAGTGTTCGCGGAGCAGCCGAAACTGGGACACGTGAAGGCAGCGATCCGCGACAGCCTCGCGCACCTGCTGAACGTCCCACCGGACTGCGTGAACGTGAAGGCAAAAACCGGCGAGAAGGTCGGGCACATCGGCCGCGGCGAGGCGATCGGCTGCCACGCCGTTGTGCTTATTGAGAAGAGTTAGCCAGGGATGAACACAGATAAAACAGATCAGATTCAATGAATTGTTCTGAATCCGTGTTATCTGTGTTCATCCGTGGCTCTTTGCGAAGGATTCGTTCATGGCCCTGCGTGTGTACAGCACGTTGACCCGCGAGAAGGCGGACTTCGAGAAGATCACCGGGAAGAAGCCCGGCGACGTGGTCACGATGTACGTGTGCGGGCCGACCGTCTACAAGCCGAGCCACATCGGGCACATGGTGGGACCGGTCATTTTTGACACCATCAAGCGCTACCTCACGTACCTCGGCTACAAGGTGAAGTGGGTCGTCAACATCACGGACGTAGACGACAAGCTCATCAACCGCGCGAAGGAACTGAACACGACGGTGCCAGAACTGTCCGCGAAAATGACGGAGGACTACTTCGCGTGCCTGAAGGCGCTGAACGTCACCGGCATCGACCACTTCCCGCGCGCGACACAGCACATCGAGGGAATGATCGACGTCATCAGCGCACTCGTCAAGAAGGACTACGCCTACGAACTCGATGACGGCGTCTATTTCGACGTGTCGAAGGACGAGGACTACGGCAAACTCACGAACCGCGACCCGGAACAAATGGAAGCGGGCGCGCGGTTAGAGCCGAACGCCAAGAAGCGGAACCCCGGCGACTTCGCGTTGTGGAAGTCGAAGCCGGGCGAACCGAAGGAGGTGCAGTTCGAGAGCCCCTTCAAGTGCGGCCGCGGCCGTCCGGGGTGGCACATCGAGTGCACCTGCATGGCGATCAAGGAACTCGGTGAAACGCTGGACATCCACGGCGGCGGGTTGGACCTTCAGTTCCCGCACCACGAGAACGAACTGGCCCAGAGCGAGAGCTGGACCGGCAAGCCCTTCGCGCACGTCTGGATGCACAACGGGCTGCTGAAGCTCAAAAGCGGCAAGATGGCCGGCTCGCTCGGCAACGTGCTGAACGTGGCCGACGCACTTAAAGCAGTCGGGGGCGATGCACTACGGTTCTTCACACTCAGCACGCACTACCGCTCGCCCATTGATCTCGGCGATTGGGAACCTAAGCCGGGTTCGATTCCGACTGGCTTGGAATCCGCAAAAGCTGCTCACGATAGCTTCGTGCGGTTCGCCGAGCGTGTCCAGCGTATCAGTGGTAGACCGTTCGCTGACCTAGCCGCTCCCACCCGCACCGAAATAGCGCGGAGATTCGAACACTTATCGTTTACAGAGCATTACCGACAATTTTGCGCCTACATGGACGATGACTTCAACACTGGCGGAGTCACGGGCGTTTTATTCGACCTCGTGACTTTCTTAAACCGGAAGGTCGATACTGCAAAACTTGAAGACCCCGCAACGAACAACCCCGCGGCGAAGGCGGAGTTCGTCGAAGGGGCGACGCTGGTGAAAGAGATCGCGCAGGTTCTCGGCCTCACGTTCACAGCGGAAGCGAAGACCCTCGACGGCGGAAACGAACTCGTCGCGGGTCTGATGCAGCTCCTCCTCGACCTGCGGAACAACCTCCGCACCACCGCGAAGGAGGCCGCAAAGGACAACCCGCTGAAGAAATCGCTCTTCGACCAGACGGACCTGATCCGCAAGCGGCTGGGCGAACTCGGCGTCACGCTCGAAGACCGCCCCGGCGGCACCACGTGGCGCGTCGGCTGATCGCGCGGTGGGAATCGCTCAGTTCTGACATTCCGGGGGACGCCCGCCCCGGCTATCAGCGGAGAAACCCTTTATCCGCGTCGGGACCGTTCCCTGATGAACCCGCCTACCACACCCGCGACCCCCTCTCCGCGCCGCGTCCTCGGCCTCGACCCCGGTCTGCAAACCGCCGGATATGGCGTGCTCGAATACTCCGACCGCGGCCCCCGTGTCGTCGATGCCGGAGTTATCCGTTCTGCCGAAGGGCGCGATCCTGCCGACATGGCACGCCGACTCAAGACGCTTTACGATGGTTTGTGTGAAGTGCTCGACGAGTGGCGGCCGGCCGCAATGGCCGTCGAACAGCTCTACGCACACTACGAGCACCCGCGCACGGCCATCCTCATGGCCCACGCGCGCGGGGCATTCCTGTTGGCCGGGGCGCAGTATAGTATACCCGTGATCAGTTACGCCGCGACGAAGGTGAAGAAGCTCGTGACGGGCAGCGGCCGGGCCAGCAAGGAGCAGATGCAGTACGCGATCGCCCGCGAACTCGGGCTCGCCGGCCCGCCCGAGCCGCACGACGTCGCCGACGCCCTCGGCATCGCGCTATGCCACTACTTCGCCACCGCGGGCACCGGGATCATGGGTGGGGCGCGGGCCGCGACGTTCACCGGCGTCAACATGCAGGCGCTGCTCGGCGAAACCGAACCCGACCCGGATGATCTCACAGACGAAGACAACCGGAGCTGACTCGCATGATTACGAAGATGACCGGCGTCCTGACGCGCTGCCGGCACGACGAGGACGACGTGCGGCTCCAGGTCGGGCCGATCGAGTACCAGATCCTCGTTCCCGAAGCCGTGCGCCGACAGATTCAGCTCCGCACCGGCCAGGAAATGACGTTCCACATCACGGAGTATCTGGAGGGCAACTCGTCGGGCAACCGGTTCGTTCCGCGGCGCGTCGGGTTCCTGCACGAACACGAACTGGAGTTCTTCGAGCTGTTCTGCACGGTGGAAAAGATCGGCGTGAAGAAGGCCCTCAAGGCGATGGCGTTCTCCGTGAAGACCATCGCCGACGCGATCAGCCGACAGGATTCGAAGTGGCTCTCGGCGCTGCCCGGCATCGGCCCGACGACTGCGGAGCAGATCGTTACCACACTGAAGCGAAAGGTGACGCCGTTCATCATGCTCAGCGCGCAACCGGCACCCGCGGCCGAACCCGTCGCCCCGAACGCGGTGGTCGAGGAGAAATCGAACGGCAAGAAGGGGAAAGCCGCCAAGAAAGCAGAGCCGGAACCCACTGCACCGGAGCCGCTCGTCACCGCGGCCGACGGCAAGCTGATCGAGGACGTTTACGAAGCACTGATGGGCCTCGGCCACAACCCAATCGAGGCGCGGGCGAAGCTCGACGCGCTACTCATGTGCGGCAAGCCGTTTCGCTCGATGCAAGAGGCGATCACGCTGATTTACAGCACGAAGGGGTGAGCCGATGCGCGACCCAAACCGCATCGACCGGGTTATTGAGAAACTCCGGGAAGTCTGGAAGGCACACCCGGACCTGCGCCTCGGTCAACTGTTAGTGAACGTGATTCGACCGAGTCAGCCGTGCCCGCAGATCTTCGGCGTTGAAGACACGTTCACCGAGCAGCAATTGAATCATTGGCCCGATCCGAAGGGCGAGCGCTACACCGAAAACGAAGTCACACTCGATCTCAGCAAGGCCGAAGCGATTGTCCTCCTCGCGTTCGTCATGCGATTCCGCGACAGGGAGAAGCTCAAGATCGAACACGAGGCGGAAGCCCAAATTCTCTGGGACGTGTGCGCGCTGCTCGAACGCCACCTCGGCAACGAACTTCGCGATCCGGCGTGGCAGCGGTTGTTAGACGACGCCCGCGGGACCGTTCAGGACTCGTCAAACGGATAGCTCTCATGCGCCGACTCGTGACCGCCGTCCTCCTGACGTTCGTTTCCACCGCACTGGCCGCGGAGCCGGCGGGTGATCTCAAGACGCTTCAGGGCACGTGGGTCATCGCGGAAGCCACCCTCGCGGGCCGCGACCACACCGACGACTTCAAGGACATGAAACTGACCGTTACCGGACAGTCCTACACGATCGACTTCGGGAAGAACTCCGAGAAGGGGGCGCTCAAGCTCGACGTGGCGAAGAAGCCCAGGCAAATCGACCTGACGACCTCCAAAGAGGGACCGTTCAAGGGCCGCAACCTGCCTGGCATTTACGAACTCAAGGGCGATACCATCGTCCTATGCCTCAACTCGGAAAAGCAGGAACGGCCGACCGCGTTCGAGGCGAAGGAGAAGACGCCGTTGATGCTCCTCACCTTCCAGCGCGAGAAGAAGTAACCCCAACCCGGAGTGCCCGTGCGCAGTTCCCTGCCGTTCACCGCGTTCGCTCTGTTCCTCGCTGCCCCGGTCGCCGCGGACGAGAAATCCGATGCAGACCTGAAGGCGATGGTCGGAAAGTGGAAGGTCGAAAAGGCCGTGATGGCCGGGAAGGACGTGACCGAGCGCGTGGCGAGCATCATGAAGTTCGAGATCCGCGAGGGCGGAAAGTACACCACCCAGATCGGCGACCAGAAGGAGGAGGGGGCGTTCACGATCGACCCCACCAAGAGCCCAAAGGAAGTGGACGTCAAGCCGACCGGCGGGCCGAACAAGGGCAAGACCGTGAAGGCCATTTATAAGCTCGACGGAGACACGTTCACCGCGTGCTACAACTTCGACGCGGACAAGGGCGCGCGGCCGGAGAAGTTCGAGAGCAAAGAGGGCACGACGCACCTCCTCATCGTCTACAAGCGCGAGAAGTAAACCCGACGGGCCGCGACTGCGGCAAGCAATACACGTTCGCCGGCCGCGCCCGCTCAGACAAGACACTCAGGAACTAACCGATGGCCCGCGAGAAAGTCATCACCACCGTCCCGGCCGACGAGGTCAAGCAGCACGACGCGGCGCTGCGGCCGAAATTGCTGAAAGAAGTCATCGGCCAGCGCAACGTCGCGGAGCGGTTGGAGATCGCCGTCCGTGCGTCGAAGAAGCTCAACGAGCCGCTCGGGCACATCCTGTTCGATGGCCCGCCCGGTCTGGGTAAGACCACGTTCGCCACCGTGCTGCCGAACGAACTCGGCACGTCGATTCAACTGACGAGCGGACCGGCGCTCTCCAAGCCAGCCGACCTGCTCCCGTTCCTCACCAACCTCGACGAAGGGTCGGTGCTGTTCATCGACGAGATCCACCGCATGCCGCGGGTGGTGGAAGAGTTCATCTACCCGGCGATGGAAGACTTCCGCATCGACATCGTACTCGGCGAGGGCATGAGCGCGCGGACCATTTCCATGAACCTCAAGCGGTTCACACTGATCGGCGCCACGACCCGCAGCGGGATGCTGTCCGGTCCGATGCGCGACCGGTTCAAGATGCACGAGCACCTGGAGTTCTACAGCGTCGAGGAATTGGCCACGATCGTCCGCGTGAACGCGGCGAAGCTCAACACGCCCATCACCGAGGCGGCCGCACACGAACTGGCGCGGCGCAGCCGCGGGACACCGCGAGTAGCCAACTCGCGGCTCCACTGGACCCGCAACTACGCCGCGGCGCTCCACGACGGCACCATCACCGAGCCGATCGCGCGGGCCGCGCTCGATAAGGCCGAAGTGGACCGTGACGGGCTCGACAAGAACGACCGCAAATACCTGGAGACGTTGATCGACCTGTATGGCGGCGGCCCGACCGGGGTGGAGGCACTCGCGGCCACGATCAACCTCGCGTCGGACACACTCTCCGACGAAATCGAGCCGTACTTGCTCCGCGAGCAGTACATCACGCGATCGCCGCGCGGCCGCGTCGCGATGCCGCGGGCTTACACGGCTCTCGGGAAGCTCCCACCGCGGCAGAAGCCCGACGACAAGCAGGGCGGCACGCTGTTCGAGTGAGGCCCGCGGCGCTCACTTCGCCGCATCGCAGGGGGCCTTGCCGTTGGTGCCGGTCGCCTTCGCGGGCGCGGGCTGTTCGCCCCCAGGGTGCCGCTTCCGCCGGCGCTTCTTCTTCCCCTTCCGCTCCTGTTCTGCCCTGTCTTGTGCGCGCGACGTCTTCTTCCGGGTGTGGTCCGCTTCTGCCTCCTCGATCGAGTGCGAGCACTGGAGGTCGCTCTCCTTCTTCGCCAGTTCCACCAGTTTGCGGAAGTGCGTGCGGAGGATCTTCACCTCGTCTTCGGTCAGCTCCTCGGCGCTGATGAGCCGGTTGCTCGCCCAGGGGAGCGACGCGACCAGTTCGTTGAGCTTCAGGTGGATGGCCGCGCTGTCCTTGTTCTGCGCCCGCTGAATGAGGAACACCATCAGAAACGTTACGATCGTGGTGCCGGTGTTGATGACCAGTTGCCACGTGTCCGAAAACCAAAAGATCGGCCCCGTGGCGCCCCACACGACGATCGTGCCCATCGCCAGCGCGAAGGCGAGCGACGAACCGGTCCACTCGGTCGCGGCCCTCGACATCCGCTCCAGCCATCCGCCTTTCGCGGCCATATTCGCCCCCTTCGAAGACAGTAGCCACGTGAGTAGCAAACGGGGTGCCGAAACGAATTCGCGCGAATCCGCCGACGCGCCGCGGCACGTGCGAGGATATACCGGAAGGAAGCAACCCCGCCCGCGGTAGACCACATGCGAACCGCCAAGCTCTCCGGCCTCGTCAACCGGTTCGGACACGACACCCCCCGCGACCCGCCAACCGTCACGGACGCCGACCTCCTGGAACGATTCGTCGCGGCGCACGACGAGCCGGCGTTCGCGGAACTCGTTCGCCGCTACGGCCCGCTGGTGTTCGCAGTTTGCCGCCGCGTGGCGGGCGATCACCACCTGGCAGAAGACGCGTTCCAGGCCGTGTTCGTGGTGCTCGCGACGAAGGCCGCGACCGTTCGACCGACCGCCCTGCCCGGCTGGTTCCACCGGGTCGCCTGCAACACCGCGCTGAGGGCGCGTACCATGAACGACCGCCGCCGGCGCCGTGAAACGCCGACCGGGCACGCGCCCGAACCCGCCACGGCCGCCCCCGAATCGGCCGACGACCTCCCGGCCATCATCGACGAGGAAATCGCGCGGCTCCCGGACGCGCTGCGGGCCGCGGTGGTGCTGTGTGAACTGGAGGGGTGCCCGCGAAAGGCCGCGGCGGAACGACTCGGCGTACCGGAAGGGACCGTGTCCAGTCGCCTCGCCGCGGCCAGAAGGGCTCTCGCCGCGCGCCTTCGAAAGCGCGGCGTCGCGCTCGGTGCCGCGGCACTCGCGGCCGCTCTGGCGCGTCAAACGACCGCGGGCGTACCCGCGAACCTCACCCGCCGGACGGTGGCGGCCGCGACGTCGCCCGCCCCAGCCGCAAGCGCGGTTGCGGTGCTCTCGAACGGTGTGTTGCGGCTCATGTTCGCGCAAAAGCTAAAGGTCGCTGTACCGGTCGTGGCTCTGGCGCTCGGGGCGCTCGCCTTCGCATTGGCCGGCTCGCCCCCGCCAGAGGCCCCCGCGCCGAAGTCCCCTGCGGTCGCGTTCCGAGTCCCCCCGGAGGTCGCACCGCCGCCGAGGTTCGCAGCGCGGCGACCGCCGAAAGGTCCGAACCGCATCCTTCTGCGCCGTGACAACGGACTGTTCTGGCTCGACCCCGACGGAAAAAACGAGAAGGAGCTCCACGGAAAGAAGTCTGACTTCCAGGTGAGCGGGGCACAACTGTCCCCGGACGGCACGCGCTACGCGGCGCGGGTCCACAAGCGCCAGAATCCGGACGACGAGCCGACGGCTTCCCTTTACGTCCGCGCGCTCGACGAAAAGGAGCCCGGCACCGACCTCGGCACCGCGCCGGACCTCTACGTCTGGTCGCGCGACGGGACCGAGATCGCCTGCACCGAGATCGCAGAAGAAACGCCCGAGCGGTCGAGCGATGCGGCCCACTACATCCTGAACGTGCGGACGAAAGAGAAAACGCCGCTCAAGATCCCGAGCGACCACCTCATCACCGGCTGGTCGCCGGACGGGAAACTCTTCCTCACGCTGCAAATGAACGACAAACCGGCTCCGTTCGCGCGGCTGTGCCTGATGAACCGCGACGGCTCCGAACACAAGGTTCTGACCCACGAAAAGAGGTACACCATCTGCGGCCGCCTCTCGCCCGACGGCACGCACGCCCTGTGCGCCGACATGCCGCTCCCGACACCCGAAAAGGGCAAAAAGGCCCCGCGGCTGGACCTGTCCGTCATCGACGTCACAACCGGAAAAACAACGGAAGTGCGGGACGTGCCGCTCAACGCCGACCTGCTGGATTTTTGCTGGTCGCCCGACGGTAAGCAGATCGCCTACATGTGGCGCCAGAGACGCGAGGGGCAGAACAAGGAAGAGGTGTTCAAGCTCGAAACCGAGTCGCACCTGATCGTTTGCGACCCGGACGGACGGAACCAGAAAACCGTCCTCTCCGCAAAGGGCACCGGCTACGGCGTGACCCTCTCGGAACTCGACTGGCGGTGAACGACACCGACGGTACCGACCGGCCACAAAGTCGGTCGTCGGTACATTTCCGACACCACGAACTGCGCCCTCACTTCACAAGTCAACAATTTTTCCATTATAATAGCATTAACGGCCCATCGGTGTTTGCATAAAATTAAAACACCCTGTTGACGCGTCCGCACCGCCTTCGGTACATTGCGGGTGCCCTTTCAGGGTCGGCGGACTCGCATTCTCTCGCCGAACCAAATTGTGCCCAGGCCCGTTCTCGCTCCCCTCATTTCATTGCGAGGAGGTCGGTATGTTTCGTTCTCGCGCGCCAAGTCCGCGCACCCGTACTCGCGCCTTTACGCTCATTGAACTGTTGGTGGTGATCGCCATTATTGCGATCCTCATCGGGCTGCTCCTGCCCGCCGTCCAGAAAGTGCGCGAGGCCGCCGCACGCATGTCCTGCGGCAACAACATCAAGCAGATGTCACTGGCGCTCCACAACGCCCACGACACCAACGGGCGGCTGCCGCCGATGGCCGCGTTCCAGTACGGCGGGGCGTACTACGCGCCGTTCTTCTTCCACCTGTTGCCGTTCATCGAACAGCAGAACGTGTACAAGGCGGCCACACCCGTGTCCTCCGGCGGCGTCATCCCGCTGTGGGACACGCCCGGACAGGGGGGCACGCAGTACCTGCGCCAGACCCGCATCAAGACGTACGTCTGCCCGAGCGACGCCACGATCGCGACGAACGCGGCGACCGACTGGACGCCCGGCGAGGCCAGCTACGCGCCCAACTTCCAGGTGTTCGGCAACCCGAACTTCAACACCGGTTCGGCCAACGCGAACGACTGGGACGGAAAGACAACGCTCGTGGGCATCACCGACGGCACGTCGAACACGATCGCGTTCGCCGAAAAGCTGTCGTACTGCCCGGGGGTCACCCCGAACGCGGTCAGCGCACCCAACGTGAAGAACGGCAACAACTCGGCCGGCGGGTCGTGGTGGCTGCGGGGCATCTACCACGGCGGGGCGTTTACCGGCAGCGGCGCACCGCCCAACGCGGACAGCTATCCCGGCGACCGCGTTTCGGCGGTGTTCGGCGGGGGCGTCAGCGGCGACGGAACCCGGTGGTACGTCGGCACGGACTCGAAGCCGTACATCTTCGGCATCCCCGGCAACAACACCACCAGCGGCATCTGTGACCGCGGGGTGGCGTCGTCGCCGCACTCGGGACTGATCCAGGTCGGGCTCGTCGACGGCAGCGTGCGCAGCGTCAACAGCGGGATCAGCGCGACGACGTGGTGGTACGCCTGCACGCGCAACGGGGGCGAGACCCTCGGCAGCGACTGGTAACCGAACGAAGAGTAACGACCGGGTTCACGGGCCGGACGACTTGTTCGGCCCGTGAACCCGGTTCTTCGCGCGCGGAATGGTCGGCACCACGAACACGATCGTGCAGACGCCGACCGCCGCCAGTCCGCCGATCACGCACTTCACCCACACCGGCAGTCCGCTCAGCACGATGCTCAGCGTCACGACGGTCACCACGAGGCACACGGCCAACACCTTCACCGGCCGCCGGATGCCCCGGTGCTCCTCCCAGTCGCGCAGGAGCCGGCCGAACACCGGCGACCGCTTCAGCCACCGCTCTAGCCGCGGCGACGAGCGCGAAAAGCAGTACCCCGCGAGCAGAACCCAGGGCGTCGTCGGCAGACCGGGCAGGAGTACGCCGAGGTAGGCCAGTCCCACGCACACCAGCCCGGCCGCGAGGTACAGCAGCCGCTTCAAGCCCGTTGCGACCGGCGGGCGCGGCGGTGACGCGGGCGGGGCGCGTTCGTCCGGCTCGGTGCTGATGGCGGAACCTCTCGTTTCTGGTTCGTCACGCGGTATCGAGGTAGGATGATACGCGACGCGACCACTTCCCCCAACACCGGCTCACCCCATGCGCTCCTCTGCACTTGCACTTCTGATCGGCACCGCACTCGTCGGCTCCGGGTGCGGGAAGAAACAACAGCAGTCTCAGCCGGAAGCACCTCCGGATAAGGGCCAGGCAGAACCCAACGCCGACCCCGCGGCCGAGCGGAACAAGCAGCTCGCCGGGCTCAAGACCACCCGCCAGGAAACGCGTCGCGCCTCGATCGAGGAACTGTCGTGGCTCGCGGAAGACGACCCGGCGGTTCTGCCCGCGCTCGTCGAACTGCTCCGGGACAAGAGCACGGCCGGTGCCGGCAAGACGCTCGCGAACCAGATCAACAGCACCCGCGAGGCCGCGGCGCTCGCGATCATGGCCTGCACGAAGGGCGAGGCGGTGATGAAGGAGAAGGGCCTGGCCGTTCTCCGCGAGGGGCTGACCGACCCGTCGCCGGTGATCCGCGAGCACACCGCGTACACGATCGGACAACTCGGACCGGTCGCCCGGCCGCTCGCGCCCGACGTCCAGAAGCTCTGCACCGACCCGGACGCGAACGTTCGCGGGGCCGCGTTCGACGCGCTCCGCGTCACCGGCGTGGCCGACCCGGCCGCGCTGACGAAACTCCTCAAGCACGACAACGAGGAAGTCGTCCGACTGTCCGCGGAGCTGATTCCGCTGGTCGCCGAGATGCCCGCGGAAGCGGTCGCACCGCTCTCCGAGGCCCTGGGTAGCACCAATTCGAACGTGCGCGCCGCCGCGGCCGAAGGGCTGGCGCTCGCGGGTCCGAAGGCCGCGCCGGCGGCGCAACCGCTGGCCGACGTCATCAAAAAGAGCTACCCCGAGAAGTTCGACCCGACGGCCCCCACGATGCGCCACGAGGGGCCAGAGCTGTCCTACTGGAAGGCGCTCGTCAAGATCGGCGAGCCCGCGGTCGGTCCGACCGCGAAGCTGTTGGAGCACCCGAACCCTCTGGTGCGGGCGCACGCGGCGCGCGTGCTCGGCGAGATCGGTCCGCCCGCGAAGGTCGCGGCAGACGCGCTAAAGAAGGCGCTCGGCGACACGTACGCGACCGTATGCGTGGAGGCCGCGGTCACGCTCTGCAAGCTCGGCGAGGCGAAGGACGACGCGCTCGCGCTCGTCAAGAAGGCGCTCGAAACGCCGACCCAGAACGTCGCGGCCACGGCCATCGAGGGCATCTACCGAATGGGCGCCGACGGCAAGCCGCTCGTCCCGCAGGCGCTCACGAAACTGAGCGACCCGAACCCGTACACGCGGCTCGCGGCCGTCACGCTCGCCGGATTGCTCCCGCCGGAAGAAGCCACGAAGGCGGCGGCGGACGTCGGCAAGCAGGCGACCGACGCCGAACCGGACATTCGCCGATGCGTCGGCCGCGTGCTGGAGCGCCTCGGTCCGGCCGGCGCGCCGGCCGCGGATGCGCTCGGCAAGGCCCTCCCCAACGAAAAGGAACTGGACATCCGCGATCAGTTCGTAGAGGCACTCGTCGCGATGGGGGCGGGAGCGAAGCCGGCGCTGCCGGGCCTTCTCCCGCTGCTCACACAGAAGGGGCTCGACGCCTCGCTCCGCACCCGCGCGCTCGCCGCGGTGGTGGCCGCCGATCCGAGTTCGCCCGAAGTGGCCGCGGCGCTCGTGAAGGCCGCGGCCGACGACGACCAGACCGTCCGCGCCGCCGCGGCCGCCGCGCTGGGCAAGCTGAACCCGCTCCCGCCCGACGCACTGGCCACGCTCCAGAGGATGGCGAAGTCGGACGCCCGAAACGGCCCACGGGTCGCCGCACTGCGAGCGATCACGGCCGCGGGTCCGCGCGCGAGGGCCGCGAAAGCCGACCTGGAGGCGATCGCGGGCGGTCCGCAACCCGGTTTGGCGCTGTGGGCGAAGGTCGCGTCGGCCGCGATCGACGGCGACGTGAAGCGGACCGCACCGACCGTGCGCGCCGGACTAGCCGACCGGAACGCACAAGCACGTTCGGCCGCGGCAGAGGCGCTGCTCGTGATCGGTCCGACGGACGCGGACCTTCCGATACTATTGAAGCTGATGAAAGACGTGGTTGGCACAACGCGGGCCGCGAGCGCGACGGCCGCGGGGCGGCTGGGCGCGTCGGCAAAGGACGCGGTGCCGCAGTTGCGGCGCCTGTTGGACGACCGCGAGGTCGAGGTCCGGGTTGCGGCGGCCGACGCGCTGGGTCAGATCGGCCCGGCGGCGCGACCCGCGATGGCGAAGCTCAACGAACTGCTCGCGGACCCGTCCGTCAAGCTCGCGGCTCAGCGGGCTCTCGACAAGATCGGGACGAAGTGAGACTCCCGGATTCGACCCACCGTGCCGCGCCCATGACCGACGAAATCGCCCTCCGCGGTCTGCGGGGCCGAAGTGGAGTGGCTCGGTCGCAAGGACGTGCGGACCACGGTGATTTATATCCACGTCTTGCACCGGAACCCGGCCGGTGTGGTCAGCCCGCTGGATCGGCTCGCGCAATAGGGCGACCGGCACGGGAAACCGTAACACGACCTCCCCGAACCGATCGGTCGAAAGATACGAACTGGAAACCCGTTGCGACTGAGTGAGTGATCAGTTATTTTGTGCGTTAGTGAGACCGGGCGTGTATTAGGGCGACCGGATGGGTCGCCCCTAACGCGCAACGCTGGTCAAGCTAATACCTTGTTCGGCCGCAGAGGAGCGCGACGGATGACGGAAGCGGCCGAGCCAGATGAAGTCGCTCCCCTCTGGCACACCCGACTCGGCGCCTTGCGGTGGCACACAGCAGAGCAGTTGTGGTTTGCCGAGGTAGACCGAGTGCTGGTGCGGGACGGCCAAGTTGGCGTCGCCTCGCCCGCCGACCTCGAACCGGCTGCCACGTTCCTCGACTGGCTCGGCGTCAACGGAGAGCTCTTCCGGACGCGGGCGGTGACAGCGATGTTCGATTACGACTTGGTATTGGACTACGACCTCGCGGAGAATGAGTTGGCTTCCAAGCTGGTGATCCACAGCCTTACTGTCCGCAACGGCACGACGCAGGCGTGGCTAGACACCGGTGGCGCGACGACAGGATATCTCTGCCCCATCCGTCTTGACAGTCAGCACCGCATCATCGGCATGGGGTTATGAGCGACGATGCCGAACCCGGCGCTGCACCTGACACCGCCGGCTGACTTGGGACGCACTGCTCATCCGGTGATGGCGGTGCAGGTGAGCTGGTTGTTCGCGCTGTGAAGTGCCACGGCCCGTTCCGCTACTTCGGCTCCGCTGCGAGCTGATCGACGACCTGCTTCACCGCCTCCGGCGCGCTCGTGCTGATCCCCGTGTACTGCCGGCGTGCGCCGGAGGCGGTGATCTGCACCGAGGCGCGGAACACGTACTTTCCGTCCTCGCGATCCAGCGAGCGGTCCTCCGGCTTCACGCCGTACTTGTCGAGCTGCGCGTACAGCGGCGACACGCCCTCGGGCGCTTCCAGCGCTCCACCCGGTACGACGCCACCCGCCGGGACCAGCGGGACGCCGGGCGAATCGATCCGCAACCCTTCGTCGTCTTTTGTCCGACCTGCGAGCGAGGCCGGTGTGCTCGTCTTGCCCGGAATGAACGTTCCCTTGAACCGCTCCGGGTCGTCGGTGTAGCCCGCCTTGCCGCCGGCCGGAGACGTGAGTGGGTCCGGCCGGCCCCGCGGACCGGTCGCCCGATCCGGCAGGGGGAGGTCTTGTTTCGGGATCTTCGTCGGCCCGTAAACGAGCGGGTCGCGATCCTTCCCACGCGAGACGCCGGTGCCCTGTGTCTCTCTGGTCGATTTGCACCCCACCAGAACGAGCAGAGCGGCCAAACAAACGCACGCGACCCACCGGCGCGCGGGTCGTCCGGTCGTTCCGTGTGTGTGTCGCGTGCAGGCCGTCATCTTGACCCGCCTCCGGGGGCGGCTACATCAGCCATGCTCTCACTCCGCCACCTGTACTCTCCCCCGTCGCACGGCAGCCGTCTACGCGACGTGGGCAGAAAGCGGCCGCCCGGGTGCGGCACGAGTTCGGCGGGTGACCGGTGGGCAAACTTTGCGGGCGGAATAACCTCTTCGCGGGACGGGTGCAATGGCGGTTCACAAGATCGCGGTGATCGGCGGCGACGGGATCGGGCCGGAGGTCATCGACCAGGCGGTTCGCGCGGCCGACGCCGCGGCCGGCAAACACGACCGGGCCGAACTCAAGTGGACCAAACTGCCCTGGAGCACCGCGTACTACAAGCAGCACGGCCGGATGTTGCCCGAAGACGGGTGGGAGCAGCTCAAGGCGTATGAGGCGATCCTCTTCGGCGCCGTCGGCGATCCTTCGGTACCGGACAAGATCACGGTCCACGAGCTGCTGCTGCCGATGCGGCGGAAGTACGACCAGTACGTGAACCTCCGCCCGGCCTACCTCTTCGCGGGCGTGCCGTGCCCGCTCGTCGGCAAGAAGCCCGGCGAGATCGACATGCTCGTCTACCGCGAAAACACCGAGGGCGAATACGCCCCGGTGGGCGGGAACCTCTACCCGGGCACCGAGAACCAGATCGCGGTTCAGACCGGCGTGTTCACCTGGCGCGGGTGCGAGCGCATCCTCCGCGCCGCGTTCGACGCCGCCCGCAAGCGCCCGCGCAAGAAGCTCACCAGCATCACAAAATCGAACGCGCAGGTGTACGGCCTCGGGCTGTGGGACGACGTGTTCAACACGGTGCGGAAGGACTACCCGGACGTGGACAGCAGCTCGCTTTTGGTGGATGCCGCGGCAATGGACTTCGTCCGCAAGCCGGAGTCGTTCGACGTGGTGGTCGCGAGCAACCTGTTCGGCGACATCCTCACCGACCTCAGCGCCGCGGTGACCGGGAGCATCGGACTGGCGAGCAGCGCGAACATCAACCCGACGAAGAAGTTCCCGAGCATGTTCGAGCCGGTCCACGGCAGCGCGCCGGACATCGCGGGCAAGGGAATCGCGAACCCGCTGGCCGCGATCCTCTCCGCCGCGCTCATGCTCGATCACCTCGGCCTCGCGAAGAGCGCTCAAGCCGTCCGCGATGCGGTGTCAAAGGTGCTCGCGTCGGGGGAAGTGAAGACGCCCGACCTCGGGGGCAAGGCGACCACAACCCAGATGGGCGATGCGGTGGTCGGCGCGGTTTAATGTTCTCTGTAGCCGGCCCGCTGACACCGGGACCAGACGAATAGTGTCGCCCCGGTTTCAACGGGCCGGCTACAGAAACCGGGGTCTGCCGTGCCGATCCGGGGTCGGGTGTAGGTCGAGGCGGCCCGCTCACCGCACCCGCCCGGGACCGGATGCAAGGGTGCCGGCCGTCATCTCGCCGAACGCAAAAGCACAACGAACCGACGACGAGGACCAACCGTGCCCAACGGGCCGCAAATCATCCTGACGCTGAAGGTGCTCGTCGTCACGGTGACGATCCTGCTGTTCGCGTCACTCGTGGCACTGCTACTGAAGCGCCCGCGGCTGCACGGGCACATCAACACCGCGTTCTTCGTACTGACGATGCTCACCGTCGTCGCGTTCGAGGCGCTGTTGCAGTGGGTGAACGTGTCGTCCACGTTCGACGACGCGGCGCGCCAGGCCCTCCGCACGCACCTGTTCTTCTCCGTCCCGTCGGCATTGCTCTTGCCCGCGATGATCGTCACCGGCAAGATGCGGCGGAAGCAGTTGCACCTCGTGCTCGCGGCGGTGTTCCTGCTCCTGTGGACCGGTACCGTAATCACCGGCCTCGGCCTCCCGCACTGACTCGGCATGACAACACCCGAAGACGGACCGTCCGAGCCGACCGACCCGCTCGCGCTGGGGCAGGCGGCCGCGTCGCAACTCGGCGGCGAGTGGCAGGTCGACACGTTCGAGGAGCTTCCCGCGGAAGCGAACGAGCCGCCGGTCGACGAGCGGGCCGCGCCGCTCGCGGCTCCGGCTCCTCCGGCTCCCACGTCTCCGCCGCACGCCCCGGAAGTCCCGCCGTCGCCCGAACAGCTCATCGAAGCGATGTTGTTCGTCGGCGGGCACCCGCTCGCGGCCGCGAACGCGTGTTCCGCGATCCGCGGACTGACGCCCGAGCGCTTTCAGACCGCGATCGACGCGCTCAACCGCCGTTACCGCGAACAGTGGCGGCCCTACGCGGTCGAGCCGCGCGGCGACGGCTTCGCCCTGGTCGTGCGCCCCGCGTACCGCAACCTGCGCGAGCGCCTCTTCGGCGGACCGCGCGAAACGCGCCTCAGCCAGCCGGCCCTCGACGTCCTCTCGGTGGTCGCGTACCGCCAGCCGGTCGGAAAGGCCGAAGTGGACGCGGTCCGCGGCACCGACTCCGGCGCGACGCTGCGGCAACGGGTGCGGCTGGGGCTGATCGCGGTGCAGCACCGCGCCGACGCGACCGGGCGCGAGGTGCGCTACGGCACCACGCCGCGGTTCCTCGACGTGTTCGACCTCGCGTCCCTCGACGAACTCCCGCGGCTGGGCGACCCGTCACAGGTGTGATGTGGTCCGGTCGCGGAGCGACCGGATTTCACCGCCCTCGTTACAACAAGACCTCCGGTCGCTCCGCGACCGGACCACAAGCGGAGGTCCGCGTTGGCCGACAACCGCCGGACGCTGTTGGGCTGGGTGTGGCCGCCGCCGCCGATCGCGGGGCGCCTGTGGGTCGCGGTCGCGGCCGCCGCGGGCTATTCCGCCCTGGTGTGGGCGGTCGAGCCGAAGGACGGGCTACTTCAGCCGCTGTGGTCGTCGCAGTTCGCGCTGTTCAACACCGCGATTCTCGGCCTGCTGGTCAGCTTCCGCACGAAGGTCGCCTACGACCGGTGGTGGGAAGGTCGAGTGCTGTGGGGGGCGCTCGTCAACAACTCGCGCAACCTCTGCTTGAAGGTGCTCACGCTGGCGAAGCCCGACGCGACGGAACGTGCGGCGTTCGCGGCGCTGGTGACGGCGTTCCCGGTCGCGCTGATGCGGCACCTCCGCGGCCCGCTGCGGCTCAACGAACTGGACGACTTCAAAGAGGACGACGCGACGCCCGAACACATCCCGGCACACATCGCCGGCCGGCTGATGGCCGCGGTCGCGGCGTGGCGGACCGCCGGACGCATCGACGGTCACGCGCACCAGATGCTCGACGCGAACCTCAA
>JAFKJJ010000545.1:39387-45109 GCA_017306025.1 Planctomycetota bacterium
CTCGTGCCCTCGTATCTTTCACTGTTGCGACACGGACTGGTGCTCGGGTTCCTGTTCACCCCGTGGGCGCTCGTGCAGACGCTGGGGGTCTGGATGATCGCGGTCCAGGCGATCGCGGTGTACTATGTGTTCGGGATCGAACTGACCGCGGAGGCGGTCGAGCAGCCGTTCGGCTTCGACGGTGATGATTTGTTGCTCGAAACGTACTGCGAAACGATTCGCAAGAGTACGGGGGACATACTGCGTTAGATCGGGTTATGGTCCGGACCGTGCGGTGTCAGCAACCGCGACACCCGCACGACCCAGCGACCCGAACGACGCGCAAAACACGAGCCGACCGTATGATGCGGTCGGCTCGTCGATCCTCAGCGGAGAGGGCGGGATTCGAACCCGCGGTACGGTTGCCCGTACACAGCATTTCCAGTGCTGCACAATCGACCACTCTGTCACCTCTCCGTGGACAACCGGACCGACACGCGAGCGCGCGGCCCGGTTCGCCCGCGATCAAGATAGTGAGCGCGCGCCACACCGACAACGCGCCAAAGCGCTCAACACGCCGCACGCTTGCGCTTCTTCCCGACGCGACCCATCTTCTCCACTTTCGCGATATACTCGCACGCGTTCGGAACGTTGCAGGAAGTGTCACCCGTGTCGACCTCGACCGCGCCGAGCGCCTTCGCGATCCCCTTGGCCTTTGCCAGCAGCGGCGCGACGTAACTGCCCACCGAAATGACGAAGCCGTTCATCGCGTAGCGCACGCGGTTCGGCGCGCCGCCGATCTCATCTTTCGCGCGGCCGAGCAGGTGCTCGATTTCCGCGAGATCGAGATCCGCGTCCGGCTTGATCGCAACGAGGAACGAATAGGTCGACCATCCCGCGTTCGCGATCTGCTCGCCCTTGCTGTCGATCCACTCCAGCGCGAGTTCGCGGCCGAACCGCGATTCCGACGCGACCCACGGCACGACGCTCCCGCTGAGCAGGTGCCAGTACGCCCCTTTTGCCCACTTCCGCAGGTCGGTCTTCGTGAACGCGGCCGGGGCGGCGATGAGGCCGGCGAGGTACATCGCGTCGGAGTTGCCGCTGTCGTAGAGTTCGAGCGCCAGCGCGTGGTTCGTCTTGAGCTTCTTCTGAAGTGTCTTGAGGTCCGCGACCTTTACTCCGAACAGCGGCTCCTTCGCCCCGTGGCGCAGAAGGGTCTTTTTGGTCTGCTCGCTGCCGAGCTTTTTTAGGTCGGCCAACACATCGTTCGCGGTCATGGGCGGTCCATCAAGACAAAGGCAGATTGGCCACAAAACGCATCGAGAGCACAAAAAGAAGAGAGAAGCAGAAGGACGAGTGTTCTTCAATCTCAGTTCTTCGTTTCCGGTCTTCTTTTGTGCTCTTTGTGCGTTTTTGTGGCCAATCTGGTCGTCTTAAAGCACGCCCTTGATCGGTCGACCGACGGGCAGCATCGGGATCTCGCGGCCCTCTCGGTCGTTCAGCACCGTGCCCAGGTCGACGCCGAGCGCCTCGTAGACGGTCGCGGCGGTGTCGGCCGGTGTGTACGCGGCCGTGACCGGGTCGGCCCCGCGCGAGTCGGTCGCGCCGATCACCTGGCCACCCTTCACCCCGCCGCCCGCGAAGAAGATCGACCCGGTACGGCCCCAGTGGTCGCGGCCGCCGTCCTTGTTGATCTTCGGCGTCCGCCCGAAGTCGGTGAGGAACACCACCAGCGTCTGATCGAGCCGGCCGCGGCTCGCGAGGTCTTCCAGGAGCGCCGCGAACGCCCGATCGACGCCGGCGAGGTGGTACGGCCGCTTCGCCATCTCGCAGATGTGCGGAAAGTTCTGGCCCACCGCGTTGTGCTGGTCCCAGAGGTTCCCGTATTCGGGGTCGTAGCCGTAATCGACCATCACGAACGGCGCGCCGGCCTCGACGAGCCGCCGGGCGAGCAGGCACCGCGTGCCGATGCGCGTCTTGCCGTAGAGGTCGCGGGTCTTGTCGGTCTCCTTCGACAGGTCGAACGCGGCCCGTACGGTCGGCGACAGCAGCATGTCGAACGCCCCGCGGAACTCGTCGGCCACCGCGGACGCCGGTTCCGAGTGCTTCAGCGCGCGGTCGAGCTTCGCGCGCAGGCTGCTGCGGCCCGCAAGCCGATCGTCGGTCAATCCGACACTCGGTTGCACCGCCTGTTTCGTGAATTCCTCTTCCGGAACGTCTTCCTTCACGCCCGCCGTGAAGTCCTCGTTCTTCGCCTTGCCGCCGGTCATGAACGGACCGTACTGCCGACCGAGCCACCCGCCGACGAACAGGTTTTTCGGCGGCGGACCGGGCCGTGTGGTGCCGGGGACGGCAATGTAGCCCGGAAAGCCGCCCCGCGGGCCGTTCAGCTTCGACATCACCGACCCGATGTTCGGCTCGGTGTCGATCTGGATCAGGTTCACCATCCGGCCGGAGAGCGCCCGCGCCTGTGCCTGAAAGTGGTCGTCGGTCCCGGACGCGAACGTCCGAACCAGAGCGATCTTGTCGGTCTGGTTCGCCATCCGCGGCATGACTTCGCTGAACCGCACACCGGGGAGCGTCGTCTGGATCGTGGTCAGCGAACCGCGAATCTCCTGCGGCGCGTCCGGCTTCGGGTCGAACGACTCGTGGTGCGTGACACCGCCCGCGAGCCACAGGAAGATGACCGATTTCGCTTTCGGGCCGGCCGCGGCGTTCGCGAAGGGAACACCCGGCCCGAGGAGGGTTGCGGCAGCACTGACACCACCGGCACAAAGAAGGTCACGGCGATTCAAAAGTGACGGAAGGGGCATGAGGTGGGCCCGGCGGGATGGTAGGAAGGTGTCGTGATTATCCCCGACCGCCCGGCGGTCGGCAACGGCGAGATCACTTCGATTTCTTGTTCGTGCTGCCCCACTCGTCCCGGCGCTGCTGTTGCAGATCCTTGACCTGCTGCTTTTCCTTGTCGTTCAGGTTCTCTTTCGGGCCGGTCGGCTCCGAACTCCCACACCCGATCGTGACCGCGACGACCGAAACCAACAATAGGCAACGAAGTAGACGATCCATGTGCGCCCCCATGTTTGAAAGGTGAACCCCGGCCACATGGCCGGGGTGCGCGGCGCCGCTCGCGACGGTGACCGAGCGGTCAGTTCAGCGATCCCACTTCGCCGCCGGACTTGGAACCGGCCCCGGTCCAGACGTTGGGGTCCACGCCATCCGCGAAAAACCGAACCGAGCCGTCGGCGAGGCACACGTTCACCCCGCCGCTGTGGTAGCTGCTCGCGGGGGTGACCAGTTGCCACCACTCGCCGTTCGGTCGGTAACAGGGCTTGTTCGGCCCGAGAAGGGTGTTGAATCCGTTCCGCCAGATCGACCCCTCGCGCCACGGGTAACCGCGCCAGTTCCAGCCGAGCGTCCCCGCGGTCTGCACGTCGATCGCCAAGAGCGTGTTCCGGGTCGTAACCGGGTCGTTGCTATTCAGAGGAAGGGTGCCGCCGTCGAAGCAGTCGCGGCGCGGATCGCGCGGCGTCGGCGACGCGCCGTCGGCCCCGTTGGCCACCTCGGCGAACATGATCGTGTTCGTCGTCCCGTCGCTGATGTCAACGATCTTCGTCGCCGGCACCGCGGGGACGCTCCCGTACGGAACGAAGTTCGTTCCGAACACACCGTCCCATTTGCTCTCCAACCCCACCCACCGGCCGTAGTTGGTGTGGTAGTTGGTAAACCCGTACACCTGCCCGGCGTACGTGTTCGGGTCGGACGGGCAAGCGAACACCTTCGGCCGGGAGGTCGAGGCGGACTCGTGATTCGCGATCCCGGACGACGACGAGCCGTGCGCCGCGGAGGTGATCATCAGCGCCGACACGTTGCCCTGTTCGATGACCGGCAACAGGAACGTGTGGGGCGACGGCCCCCAGATCGCGGCCGATTCGGACCCCGACGGAAACTTCTGAAGCGCGTCGTGGTAGTTGTGCGCGGCCAGCCCGATCTGTTTGAGGTTGTTGCTGCACGACATGCGTGCGGCGGCCGCGCGCACCTTCTGGACGGCCGGGAGGAGGAGCCCGATGAGGACCGCGATGATCGCGATCACCACCAGCAACTCAATGAGCGTAAAAGCGGATCGGACTCGTGGATAAGACATGACACTCTCCAACCGCGCGAATGGAACGGGGGCGGGTACTACAAGCGAGTACGAACCAGGGCAAGGGGAGAGATAAGCAACCGATTATTCCCAATCGACCGGACATACGCAAGCAGATCTCCTCGCATTAAAATGATCGAATGCGGCCCATCTACCTCGATCACAACGCGACAACCCCGCTGCGCCCCGAAGTGTGGGACGCAATGCGGCCGTACCTGACGGAGACGTTCGGCAATCCGTCGTCGGCCCACGCGGTCGGCCGGAAAGCGCGGCAGGCGCTCGAAGACGCCCGTGAGAATGTCGCGGCGCTACTCGGCGCGTTTCCCGACGAGGTCACATTTACCAGCGGCGCCACAGAGGCGAACAACCTCGCGATCTTCGGTCACCGGCCCGCCCGCGCCGTCGCCTCGCATCTCGAACATCCGTGTGTGATCGAACCGCTCCGGCAGCTCGAATCTCGCGGCGTTCCGGTGGAGTGGCTTCCGGTCGATTCGCGCGGCGTCCTTCGCACGGACGCACTTCCGACGTGCGCGGCTCTTGTCTGTGTGATGCTCGCGAATCACGAGACCGGCGTCATTCAACCGGTGCGCGAAATCGCAAAAGCACTGGCGCGTAACGCCAGCCTTCATTGTGATGCGGCGCAAGCCGTGGGGAAGATCCCGGTCGATTTTGCGAATCTCGGTGCATCCACACTTGCGGCGTCCGCGCACAAGTTCGGCGGACCGAAGGGCGTCGGCGTGCTGCTGACAAGGCGCGGCACCGAACTTGCGCCGCTCACGTTCGGCGGACACCAACAAAAGGGCAGGCGGCCGGGAACCGAACCCGTTCCTCTCACAGTCGGCATGGCATCGGCCCTGGAAATCGCTGTGCGAGATCTCGTAAAGAATCTGGTCACGCTGGCCAATCTTCGTGCGCGGCTGTGGGACGGATTGCAACGGTCGTGCGGACCGGTCGTGCTCAACGGACCGGAGATTGGGGCCGAGGACGTCGTCCCGACGACGCTGAATGCATCATTCCCGGACTGCCGCGCGGATGTGCTCCTGATGGCTCTCGACCTGGCAGGGGTCGCGTGCTCGACCGGTTCCGCGTGCTCCAGTGGGAGTCTTCTTCCCAGTCCGGTGCTTCGCGCAATGGGCACTTCGGAGGAAGTTCTCCGGTCCGCACTGCGATTCAGTCTGTCACCGAATCAGACGGCCGAGGAGATCGACGAGGCGGTTCGTCGTATCGCAGGTTGTGTCGCTCGGGTCCGCCAGCGGTGAATGAACAAAGCCCGCTCACTGTCGTGCCCAATGATTGTACATCGGCTTGGCATGCGCTCTGCGGTCTGGATTGGTGCTCACCGTTCCGGGTAACAGATCGATGGACAAAAATAAGAGCGATAAGCAGACCGAGCCGGGATTCAGTATGTCAGGTCAGGTCGACACATTCACGGCGGGAGAGGCGATGCTCGCGCGTGCGAAGTCCATTTCTCAACGGATTGCGGACCGCGTGCGCGAACTGACCCAGGAAACGGAAACCCAACCGCCGAACGAGCCGACCGACGAACACCGCCCGCTGCCCGAGTAATCCGGCAGCGCTAACCGCCGCGAGCGAAGCAAGCCA
>JAFKJJ010000546.1 GCA_017306025.1 Planctomycetota bacterium
AGTCGAGGCAGTGCCGCTTGAACAGCTTCGAGCCTTCGGCGAGGTGCGCCTTCGTGAGCTTGAGCGGCCCGGACACGTCGCCGGGGTCCGCGGGCGTGCGAAACGTGGCCCCGAGGAAGATGTCGAGCGCGGAGCGGGGGTCGGCCGGGTCGTCGAGGTTGGCGGGGAACGTGGCGGGATCGACGGTGCGCCCGCCGAGAGAATCGAGCGCGGCGATCTCCTCGTCGCGCTTGCCCGCGGTGTTCATCGCGGGGGCGGGCTTGTCGGGGAGCTTCAGAACGAGCCGGTCGGTGCGGGGCGGGAAGGTGAGGTTCGGCGGGTATTCGGACTTCGAACCGCACCCGCCGCACCCGGGCGCGGCCGCCAGGAGCGCGGCCGTCGCGATCAACCACCACCGCCCACCGGAGGCGCGCATCTCACGGGTCTCGGTTCAGCCGATGACGTACTGCCGCGTCATGTAGTCGGACAGGAACAGGACGAACAGAATGCCCATCCAGAACAGCGACGACAGCGCCGTGAGGATCACCACCCGGTCGCCCTGCTTCAGGTGCATGAAGTGGTACGCGACCAGTCCGGCCTGCACCGACCCGATGGCCAGTTGCAGCGGGAGCGTGTACCGCGTCGGCCCGATGGACTTCGACAGGAAGATGTTCACCAGCGCCAGCCCGACGACGGCGAGGAACACGACCACCAGTTGCCCGGGGCTGTCCAGGTCCTTGCGGATGCCGTGCGGGTCGTCCGTCGGCGCGGCGGACGTCGTGGTCGGAGTGGGGTCGGCCATTGGAAGGATCTCAACCGGTGCTTTGGTTCGTGGAATGATACGAGCAACACGTGTTTCGGTGAACCCCGCAAGGGCGGTGGGTCGCGCACCACTTGCGAACGACCCACCGCCCTTGCGGGCGGGTTCACCTCAGTGGTGCCCGCCGTACCCGATGCCCGCAAGGTACAGGAGCGGCATCAGGAACAGCCAGATCGCGTCCACCAAGTGCCAGTACAGGCTGACGATCTCGACGGTGGAGTAGTTCTCCGGCGGGATGGTGCCGCGCCACGCCTCCCACGTCACCCACAGGATGCACCCGATCCCGACGAGGATGTGGATGCCGTGGATGCCCGTCATGATGTAGTAGAAGCAGAGGAACAGTTGCACCTTGCCGGGGTCGGCCGCCATCAGGGGCGAGCCGTCCTTGTTCCGCAGCGCCAGGTCGGCGGCCCAATTCTGGTGCCGCGGGTGCTCGCCCTGGGTGTTCTGCTTGAAGTACTCTTCGGCCTGGGAGTAGCTCATCGACCGGACCGCGGCGGTCGCGTCGTCGTACTCGGCCGCGAACAGCGGGCCGGGCACGTACCGCTCGTGGAAGTCCTGGGCGTACTCGAACCCCTTGACCACCATGAACGCGGTCGCCAGCGCCGCGGTCAGCAGCAGGTTGCGGTACAGCGCGCTGCGGTCGCCCAGCTTGGCCGAGCGGATCGCCAGCGTCATCGTGAGGCTGCTGGTGATCAGGAACACGGTGTTGACGGTCGCGAACTTCCAGTTCAGGTGCGAGCTGGCGAGTTCGAACTCGTGCGGGTACCACAACCGGTACATGGTGTAGGCGCCGAAGAGCCCGCCGAAGAACAGGATCTCCGTGGCCAGGAACATCCAGATCCCCAGCCGCTCGCAGGCGTGCTGCTGCCCCAGGTCTTCGAAGTGGTGCTTCAGCGCCGGTGTGTGGGTGCTAGCCGACAACGTGGGTCTCCTTCTGCATGGGGCCTGCGGGGCCGGTCGGGCCGACCTTCCCGTGAGGGCCTTCCGCGCCGCCCGGCCCCGGAGGTTCGGGCAGCCCGCGGCCCATCTGATCCACCCCGATCGCGTACTCGTACGGCCCGCACACCACCACCGGCGTGCTGTCGAAGTTGTGGACCGTCGGCGGGCTCGGGCTGGCCCACTCCAGGCCCGTCGCGCTCCACGGGTTGGCCGGCGACTTCTGGCCGAAGAACAGCGACAGCGTCAGGTACACCGCCGGCATCAGGTAGCCGATGCCCAGGATGCTCGCCCCGGCCGTGGACATCACGTTGAGGAACTGAAACTCGTCCGGGTAGTTCGGGTACCGCCGCGGCATCCCATGGTAGCCCATGATGAACTGCGGGATGAACGTGAAGAAGAACCCGACGATGATGATGGACGCCGCGACCCGGCTCCACCAGTCGGAGTACATCCGCCCGGTCATCTTCGGCCACCAGTAGTGCAGCCCCGCGAAGTAGCCCATCACCATCCCGCCCACCATCACGAAGTGGAAGTGGGCGACCACGAAGTACGTGTCGTGCAGGTGGATGTCGGTGCCCAGCGTCGCCAGGTACAGGCCCGTGAGGCCGCCGATGATGAACAGCACCACGAACCCCAGCGAGAACAGCATCGGCGCCTGGAACGTGATCGAGCCCCGGTAGAGCGTCGCCGTCCAGTTAAAGACCTTGATGGCGCTCGGCACCGCCACGAGCATACTCAGGAGGCTGAACAGCAGCGCCGCGTAGAAGCTGATGCCCGCGACGAACATGTGGTGGGCCCACAGGAGGAACCCGACCACCGCAATGCCCACGCTCGACCACGCCACCGCGTGGTAGCCGAACACGTTCTTACGGCTGAAGCACGTCAGCACCTCCGAGATCACGCCCATCCCGGGGAGGATCATGATGTAGACGGCCGGGTGGCTGTAGAACCAGAACATGTGCTGGAACAGCACCGGGTCGCCGCCCAGCGCCGGGTCGAAGATCCCCACGCCCCAGGCTCGCTCGACCGCGATCAGCACGAGCGTGATGGCCACGACCGGAGTCGCCAGGAGCTGGATGAGGCTCGTCGCGTACAGCGACCAGACGAACAGCGGCAGCCGGCTCCACGTCATGCCGGGGGCGCGCATCTTGTGGACCGTCACCATGATGTTCAGCCCCGTCATGATGGAGCTGAACCCGCTGATGAACGCCCCGACGACGCCCGGTATCACGTACGACTGACTGGCCCGCGTGCTGTACGGCGGGTACAGGGTCCACCCGGTGTCGATGCCGCCGGCCAGCACCGACCAGATGGCGAACGCGGCCCCGATCATGAACACGTACCAGCTGGCGATGTTCAGTTTGGGGAACGCGAGGTCCTTCGTCCCGATCATCATCGGGATGAAGAAGTTCCCGAACACCGCCGGCACGGCGGGGATCAGGAAGAAGAACAGCATCATCACCCCGTGCGCGGTGAACGCCCGGTTGTACGCGTCCTCGTCGACGATGAACCCGCTACTGGACAGCAGGTTGAGCCGAACGATCCCGGCCGCGGTCCCGCCCGCGACGAAGAACACCGAGATCGAGATCAGGTACAGGATGCCGATCCGCTTGTGGTCGACGGTGAACAGCCACGACCAGATCGAGTGGCCGTTGTTCAGGTAGTCGACCTTCGCCGGTTCGGGCTCGGGGGGGACCGGGGCGGCCGTCAGGCCGCCGTGCGTGACAGCGATGCTCATGGCGTTACTGGCCCCCCTTCGGCGTCGGCAGCGGCGACGGCGTGCGCTCGGTCGGCGCCCCGTTGGGCGCCGGGAACTGTTCGGTGCGGTCGGGCGTGGCGCCCTTCTTGAGACTGCGGATGTACGCGACGAGCGCGTTCAGCTCCTCGGCGCTGACCTGGCTCTCGTCGTAGGCCGGCATGATCGCCTCCCACCCGTCCACGACCTTCAGCCGCGGCCGCCGGATGGACTCGATGATGTACTGGTCGTCCACGATCTCGGCCCCGCCGCCCCGCAGGTCGGCGCGGCTGCCGTAGAGCCCCTCCAGCACCGGCGCCTTGCCCGTCGGCGTGGCCGAGTGGCAGCGGATGCACTGGAGCTTCAGGAACAGTTGACGCCCCTCGTGCGCGAGCGACCCGTCCACCGCGTTCTCGGTGCCCTGCAGCGGCTTGAAGCCCAACAGCCAGTCGTCGAACTCCCGCTCCTCGACGACCTTGATCTTGCCGACCATGAGCGAGTGCCACGTGCCGCAGTACTGGTCGCAGAAGATGTGGTACTCGCGGGTGGTACCACGTCTGGGTGTAGCGGCCGGGCAGCACGTCCATCTTCTGGCGGAACGCGGGCACGCCGAAGTCGTGGATCACGTCCTCGGACGTCAGGACGATCTTCACCGGCCGGTTGACCGGCAGCACCAGCTTGCCGATCGACCGGCGCTCGGCCTCGGTCATGTTCCGCGGGTTGCCGCCGATGATGACCCGCTGGCCGTTGGGGTACTGCGCCTTCCACATCCACTGCTTGCCGATGACGAACACCTCCATCGCGTCTTCGGGCGGGTGGACGGCCTTGTTGTAGACGTACGCGCCCCACGCGTAGTAGGTGAGGAACACGAGCAGCGGGACGACGGTCCAGGTGAGTTCGAGCCGCACCGACCCGAGGATGCGCGGCGTGCTCCCGGTGGTCGCGCCGCGGCGGTACCGCACGCAGAAGTACAGGAGCGCGGCGTACACGGCCCCGCCCACCGCCGCGCTGGTGATCGTGATGTACCAGAACAGGGCCTCGAAGTGGCGGGCGCTGTCGGACCCCATCTCGGGGATGAACGGCAACATGCTCGCGGTGGTCATGCGGTCCCCCCTGAGGGCAGCGTGTTCGGCCCCTCGACGGGGGCGGGCGGGTCTTCGGTGCGGGCCGCCCGTCCGCGGCGGTACGCGATCACCGTGACGCCCAAAACGGACAGGAAGCTGAGCGCGAGCAGGACCGAGGCGAGGGTGGTGTCGCCGCTCCGCCAGAGGGAGCCGCCCAGCCCCAGCCCGCTCACCGCCACGCAGATCAGAACGAAGAGCACGACGCGCCCGAGGACGCCCCGCAGGATGCCCTCCCGCCGGACGGCGATCAGCGCGCCGGCCGCGACGGCCAGGAGCGTGACCAGCCCGCCGATCTGGACGGCCCGGAGCACGTTCAGCGAGTACCCCTGGTGCAGCCGGTCGTACCGGTAGCACAGGAGCGTGATCTGGTCCAGGAGCGAGCCGCCCTTGCCGTCGGCGGCCTCGACGAGCGACAGCCGCAGCGTGGTGGTCGGGCGGGTGACCTTCCCGTCCGGCCCCCGCACCTCCGGCCCGGCGAGCTTCTTCTCGCCGCGGTAGCTCAGGCCGTGGAAGTACCGGGTCACCTTCCCCTGCGGCGACAGGATCACGATGCCGCTGGGGTGGTCGTACTCCTTCAGCATCTTGTCGAACTCGAACCGGTAGCCCACGGTGTCGAGCAGCGCCGCGATGCTCTCCTTGGTGCCGGTGAGGAACCGCCACCCGCGGTCCGCGCCGGGCCGGCCGTACTCGGTCAGGTACGCCTTCTTCTTGGCCCGCGCCAGGTCGCCGTGCTCCTTCGGGTCCATGCTCACGGTCACGACGCTGAACTGGTTGCCCGCGGTGAAGTTCGCCGGCATCTCGCGCAGGGCGTCGAGCACCTCGTTGAGGATCTCCGTGCAGAGCATCGGGCACCGGTAGTAAACCGGCACCAGGATCGTCGGCCGGCCGCCCATCGCGTCGCCGAGGGCGATCGGCTGCTCGTTCTCGTCGCGGAACGTCAGGTCGAGCGGCACCTGCGCGCCGATCTGTTCCGTGATGCCGGCCTCGGGCCGCGGCCCCTGGGACCGGTCGTGCTGCGGCACGAGCCCGTCGTTGCCGGCGCGTGCCGGCAGCGGCAGCGCGACGATCGTCGCCAGCGCGGCGGCCGCAACCGGCACCAACAGGGTGTACCGCCTGACGCGGGTCACTTCTTCTCCCCCGGTTTCGGTTCGGACTTCTTGGGCGCCTCGGGCTGTTTGGGCGTCTCCGGCTTCTTCGGCGCCTCGGGCTTCTTGCCCTCGATCTTGGGCACGGGCGGCCGAACGACCGGCGACTCCCCTCCCCCGCGCCCGGCGTTAGACGCGCTCGGGGCGTGCTGGGAGTCGATCGGCCGGGACCCGTCGGCCTGGACCGGGAACAGCGCCTTCAACTTGTCGTCGCCCAGGTCCAGCACCTTGTCGATACCGTACTTGCCCCCGCCGGTCTGGAAGAGCGCCGGGTAGTGCTCCTTCGTGGCCCGCAGGTCCTCGGGGTGCAGCTCGGGCGAGTTCCCCTCGGCCGTTTCGGGCCGCGTGATCGCGCGGGCGAGGTCGCCGCCGGTCCGCTGTCGGAGCACTTCGAGCCGCGGCTGTTCGCGGGTCTGCTTGGCCTGGTCGTCGTGGCCGATCCCGGCGAGCCGCTCGTTGAGCGGGCGCTTGTTCCGCTCGGCCGCGGCCGGATGCACCCTCGGGTCGGCCTTCGGGTAGGCGATGAACCGGAAGATCACCGTGACCGTCCCGAACGCCAGCACGAAGAAAAAGACCACCAGGAGCGGCACGCTGATGACGCTCTTGGCGTCGTAGACGTCGGCCTCGTAGCCGCGGGCGATGACCTCCGGGGGCGGCGGCCCCATCGGGGCGTGGTCGTCGGCGGCCGGCTGGCTCGCGGGGTTAGTGGGCTGCATGGTGGTGCCCCTCCGGCAGCAGGAACGCCTGGTTGTCCGGGAACAGCGGGCGCTTCTTCAGTTGGTAGAGGAAGTACAGCCCCCACACGCCGCCGACGCCCAGGATCGCGCCGACGTCCATCAGCCACGCCGGGAACCCGTGGTCCGGCGCGCTGGGCGCGATCCACCACGTCACGTCGACGGCGCAGATCACCAGCAGGTACACCGCGACCACCCGCAGCCGCACCGGGTGCAGCTTGATGTTGCGGAACAGGAGCAGCAGGAACGGCAGCGCGAAGTGCAGCGCGATCAGCGCCGCGGACACGTACCACCAGCCCGACCGCTCCCCGCCGTGGTTGGACCGCTTCAGGAAGAACGGGATCTCTTCGGGCAGGTTCCCGATCCACACCAGCATGAACTGGGAGAACGAGGTGTACGACCAGAACATGGTGAACGCCAGCATCAGGGTGCCCATGTCGAGTTGGAACTTCGGCCGCATGTGCCCCTTGAACGGCGGCCGGCCGGCCAAGAGCAGGAACAGCGCCACCGAGAAGGCGAAACAGGTGAGGAACTGGTTCACCGCGTAGATGACCGGGAACATGGTCGAGGACCAGCCCGGCTCCAGCGACATCACCCACTGTGTCGCGGCCGCGGTGGTGGTGATCGCGAAGATGATGAGCCCCGGCCCGGAGAGGTTCGAGAGCTTCTCCAGGTTGCGGTCCACCACGCGCGGGTCGTTCGAGTCGGACGCCGCCCGGCCCCACGCGTTGAGGAAGTAGATCATCGCGCCCCAGATCGCGAACAACGCGAGCCCGACCCCGATGTAGGCCGGGGCGGAGAGGAACCCGTAGTTGCCCGCGGCGATCTCCTCCTTCTCCTCGCGCTTGCGCTGGTCGATCGCGCGGTTGTAGAGCCGCATGCCGACCTCGACGGTCTGCTCGCGCTTGTCCGCCCCGGCCATCGTCGCCGGCTCGTTCACGTCCTGCTGCGGCGCGTGCTCCGGCTTCGACCACCAGTACGGCGAGAACTCCGCCTCGTGCGTGTTCGCGTCCTTCATCGCGACCCCGACGGCCAGCGGCGCCCACAACAGGAGCAGGAGCGGCAGCGTGCGGGTCGCGGCCTCGAACGGGCGCGTCAGCAGCAGCCCCCACGACGTCTTCGCGAGGTAGCGGATCATCAGGAGGGCCATCGCGCCGAGCGGCAGGCTGGCCCAGTAGGTGTAGCCGGTCAGGTAGCCGAGGAGGAACCGCGCCTTGGCGGCGTGCTTGGCCTCGTCGGTGTTCGCGGCCGACAGGTTCATGACCCCGGCGACGGCGTAGAGCACCCAGCCGGCGATCGCGGCGATCACCGCGACGCGGGTGAACGCGCCCCAGTCGGGCTGGTCGGTGTGCGCGGGCGGCAGGGTCCCGCCCGCCGGCGGGGCGGTCGACGGGGGGGTGCTCGCGGGGTCGGTGCTCACTGCTTGCCTCCCGCCGCGTCGAGCAGCTTCTTGATCTCCGGGGACACGTTACCGCCCTGGCTCATCTGCAGCACGCGAATGTAAGCGACGATCTTCCACCGGTCGGCGGCCGGGATCTGGGCCGAGTAGCTCGGCATGCCGCCGTAGCCCTTCGTGACGACCTCGAAGATGTACCCGGGCGGCACCCGGTCCATCGGCACGGTGTGCCCCCACAGCGAGAAGCCGCGGGAGATGCCGAGGCCCTGCGGGTTGCTCACCGTGACCTCCTTCGGGTCGACCTTGTGCGTGTGGAACGAGGTCGGGTTCAGGTACCCGCGTTCCCAGATCTTCCCCTGCCCGTTCCCGAGCGGGCCGTGACAGACGGCACAGAAGACCGTGTACCGCTCCTGGCCGCGTTTCAGGGCGGCCTGGTCGATCGGGAACGGGAACTCGTTGACGTACACCTTCGGCGCGGCCGGGTCCAGCGGGTTGTACCGCGGGGCGCCGACGGCCCGGAGGATCTTCTCGGGCTCGTTGAGCGCGCCGACGTCCACCTTCGTGGGCGGCACCGCGTACTCGTAGGACCGCTCCCACTCCTCGCGGGTCAGCCCGGTGGCGATCGGGTCGGTTTCGAGCCGCTGGGCGCGGTGGATCGTGCCGCGTTCGATCGGCCGGCTGGCCCGCCCGTCCGGGAAGAACTCGGCGTGTTCGAGCGGCCGGTAGTACGGCTGGTCGGCCATCCGCTGGCGACACCCGGCCCCGGCCGACAGCGCCAGGGTCGCGGCGTATACGGCCCAGAGGACGCGCCGACGATTGGCGCGGCTGACGTAACGAAGGGCACTCATTCCATCACCTCCTCGACCGCCACCGGGTGGAGGTCGTTGAGGAAGGTCCGCGTTTCCGCGAGGTTGAACTTCGGGTCGGTCGCTTCGATGCACACGAAGAACCGGTCCCTCGTCGCGCGCTCGAAGTTCTTCGAGTTGAACAGCGGGTGGTTGTACCGCGGCAGCCCGCAGATCGCCATGAGGCCGAAGAAGCCGGTCAGCGCGGTCGTCAGCACCATCATCTCGAACGTGATGGGCACGAACGACGGCCACGAGAAGTACGGGCGGCCGCCGATGTTGAGCGAGTAGCCCCAGGTGTTCGCCCAGTACTGCATGATGAAGCCCGAGCAGGCGCCGGTGAGGCCGCCGATGAACATCACCGGCCCCATCTCGGACTTCGGGAACTTCAGCGCGTCGGCCGCCTCGCCCACCGGGTACGGGCTGAACCCGTCCAGGTGCGTGTAGCCGGCCGCGACGGCCTTCTCGATCGCGTGCGCCATCTGGTCGCCGGTCTCGAACATGGCCAACAGGCCGTGCGTGACCGGGACGGTCGGGTCGGCGTGCCCGTGGTCGGGGGCGTGGCCCGGGGCGTGCCCGGGGCCGGGGGTGACGGTCGTACTCACGGCGCGTTCTCCATGATCGAGTGACCGCCGCCGCCGCCCTGCTTCTTGGGCAACAGCTCGCGCATCTCGGTGATCGAGATCATCGGCAGGTAGCGGAGGAACAGGAAGAACAGGAAGAGGAACAGCCCCAGGGAGCCGATCATCGTCGCGTAGTCCCAGAACGTCGGGGCGTAGGTCCCCCAGCCGGCCGGGACGTACTCCCGGGCCAGCGTGATGACGATCACGTACCGCTCGAACCACATCCCGATGAGCACCGAGATGCAGATCAGCTCCATCCAGAACGGACTCGTGCGGATCTTCTTCGACCAGAGGAACGTCAGCGGGAAGACGCAGTTGAACCCGATCAGGCACCAGTACGACCACCCGTAGGGGCCGAACATGCGCTCCATCGTGGTGCCCCACTCGTAGAGCGTGTGCCCGTACCACGCCATCCAGGCTTCACTGAAGTAGCCGTAGGTGACGAGGAACCCGGTCGCCAGCATCACCTTGCCCATGATGTCCATGTGGTGGTCGCTGAAGAAGTCCTCCAGCTTGTACCACTTGCGGACCGGCAGCGCGATCGCCACCACCATCGCGAAGCCCGAGTAGATGGCCCCGGAGACGAAGAACGGCGGGAAGATCGTGGCGTGCCACAGCGGGACGATCGACACGGCGAAGTCGAAGGACACGACCGTGTGCACCGAGAGCACGAGCGGCGTCGAGATGCCGCCGAGGATCAGGTACACCTTCTCGTACCGCCGCCAGTGGATCGCCGAGCCGCGCCAGCCCAGGGCGAGCAGGCCGTAGGCGATCTGCTGCCACCGCTTACGGGCCTGGTCGCGGAGCGCCGCGAGGTCCGGGACGAGCCCCAGGTACCAGAACACCAGCGACACGGTAAAGTACGTCGTGACCGCGAACACGTCCCAGGTGAGCGGGCTGCGGAACTGCGGCCAGACGCCCGCGACGTTGGGGAACGGGTAGAGCCAGTAGAAGAACCACGGGCGGCCCATGTGCAACAGCGGGAACAGGCCCGCGCACATGACCGCGAAGATCGTCATCGCCTCCGAGAACCGGTTGATGCTCGTGCGCCACTTCTGGTGCAGGAGCAGGAGGATCGCGGAGATCAGCGTGCCGGCGTGGCCGATGCCGATCCACCACACGAAGTTGACGATCGCGAAGCCCCAGGCGACCGGGACGTTGATGCCCCAGATGCCGACGCCGACGTAGAAGAGCCAGCACACCGCGATCGCCAGGATCTGCAGCATGGCGAACCCGGCCAGGAAGCCGATCCACCAGCCGCGCGGGTGTTCGCCCTTGAGCACGACCTCGCCGATCGCGTCGCCGACGGAGACCAGGTCGTGCTTGTTCCGCACGAGCGGGTGCATCTCCGGTTCGAGCGGCAGCTCGGTGGAGCGGGCGGGAGGTAGTTCCGCGGTCGCCACGTCTTGCCCTCTTTCTTCTGTAGCCGGTGCTACACGGGTGGCATCGCACCGGCCTCACAGGGGCCGGCTACAGTTTTACTTCGGCATCGCCGGATTCGGGTTCCGAACGACCGCCGTGTACGTCAGGCGCGGCCGCGTGTTCAGTTCGGCCAGGAGGCCGTAGTTCGACGGCTCGTTCTTCCACTTCGAGACGGCCGCGTCGGCGTCGTTGATGTCGCCGAACACGATCGCCCCGGACGGGCAGGCGGACTGGCAGGCGGTCAGGATCTCGCCGTCGCGGATCGGCCGGCCCTCGCGCTCCGCGACGATCTCCGCCCCGCGGATGCGCTGGACGCAGAAGGTACACTTCTCCATCACGCCGCGGCTGCGCACCGACACCTCCGGGTTGCGGCCCAGTTTGATGGTGTCGGTCTCCCAGTCTTGGAGCGTAAGGAAGTTGAACCGGCGGACCTTGTACGGGCAGTTGTTCGAGCAGTACCGCGTGCCCACGCACCGGTTGTAGGTCATGTCGTTGAGGCCGTCCGCGGAGTGGACGGTCGCGCCGACCGGGCAGACGATCTCGCACGGGGCGTTCTCGCACTGCACGCACATGCGCGGCTGGAAGTACGCCTTCACCGCGTTCGGGTCGTTGCCTTCGAGCCCCTCGTAGTACCGGTCGATGTTGATCCAGTACATTTCGCGGCCCTTCGTCACCTGGTCCTTGCCGACGACGGGCGTGTTGTTCTCGCTCTGGCAGGCGACCACACACGCCGAGCAGCCGGTACAGGCGCTGAGGTCGATCGCGAGCGCCCAGCGCCGGCGCTGCGCGTCGCGGAGGTCCGGAACGAGCCCCTCGGCCGGCTTGTACATGTTCAGCGGGATGAGTCGCCCGTCGTGCTCGTGCTCGCCCGCTCCGTGGCTGTGATCGTGGTCGTGGTCGCTCTTTTTCTCGTGCTTCTTGGGCAGCGGGACGTTCTCGTTGATGAGTTCGGTCTCGCCGGCCGCCATCGGCGGGATCTTGGCGAACCGCGGGTTCTTGGCGTAGTCGGCGAGCGACCCGCGGCGGACCGGCTTGCGGTCGAGCATCTTTCCGGAGATCGGGTCCTTCTCGGCCATTGCCCAGTGGCCCTGGGTGCAGGCCAGGAAGTACTTCGCGCCGCTACCGGACTTCGCGCCGGCGCCGACCCGCGCCGCCTTCGCCCCGACCGCCCAGGTCGAGCCGGTGCGGAGCGGGTAGACGTTGAACCCGCGGACCCCGTCCTGCCCGGCCGCGTTCTTCTCGCCCGGCGCGTTGGCGACGTAATCGCCGGCGCGGGTCCGTCCGTACCCCAGGTGGACCGTGACCGCGTCGTCCGCGTGGCCGGGCAGAATCCACGCCGGCGCCCGCACTTTGCGGTCCTCTTCCTTGCCGTCGGCGAGCTTGACCTTTACCGTCAGCTCGATGACGTTCACCTCCATCCGGCCGTGCTCGCCGCCGGTCCAGCGGGCCTCCGCCTTCACGCCGAGCTTTTCCGCCGTCTTGGGGCTGACGAACGCCGCGTTGTCCCACGAGATCTTCGTGAGCGGCTTGGGCAGTTCTTGCAGCCAGCCGTTGTTGGCGAACCGACCGTCGTAGAGCGTCGGGTCGGGGCGGAAGTTCAGTTCGAGCTCGCCCGCGGCGACCGCGGGGCCGGTCCCGGCCGCCAGGTCCGACGACCAGTTGGCCGCCAGCGCCGGCGCCTTCTCCTCGACCGCCGCGGTGCCGGCGACCACCCCCGACCGCACCGCCTCCTGCCAGAACACCTCGAACGCCGCGGCCTTCGGGAGGGCCGGGAAGTTCGGGAACGTCTTCTTCACCTCGTCGGCCTTCTGCCACGTCGACTTCACGATGTCGAACGGGTCGCGCGGCGCGCCGGGCACGCTCGCCTCCGGCGACCGCATGATCGTGGTGAACAGTTCGATGGCCGACTTGCCGCCGTGCAGGGGGGCGATGAGCGGCTGCTGGATCGCGACCGTCCCGTCGTGGCCGCGGATGTCGCCCCAGGTTTCGAGGTAGTGCGCCTCGTTGACGTGCCAGTCGCACAGCACGGCCGTCTCGTCCTGGTGCGAGCCGAGGTGCAGGCTGAACTTGGTCGCGTCCTTGTGGTACTCGCGCATCGCGCCGGCGAAGTCGATGTCGGCCGGGGCGGAGTACGCCGGGTTCGCGTCGCCGAGCACGAGGAGCACGTCGACGGTCTTCGCGTTCAGTTCGTTGACGAGCGTCCTGAGGTCGCTCATCTTACCTTCGACCGACGCCTCGACCGGCGCCGTCAGTTTCACCGTCTGGCCGACGTTGCCGAGCGTCGAGTTGATCGCGGCGACGAGCGTGTGGACCCACGCCGGCAAGTGGTCGCCCGCAACCACGACGCTCTTGCCCTTCTTCGCCAGGAGATCCTTCGCCAGCTCCTGGAGCCACTTCACCTGAGCGTCCGCCCAGGAGCCCGCGCCGGTGACGCCCGGCACCTTGAGCTCGGCAGCCAGCGAGCGAACGAACGCACCGATCTGGCCCGTGGTGAGCGCGATCCGGTGGTCCGCGACGGCACCCGTGTTGGTCGGCATGCACTCGACCGCGTACAGGCGGTTGATGAGCGAGTCTTTCGGGTCGGCCTTCGGATCGACCTTCACGCCCTCCTTGAAGGACCGGCCCGCCTGTCGCCCGGCTTCAAGCTCGGCCCGGTCCTTCCCCTCGGCGCGGATCTTGCGCCGGTCGGCGAAGTCGCGACTGTAACGGACCGCGCCCGGACCGGAGCAGAGGAAGTCGGAGTCGAGCGACAGAACGACGTCGGCCTTCAGGAAGTCGTAGGTGACGTTGAGCGACTTGCCGAACGCCTTCTTGACGCCGCTGCGGGCGTTCTCGGTACTGACCGCGTCGAACTGCACCCAGCGGGCGTTCGGGAAGGTGTTGAGGAATTGCCCGATCTGCCAGGCGAACGTCGGCGAGGTGACGGTTTCCGTCAGCACGCGGACGCGGAGGGCGGTGTTCGCGTTGTTGTTGCCGGTGAACAACTTCCCGCGGAGCGCGGCAACGGCCTGCTCGTAGCTGGTCGGCGTTCCGCGCTGGGTAACACCACGCGACCGGTCCGGGTCGTACAGATCGAGGACGCTTGCCTGGGCGTGGATGTCGGTACCGCCGAGGCTCGACGGGTGGTCCGGGTTGCCCTCGATCTTGGTCGGCCGCCCCTCGTTGCTCCGCACCAACACGCCGCGGCCGTAACCGGCGAACGGGGCTGCGGAGGCGAAGAACAGCGGCACGCCGGGGGTGAGTTCGTCCGGTTGCGTGGTGTAGGGGATGATCTTGCGCTGACTGGCGGGGCGGAGGTTGCACCCGGCGGCGCCGGCCAGCGCGAGCGACGCGCCCATGTAGGTGAGGAACCGTCGGCGGCTCGGCTCGTCGAGTTCGGTGGCCCCTTCGGGGAACTCGTTGAGCGCGGCCTCCGCGTACCCCGGCGCGCCCTGGAACTCGTCCAGCCCGCGCCACAGCTTGTCGGGCGGCGCGGCCGGCTCGTTCGCGGCGCTGTCGGTGATGTCGGGTTTCATCGGTCCCTCATTCCGAAAGTGCTGGGTGTTTTGTGTTGGGTGTTTCGTGCTCGGCGAGCCCCGGCCCCGTCGGACGCGCCGGCCGCCCGAACACGAAACACAAAATCCCAAACACTACCTGTGGCACATCGAGCAGTTGGTGAGCGTGACCGCGTCGCGGACGCGGTGCTTTTCCTTCAACTCCAGTCCGAGCTCGCGCTGCGTGTACGGCTTGCCGGTGGCCTCGTTCTTGCCGGCCATGCTGGCGTCCCACCTCATGTTGAACACCTCCTCCTTCGGGCGGAGGTGTTTCTCGGGTTCGCGGTGGCACGCGATGCACCACTCCATGAGCAGCGTGCTCGACTGCATCGTCAGGTTCATCTGGTCGAGCCGCCCGTGGCACGACACACACCCGACCCCCTTCGCCACGTGGATCGAGTGGTTGAAGTAGGCGTAGTGCGGCAGGTTGTGGACCCGGTTCCACTCGATCGGCGTGTTCGTCTTGTAGCTGTTACGGACCGGCTCCAGGAGGTCGGCACCCTGCCAGATCTGCTGGTGGCAGTTCATGCAGGTCTTGGTGGGCGGGATGTTGGCGAACCCGGACGACTCGACCGACGTGTGGCAGTAGACGCAGTGAATGCCGAGCTGCCCGACGTGGTGGGCGTGGCTGAAGGCGACCGGCTGCGGCGGGATCTCGCCGACCCCCGTCGCGTAACTCGACCGGTAGAACGCGGCCCCGGTGACGCCCGTCGCCCCGGCCAAAAGCGGCAGGCCGAGGACGATCATCTTGGCGATCGGGTTCAGCGCCTTCGGGAAGATCTGGGCCATTGTCCCGCCACCTTTCCTGCACCGACCGGTTTCTTGCGGTTAGAAGGCCCGGCCACGGGAGCGGCCGGAGCACACTCACGTCAGAACAGGTACGGAAGCGTGTCCCACTGCAGGTACCGCAGCGCCTGGTTGAGCGTCACCGTGATGCCGAGGCTGGTCGCACACAGGAGCGTGCCGACCATCGCGTAGTTCTCACCCCGCAGACCGCCCTTCACCCCGCGGGCCAACGAGATCAACCCCAGGGTGAGACCGACCGACGACAGGAGCGAGGTGAACGGCGTCCAGAAGAAGATGACCGCGCTGAAGAAGCCCAAACCGACCGAAGCGGCCGCCATGCCGCGGGCGACGTACGAGTCGTTCACCGTGCCGGTGGGGGCGGGGGTGGAGGTCGTCGTCGAGGGTTCCGGGTGAGCCACAATTAAGCCTCCGTCCGAGGGAACGTGCGGAGGGTGGTGAGATATCCCTGCATCGATCCCTCGACTACAGAAGACCGGGAGCGACGGTTTTGGGGAAACCGTTGGGCTCCGTGCGAAGCCGGTGAGGCTGCGAGTCGGTCGGGGCGCCGAGTGCGGTGCGAAACGCACCGCCATGCCGGCCGACCGGGTGCCGGCGGGGAGAGGTGGAAGTGTCCGCCCGTCCGCCGGCGTTCTTGTGATTACGAGTCGTGTCGGGAAGTGTCCACCCGACTTTGCCGCTCTCGTCACAAAGTCGAGATGGTAGTCATGGAACGGGCATCGACAACGGCAAAATGTGGAAAAAAATCGCAGTGACAATGCGATGTCACTGCTGCAGCCGTGAGGGCGGCCGGCAGAACGCCCGGCGCGCCGGGCCGAGTAACAAACGGTAACGGAGGCCGACACGGGTGTCGGCGAAAGACCCGCGGGTTGGAGGTTCTTGATTTGCGTTTATGACGGCCGACTTCAAAAGCAAAAATCACAAATAAAAAACCGACAATTCAGTCATGCCGCTTGAGGGCGAGGGCGACGAGCGGACGGCTCCCGGTTTTCGAGCAGGCGCATGAGCGCGTCATAGCGACGGGATACGGTGTAGCGCTCGACCTCGCGGCGCGCGTGTAGAACCCCGGGGAGATAGCAGAGCAGCGTCAGGCCGAAGTTTTTCGCGGCCGAGGACGGGGACGCGGTTAGGAGCACCGCGAGCGGCGGGCACAGGAGAACGAGAACGACGAGCATGGGAATGACTCCACTATCCGAATCCGTTCGATGAGGATAGATTCCGTCGCCGGCAATTCGACCTTACACGGCAAGGAGGAGGAGAGCAGGTTCGGGGTTCGTATCGCGTTTTCGCAATTTTTCGGCGCCGGCGGCCACCGCACTTCACTGACGCACTTTTAGCAGACGAGTGGTTAAACCCCACTTAACCCTTCCTGAGTAACGTCTGAGAAATCCCTCGAAACCGAAAAATGTACCGGAACTCCGATTCTCGCGAGTGCGCGAAACGGTTCCGAACGTGCCGGTTATAACGCCCGCGCGCTCGACCGCCCTGTGCCCTTGAATGCCACGGCGAAACGAGAGTGGAACGCGGCGTGCAGGCGTGTCACGCTCGGAGTATTCCGGGTGCGGAGGACGCGCGATGAGCACAGCACGACGGGTCGGACGGTGGGCACTGATCGCGGTCGGCGGGGCGCTGGCCGTGGTGGTCCTCCTCCGTGTGGGCCTCGGTATCTACCTCAACACCGCGTCCGGCAAGGCGTTGGTCGCCCGGCAGATCACCGCCCGCATCGGAATGCCGGTCGAGGTCACCCGCGTCCGGTTCGGGCTGGTCACTTCCGCCATCGGGCTGAAAGTCTTCGACCCCTCCGTCGCCGACCGGTCCAGGTCCGAGGTGTTCTCGGTGGAGTCTGCGGACGCGGACATTACGCTATTCGATTTGGCCCGCGGGCACATTGCGCCGAAAACCGTCGAATTGAAAAACGTGGACCTCCAGCTTCACGTCGACGCCGACGGGAAGGTGCTCACGACGATGCCGAAGATGCCCGAAGGCACCGGCGGGGGCGCGCCGATGCCCGCGGTAAAGCTCACCGGCGGACGGGTGACGATCCACCAGGACGGCCGCCCGGAGTTCGCGCTGAAGGGCGTGGACGTTCTGGTCGAGCCGAACGGGGACCGGGTGAAGCTCTCCGGCACGGTCGACGACCCGCTGTGGTCGAAGTGGACCGTCGCGGGCGAGATCAACCAGGCCACGAAGACCGGTTCGGTCGAGGTGGCGACGCCCGACGGCCCGCTGACGATGGACCGGCTCGGCTCGATCCCGTTCGTACCCGCGGCCGTGTGGAAGCACATCGGCGCGGACGGCCGCGGCGCGATCGACCTGAAGCTGTGGATGGGCAGCGACCACGAGGTGCATTACGCGATCGAGGTCCGCCCGAACGCCGCGAGCCTCACGCTCCACGACGCGGAGGTCACGCTGACGCAAGCGGTCGGGCTGGTCCGCGTGTCGGGCGCGAAGATCGAACTCCGGGGCGCGAAGGCGGCGCTCGCGACGGGCACGATCACCGCGGACGGGATGGTCGATTTCGGCCCGGAACCGACGGTCGCGAACGTGAAGGTCGGTGCCGAGGGGTTGGACGTGACCCGCCTGCCGGCCGCGTGGGGGCTGCCACACGACATCGAGGGGAAGTTGCAGGGCAGCGCCGACCTGAAGCTGAAGATCTTCGACAACGGCCGGATCGAGACGGCGGGCGGCGGCGCCGGGGAGATCGTCGGGGCGAAGATCCGCGGCATCCCGATCACGTTCAAGGTGGAACTGCGCAGCGACGGGCAGCGGTACCGGTTCGACAAGCCGATGGGGGTGGGGGGTGCGAAGAACCTAACCCCCCAACCCCCTTCCCTGGAAAGGAAGGGGGAGAAAAACCTATCGGATTCCGTCACGTCTTCGATGTCGGCGGAGGCGACACCCGAAGTCCCCCCCCTTCCCTTCCCCCGGCCCGCGAGAAGCTCCGCTGACAGGGGCGGGGAGGGAACCGAGAGGGGACGAGGGGGGGTAGGTTCCGCGCACCGCGCCGCCCCGCGCACCTGCGCCCAGCCGCCCAAGCCACCCGGTCCCAAACAGCCCGACCCGAAGAAGCCCGCGGACCCCAAAGCCAAGTCCGCCCCGACCACGCTCGACGCGACCATCGCGCTGCGCGACATCGAGATCGGCGAACTGCTCCAGAAGCTCAACGTGAAGATCGGCTACCGCGTCAGCGGGAAGGTGACCGCGGAACTGACGCTCGCGGTGCCGATCGAAAGCGCCGCGAGCCGCTCGGCGTATGAGTTCACCGGGAAGGTGTCGTCGCCGGCGCTGACGCTCGAAGGGCTCACGATCCGGGGCCTCTCCGCGCACGCGACCTACAAGAACGGGTTCCTCACGCTGCGCGAACTCAAGGGCACGATCGACCAGCCCGGCGACCCGAAGGCGGCGCCCGGCACGTTCCACGGCACCGCGACCGCGGCAGTCGATCCCGCGGGCGACGTGACCGCCGCTCTCACGCTCGACCGCATCCCGCTCGGCCAGGTGCTCAAGGCCGTCCCCAACTGGTCGATGGACGTGAGGGGCACCGTCAGCGGCAAGGCGGACCTGAAAGGCCCCTACGACAAGCTCTCCGACACGACCGCATGGACCGGTTCGGCCGAGGTCACATCGCAAGAGCTGGTCGTCGCAGGTCGCTCGGCAAGGGGCGCGAAGCTCTCGGTGGGCGTCGCGAAGGGCACCGTCACGCTGAAGGAGCTCTCCGCGGCGGTCGAGGGCATTCCGGTGAACGCGACCGCGACGCTGGAGCTGACCGGCAAGTACCCGTTCGCCGCGAGCCTGAAGACCACCGGCACCGACGTCGCCGACCTGCGCAAGCTCGTGCCCGAACTCGAACTTCCCGCGCCGGTGGAGGGCGCACTCGAAACCGACACGCGGGCCACGGGTACGATTTCGCCGCTGGAATTCACCGCGTCCGGCACGGTGAAGGCGACGAAGCTGACGCTCGCGAAGACGCCCGCGAACAGCCTCGAACTCAAGTGGGAGGTCACCCGCGACCGCTTCCTCGTGAAGTCTCTGAAGGCGGACGTGTTCGGCGGGTCGCTCTCGGGCACCGCGGACGTGCCGTTCGCGGCCGACAAGGGCGGCTCGTTCGATCTGGGCTTCAAGGACTTCGACATCGCGGCCGCGACGCCGCTCATCCCGGATTTTCCGGTGAAGGTGGGCGGTAGGGTGTCGGGCGGCGTGAAGGGCACCATCGCCCCCGCGAAGGAGGGTCAGTCGCGAGTCGGCAACCTCGACGTGGACATCACCGCGCCGAAGTTGACCGTCCAGGGCATCCCGGCCGAGCGGCTGGTGGGCAAGGCGGCCGTGAAGGGCGGCGTGCTGGAATACTCGCTCGAAGGGAAGACGCTCGGCGGCTCGTTCGAGCTGAAGGGCCGCTACCCCGGCCAGAAGAAGGAGGCCGCGCCTGCCGGGGCGGCCCCGGCACGGGCCGGTTGGGGCGGGGGCGACGAGTGGCTTCAGAGTGGTCCGCTCGCTCCGCGAGCGGTGCGACACGTCGAGAAGCGCGAGGCGAGTTCCGGTCCCGCTTCGACATCCGCAAAGCAACCGCTCGCGGACCACGCTTTTGTTCGCGCGCAGCCCAAGGACCGCGGCTCGTTCCGGCTCACCGGCGCCGACCTGTCGCGCGCCGCCGCCGAACTCGGCTTCCAGGCGCTTCGCCCGCTCAGCGGCCGACTGGACGTTCAGTTCGACTTCGAAAACGACCTCTCCGCCGGTTCGGGCCGCGTCACCCTCACCGGGCTGCGGTGGGGCGACACCGGCATCACGCGCGACCTCAGCGCGGTCGTCGTTCTGCGCGACGGGGCGTTGGAGGTGACCGAGGTGAACGGCCTGGTCGCCGGCGGCAGCGTCCGGGGGCGGGCCCGCGTCCTCCTGAACAACACCGAGCGCAACTTCTTCTCGCTCGCGCTCACCGGTGCGGAAGCGAAGCGGCTGTTCGCGATCGTCCCGCAGGTCGGCGAGAAGGTGGACGGCCCGGTGTCGATCACGGTTTACGGGCGGTTCGGGCGGGAGGTGCGCGGGTCGGGCACGCTCACGATGGAGCGCGGGACGGTCGCGGGCGTCACCGTCGCCGGGCTGCGAGTCCCGTTCAACCTGGCGACCGCCCCCGGCGGCTACGGGCGGTTCACGATCCGCGACGCCAGCGTCCACGCCGGCAGCGGCACCGCCACCGCGGACCTCACGGCCCACTGGGGCACCGAGACGCGCCTGGACGGGCAGGTGAAGCTCGTGAACGTACCGTTGCGCACGGTGGCGCCGGGCATCGGCGACTTCGCGCTCCTGGGCAACGGGCGCATCACCGGCCGGCTCGACGTCGCCGGCACCAACGTGCGCTCGCTGGACGACCTCACCGGCACGTTCGTCGCGCGGCTCGGCAACACCTCGCCGCGCGAGATCCCGCTGCTCCAGCAGGCCGTGCCGTTCCTCAACACGGCCAACCTGGTGAAGCCGTTCGACGGCGGCGACATCCGTGCCAGCCTGAACCGCGGCGTGATCCGCGTGCAGCGGGTGACGCTCGTCAGCCCCAACGCCCAGATCTTCGCCGAGGGCAACGTCACCACGAGCGGCCGCGTGGACATGAGCGTGATCGCGCACACCGGCTCGATCGGCCCGGAGGCGCCCGCGTTCCGGCTGCTCGGACTGCGGCTGCCGGTGATCGGTCCGGTCCCGGTCGGGTTGCTCCGCGACCTGGGCGACGCGCTCTCGAACCGCACGATCCGGCTGTCCATCACCGGCAGCGTGAGCGACCCGCAGGTGAAGGTGAACGTCGGGGCGCTGATCTCCGAAGAGGTCGCGCGGTTCTTCCTGAGCCGGTTCGTGCCGGCCGACGCCGCGGGCGTGCTGGGCGTGAGCAGCGGGATCGGCGCGCTCTCGGGCAGCAACAGGAAGTAGGAGTGCGGCGAGCGCGGTGGACAGGGGCGACGGGTCGGCGTACCTTCGCCTTCACCGTCGCCCACACCCACCGAGCCCTCTCCATGTCTCGCTTCTTCCCCGCCCCGGACGAGTGCGGCCGCCACACCATCTTCGGGGCGGTGCCGATCCGCACGTTCGCGGGCGACCACGTTCAGCTTTCGCTCGTGGACGTGCCCGCGGGCGGAGTGATCGACTGGCACAGCCACCCGAACGAGCAAACCGGAATGGTGACGGCCGGGGCGCTGACGTTTTACATCGGAGACGAGGAGCGAACGCTGACCGCGGGCGACTTCTACTTCATCCCCGGCGGGGTGCGGCACCGGGTCGTCGCGCCGAACGGCCCCGCGCAGGCGCTGGACGTGTTCTACCCGATCCGGGACGAGTACCGCTGAGGGCGGCGGTTCCTCCGTCGCCCTCAGCGGTACTCGTCCCGGATCGTTTATTTCCCGTTGCCCGACTTTTCGTCCGCCTTGCCGCCGGTTTTGCCCCCGTCGGTTTTGTCGGGGGCGACGAGCGGCCGGGTGTTCCAGGTACAGAGGATCTGATCCCCGACGATGCGAGCGGTCACGTCGATGTACTCCAACTTCCGCCTCCGGATCGGGTCGCCGATCATCCCCGTTCCCTTGTAAACGCCCGGTTCCGTCTCGGTCAGCGTCAGCCCCTGCGGCCGCTCGCCGATCTCCTTTCGGATGGCATCGACCGCGAAAAACGTCACCGCGTCCCCGGTGTGCCGCTGTTTGGCCTGCCACTTGATTTCGGTCTTCTCGACGGTCGCCGTCACGTCCCAGACCTGTTCGCCGCGCTTCGCCGTGCCCTTGTACCGCTTGTCGCCGTCGGGCTGCAACTCGACCGCGTCGGGCGCCGTACCGGTCTTCTGCGCGAGCCCCTCGCGGACGGCGTTTTCGACCTGCGTTTTCTCGGGCACTGCGGCCGCTTGCGGGCCGTTCCCGGATTTGGCCCCACAGCCCGTGAGGCCGGTGAGGCCCACGGGCAGCAGAACCAGGAGCACGGCGACGGCGGCGCGCGTCGAGATTACCATCGGGTCCCCTACTCGATCTCGGAACGAACACACGTGCGGAACACGTCGTATTACGTCCGCCCCGCCCATTTTTGGCGCCGAAGAGGGAAGGGGCGAAAAACGCGCTCACGCCCGACTGAACACCGGCTTCGGCTCGTCCTTCACCTCCTTCGCCCCCTCGCTCGCCGCGGCGTCCTCCGTCGGCTTCTCGCTCGACGGCGCCGGCGCGGCCGGGTTCTTCAGCCGCTCCACGAACGCGGCCATGCGGTTCAGCCCCTCGCGCAACCGGCCGTCGTCGGCCGCGAAGCTCACCCGAACGTGCCCCGCCCCACTCGGCCCGAACGCACCTCCCGGGCCGACCAGGACGCGTTCCTCCTTCAGCAAGCGTTCGGCGAAGGCGCGACCGTCGAGCCCCAGCGCCGAGACCGGCACCCACACGAAGTACCCGCCGCCGGGCAGTTCCGGCTCCAGCCCCATCGCGCGAAGCCGGTCCGCCGTGTACTGCCGCTTCGCGCGAAAGCGGTCCGGCACGTCGGGCGGAGGTGGTTCGGAGAGCAGCCGTGCCGCGGCCTGCTGGCAGACCGGCGGGACGTAGGGCGCGGTGAGGTTGGCGGCGAGCTGGCACGCGCGGACGAGGTGCCGCGGCCCGGCGAGCCACCCGACCCGCATCCCCGGCTGGCCGAACTCCTGCGACACCGAACCCGCGGTGATCGTGAGCCGGTCGGCCCCCGGCATCGCGGCCAGGCTCCGCGGACGTTCCGCCGCGCCGTAGCGGAACGACGTGAACGATTCGTCGAGATACACGAGCACGCCGTAGCCGCCCGCGATCCACGCGATGTGCTCCAGGTCCTCGTTCGCCAGGCACCCGCCCGCAGGGTTGCCCGGATCGCTGATGACGAGCACCTTCGCGCCGCGCATCGCGCGCTCGAAGTCCGCCGCGATGTACCGGCACCGCCCGTCTTCGGTCCAAGTCGGCACCCACCGTATGTTCGCGTGCCGCGACTTCGCCCCGAGCGAGAACAGCGGCGAACACGGATCGAACAGCACGACGCGATCGCCGGGGTTGACGAACGCGTCGAGGGCCGCGGTGTAGGCGGCCGTCGCGCCGTGCGTCGCGACGACGTCGGTATCGGGATTTACGGTGCGGCCGGCGCGCCGGTAGCGCTCGGCCACGGCGCGGCTCAGTTCCGGCAGCGTGACCGGTACGCGCCCCGGCGCGGAGGGCGCGTGCGTGCTCCCGACGCTCACCGCACCCCGCGCGGGCGGGGCGTCCGGCGTGGGCTGGTTCAGGTCGATGGCGTCCGGCCCCGGCGCGTGCGGCACGAACGCCGAATCGAGCAGCTCGTCGAGCGGCGCACTCAGGACACGATCGGAGTAGTATTTGAGGTACGCGGTGCCGCCGCCGGTGAGCCGCCGCGCCCGGGGGGTGACCCCCACGAGCCGCGTGCGGACGAGCAGCTTCGTGAGCCAAAAGGGAATCGCCACGACGGTGCCTCCGTGCGGAATTTCGGGCGTGAGATTGTGCCCGAACGGGGGCCGCGGTGTAAAGACCGGCTTGGAACGGTCGGGCGCGGGATGCGACGGGCGCCGTTCGAGGTGCGAGCGTTGGGTGCGGTCGCGGGCCGACACCCTACCCCGCGGCGCGGTAGCAATGATCGAACAGCAGTTGCCACTCCAGCTCTTGCACGCGCTTCGCGACCTCTTCCTCGGCGCTCCCCGAACCCCGGACGCGCTCGCAGAAGTCCACGAAGTCGAAGGGCGTCGTGTAGGCGTAGCCGAGCGCCGGGACCCGCTCGGCGAGTTGCTTCAGGACCGGGTGCGCGCCGACCCGGCGCCACCAGTACTTGCTGTTCCCCGCGTCCGGCTCGCGGCGGTGCATGATCGCGTGCCAGAAGTCGCGGTCCGGCGCGCCCTCGTCCTCCTGGCTGATCGCGTGCGACTCGTCGAGGAAGTCGAACCGCAGCCACAGCCCGGCCGCGCACGCCGGCGGTACCAGCGCGCACGCCGCCTTGATTTTCGCGCGCAGCGCACCGGCCGGCGCGCCGGGTCCGAGTGACGTCGGGTGGTCCGTCGCCAGCAGTTCGGCGACCGCGGGAGGGTAGTCGGGCACGCTGCGTCCTCGGTCGGGTTCGGGCGGCTCGAATGTCCGTTGTACGCGGCCAACGGCGCTTGTCCGCGGGCGCGGCACGGGCCACAATGGCCGCGATCCCGAACCGGAGCCGCCCCGACGCGACAGGAGCCCGCATGCGCACGTTCGTGTTCACCGAGGCGAAGTCCAACAAGTTCTGGAACATCGAGCTGAGCGGGAAGACGTTCACCGTGACCTTCGGCCGCGTCGGCACCAACGGCCAGTCGCAGATGAAGGGGTTCGCCGACGCGGCCACCGCGAAGAAGGAGCACGACAAGCTCGTCGCGGAGAAGCTGAAGAAGGGCTACGTCGAGACCACGGCCAGCACGCCGGCGCCCGCAAAGCCCGCGAAGCCCGAGCCCTCGACCGAGCAGAAGGCGCTGGAGGCGGCGCTGGTCGCGCATCCGGACGAGGCCACGGCGCACGCGGTCTACGGCGATTATCTGGTCGAGGCGGGCGACCCGCGGGGCGAACTCGTTCAGGTGCAGTTGGCGCTCGAAGACGAGACCCGGCCGAAGGCAGACCGCGACGCGCTCCGCAAGCGCGAGAAGGCGCTCCTGAAGAAGCACGCCGGCGAATGGATGGGTGAGGCGGGGCGGTTCCTGGTCGGCGAGTGGAGCGGCAAGGACAAGCCGTACCACGGCGCGTTCGCCCGCGGCTGGCTCGACACCGTCCGCACACTCCCGGTGCCGGAAATGCTCATCGAGGCCGTCGCCAAATCGCCGGAGGCGCGGATGCTGCGCCGGCTCGAAGTGATTTACGACATGCGTTACCATCCGTTCGACTTCGACCAGTTCATCGAAAAGCTGAACGGGGTGCTGACGGAGGACGAGCAACTCGACGAGGAGGGCTTCTACATGTCCGACCCCGGCACCCTGCTGCCCCCGCTCGCCGGATCGCCGTATCTGACCAACCTGCGCGTACTGAAGTACGGGTTCAGCGACGACCACCCGCGCGGGCCGTCGCATAGCACGATGGTCAGCCCGTTCGGGTCGAAGGCCGCGGAACTGCTCGACGTGCTGAAGAACTGTCCGCGCCTGGAGGAGTTGTACCTGAACACGGACCTGCGCCCCATCGACACCGTGTTCTCCTCGAAGCTGCTCGGGAACCTCCGGGTGTTCCAGTACTACTACGGGACCAACTACTCGGACTACCGGAGTCGGGCGAACCCGTACCCGCTGAGCGTGCTGGCCCAGAACAAGGCGCTCAAGAACCTCGCCACGCTCCGCCTCCACCCCGGCCGCGAAACCACCATCGACATCGACGAGTTCGACGCGCTCGTCCGCTCGAAGAACCTGCCGGCGCTGGCGCACCTACAAGTCCACATGACGACCTTCGGCGACGAGGGGGCGGATCGGCTCGTGTCGTCCGGCATCCTGAAGCGCCTGAAGACGCTCGACATCGGCTACGGGAACATGACCGACGACGGCGCCCGCGTGCTCGCCGCGTGCCCCGACCTGAAAAACCTCGAAGTGCTCGACGTGTCGAAGAACGCGCTGACGCGGGCGGGGATCAGCGCGCTGAAGGGCGCAGGAGTCCGGATCGTCGCCGACGACCAGCACAGCAACGACGAGGGCGACGACACATACAACGAGTACCTCTACAGCGTGGACTGGGAGTAACCGAGCTCGCCCCTCACGGCTTCTCGGTGAGCGGGATGTCGTGCGGCTGGTCTCCGGCCTTCACGTCGACCGTCAGCCCGGACGTCTCGGCCTTCTCGTACTTGGCCGGGATCTTGACGTAGATCGGCCACTCGCCGGTGGCCGGGTCGGTGAAGTTCACCGGCCCCTTCTTGGCCGACGGCGGCGGCACGTCCTTGAGCGGCGACGTGATGACCGCCAGCTTGCACGCCCCCAGCGGCGGGTCGAGGATCGTGTAAGAGCCGTTGTTGCGGATCTTACCGGACATGGAGTGCTTGCCGTCGGCGCTGGCGACGATGACCTCGCCCCCGCCTACCGGCTTGCCGTCGAGCGTCACCTTGCCGGCCAGCTTGCCGCCGCGGTTCACCCCGTCGCCGGACCCGCAGCCGACCGCCGCTAGAAGAACCGTCAGGAGCGCGCCAGCCGCGGCGCGCCGGGATGTGGTCCCGCGCATCGGAATCTCACTTCGGGGAAGAAAGGGAACGGGCGATCGGACGCGAGGGCCGGACCGGGCGAACACGCCCGGTCCCTCGGTCCGCGCACGTGCCGGCGCAAGCGGTCAGTAACTCGGGACCACCTGACCGTCGGCCGGATCGCCCAGGAGCGTCCAGGCGGTCGCGTCGATGCCGCTGCTGAGGCTCCGCACCGACCCGTCGCCGAACGAGACGTTGATTCCCCCGGCCGTGAACGCGTGGGCCACGTCCATGTTGCAGTTCTGCTGCGTGACCCCGGTCTGGAACTTCGTCCCGACCGACCGGCCGTTGAACATCGGGGCGTAGGACGAGTCCCACCCGCCGTGGAACAGCAGGTCGGCGCGGTTCTGCGCCTCGCACACCATCAGCTTCTCGGCGAAGAACATCGTCTGCGAACTGCCGTCGGGGATCGTGTCGATCTTGTAGCCGGTCCACCAGTACCGGGTTTCGGAGTACGGGTTATTGCGTCGCGCGAACACCTGGTAGTTGAACGCGTAGCTGGTCGCCGACCAGTTCGTGTTCGCCCCGCCGCTGAGCCAACTGTAGGAGAGGGTGAAGTAGTCGCGCGGGCTGGGGTCGTGCGGCGCCTTGAACGTCTTCACCTGGGCCGTCCACACGTCGATGCCGCCGGCGTTGGAGAACAGTTGCTGCCCGTTGCCCGGCTTGTACAGCGCGTCCTGCTCCACGAACGGCATCAGGTGGTAGTACAGGGTGACGTCGCCGGTGAGCGTCTTCCACGGGGTGTTGTTCCCGCCGTTCTGCCAGGCGCTGGCGCTGGCCCCCGGCTCGCCCTGGTGGTTCCACCACGGGTCCCACGCGTTGGGCAGGATGCCGCCGCGGGCGTCGGCCGCGGAGTGGACCGCCAGCGTGATCTGCTTCATGTTGTTCTGGCTGCTCATGCGTGCGGCGGCCTCGCGCACCTTCTGGACGGCCGGGAGCAGAAGACCGATGAGGATCGCGATAATCGCAATCACCACCAACAACTCGATGAGCGTGAAGCCCCGTGCGCGGAGGCGCGGAGAAGAGGACATGAGACCAACTCCGGACGAAATGAGGAGAGTATCAGGCGCCGGGCTGCGAGACCCGGCGAACCCGATATTAAGCCGCGGCGCGGAGGACCGTCAACGATTTAAGCGAGGATTTCCGTCACGACCTTGCCCTTCACGTCGGTCAAGCGTTCGTCCTTGCCGTTGTGCCGGAACGTGAGCTTGGTGTGGTCGAAGCCCAGCAGGTGCAGGATGGTGGCGTGGAAGTCGTGGACGTGGACGCGGCCCTCCACGCCGTAAAGGCCGAACTCGTCGGTCCGGCCGTGGACGTACCCGCCCTTCACCCCGCCGCCGGCGAGGAGCATCGTGAACCCGTAGGGGTTGTGGTCGCGGCCGCTGGTGCCCTCGGTCATCGGGGTGCGCCCGAACTCGCCGCCCCAGATCACCAGCGTGTCGTCGAGCAAGCCGCGTTGCTTGAGGTCGCGGAGCAGCGCCGCGGACGGCTGGTCGGCGCGGAGGCACATCTTCGTGTGGTTGCCCTCGATGTCGGCGTGGGCGTCCCACTGGCTGCCGGCGCCGCAGTACACCTGCACGAACCGGACGCCGCGCTCCACCAGCCGCCGGGCGAGCAGGCAGCGGGTACCGAACTCCGCGGTCTCCTTGCGGTTGAGCCCGTAAGCCTCCTTCGTCTTCTCGCTCTCCTGGGACAGATCGACCGCGTCGGGCGCGCTGGCCTGCATGCGGAACGCGAGTTCGTAGGCGGCCTGTCGGGCGTCGAGTTGCGTGTCGCCGGGGCGCTCGCGGCGGTGGATGTCGTTGAGTTCGCCGATGAGGCCGAGCTTGGCCTTCTGCCGGTCCGCGCCGACCTCGGCGGGGGTGTTGAGGTTGAAAATCGGGTTCGGCCCGCTCTGGAAGAGCGTGCCCTGGTAGGTGGCCGGCATGTACCCGGTGCCCCACACCCGTGCGCCGCCGAACACCTGCCCGCCGCCCTCGGTGAACACGACGAACCCCGGCAGGTTGCGGTTGACGCTGCCCAGCCCGTAGAGCGCCCACGCACCGAGGCTCGGCCGGCCCGCGAGGATCGAACCGGTGTTCATCTGGCACACGCTGCCGACGTGGTTGAGCCCGTCGGCCCAGCACGCGCGGAGGACGGTGATGTCGTCGGCGCACTTCGCCATGTGCGGCAGCCAGTCGCTGAAGTCGAGGCCGCTCTTGCCGTGCTTGGAGAACTTCCGCTTGCTGGCGAGCAGGTTGTTGCCGCCGGTGCCCATCGGGGTGATGACCTTCCCGAAGCTGGCGGGCAGCGGCTTGCCGTGCTGGCGGGTGAGTTCGGGCTTGGGGTCGAACAGGTCGACGTGGCTCGGTCCGCCCTCCATGAACAGGAAGATGACACGCTTGGCGGTCGCGGGGAACTGCGGCGCCCGGGGCGCGAGCGGGTCGGCGGCGCGCGGCGCCTCGGAGGCGCGGGCCTCCTCGGCGGCCATCGCGGCGAACGCGAGCGCGCCGAACCCGCCCCCGGCGTTGCGGAGGAACTCGCGGCGCGACGAAAACAGGGGAACGTGGTTGTTCATACGGGTCACGGTCAGCGGGCTTCGGTACGGGTCGTGTTTCGGGTGTCGTCTTGGACGGGCCGACGGAAGAGGGCAAAATTCGTGACCGCCAGGAGAGACGCGGCCGCCAGTACGAGACCGAGCATGTAACCGAGGAACTCTTGGAGCTTGTTACCTTCCAGCCGGAAGGGGTTCCCGAAAGCAACGGCGACGGCGACAACGACGCTGCCGACAAACACGAGCAGGAACCAAAAATCCGTGCGGGTCATGAGTCGGCTCCCTTCCCCTCGTCGAGTAGTCGGCGGAGCAATCGGTCGCGGTCCTTTGTCGCCGCCTCGGCACTGGCGATCAATCGTTCCACCTCTTTATTCAGCGAGGCAATGTGTGCGGCGTGTTGAGTTTTCAGGTCCTCGACACGAGCCGCCGTCAACTCGTTAATCGCTTTTACTTCAGCCGCATGGCGCTCTCCGAGTATCTGCGTCGCTTCTTTGTGCTTCGCGTCCAAGAACCGGGCGGCCCGCCAGACAACAAGGGCACATAAAACGACGACCGGAAACTGCTTGCTCAGTTCAGACAGCCAAGTCGGAAACTCCATGAGGGCGCCCCGGGCTTCCCGCGTTCCCTTTTCAATCGACGTACAGGAACTCGTTCAGGTTCAGCAGCGTGTGACACAGGTCCGTCACCGCTTCGACTTCGGTTCCCTTGTGGCGCTTCAGGAAGCCCAGCATCGCGGCGCGCTCCTCGCTCGTCGGCGGGCGGCCACAGGACAGTTTGAAGGCGCGCTCGATTAACTTCTCGCGATCCGTGCCCGCCTCCTTCGTCACGCGGACCGCGAACGACTTCGCCACGCCCAGCACCACCGAATCGTTCAGGAGCGTTAGCGCCTGCGGGGCGGTCGTCGTGGCGAACCGGCGGGCGCACGTCTCGTTGCGGTCGGGCGCGTCGAACAGCGTGAACAGCGGGTACCGCAGGTTCCGCTTCACGTACACGTACACGCTGCGGCGGTTCCGCTCGCCCACGTCCGCCGACGGCTTCCACGCGGGGTACGTCTTCTGCAACTCGACGGGCAGTTCCGGGAACACGCTCGGGCCGCCCGCCTTCGGGTTCAGTTGCCCCGCCACCGCCAGCATCGCGTCGCGCAGCGCCTCGCCGTCGAGTCGGCGCCGCGGGTACTGCCACAGCAGTTTGTTCTCGACGTCGGCCTTTGCGGCCTCGTCCGAGCCGCGCGCCCCCTGCCGGTACGCCGCGCTCGTCACGATCAGCCGGTGGATGTGCTTCGTCGACCAGGGCTTTGCAGAACCCTGCCCCCCAACCCCCTCAGCCGGATTTAGCCCCCTCTCCCCTTGGGGGAGGGGGTTGGGGGTGGGGTCTTGGAACTCGCTCGCGAGCCAGTCGAGCAGTTCCGGGTGCGTCGGCTTGTCGCCGGCCGCGCCGAAGTCGCTCGACGTGCGGACGATCCCGTAACCGAAGTGCTGCTGCCAGAGCCGGTTCACCAGCACCCGGGCCGTCAGCGGGTTGTCCTTCGACGCGATCCAGTTGGCCAGGGCCGCGCGGCGGCCGGACGAGCCGTTCGCGGGCTTCGCGTCGGCGTCCTTGTCGGTGATGACCGCGATGAACCCCGGCACCAGTTCCTCGCCCGGCTTCCGCCAGTCGCCGCGCTTGAGGAGCTTCGTCGGGGGCGGCTCGGGCAGGTCGGTCATCGCCAGCGCCCGCGCCGGGTCGGCCGGCTTCTCCTTCGACAGCTCCGCCAGCCGCGCCTTCAGCGCCTCGTACCGCTCCTTCTCGGCGCCCTTGAGGCTCTTCGACACGTCCACGGTGCGCCCGTACACCTGCTTCTCCACCATCGCGCCGATCTGCTTCTCCAGCGGCGACCGCTTCTCGACCGGCACGTCGAGCAGCCGCGCGTACTCCTCCGGGAACCGGCCCCGCTCCTTCGCCTGCGCCTTGAGGCGGTACGGCTCTTCCAGCTTGGCGATCGCGGCACGGACCTCGGCGGTCTTCACCTCCCACGCGGCCAGCTTCTTCTCGTACTCGGCCCTTTCGGCGGGCGAGATCATCAGCACGTCCGCCGGCCAGATGCCCGCGAAGAACGCCTGCATCCGGAAGTAGTCGTTCTGCGTGACCGGGTCGTACTTGTGGTCGTGGCACCGGGCACAGCCGGCCGTCAGGCCGAGGAACGCGGCCGCGGTCGTGTCGGTGATGTCGGTGATGATCTCGTAGCGGCGCTGTTCGAGGTTCACCGCGTTGTACTCGTCCGGGAAGTGCCGCAAGAAGCCCGTCGCGACGAGGGCCTCGCGGTCGCCCGGGAACAGTTCGTCGCCGGCGAGCTGCTCCTTCACGAACCGGTCGTAGGGCTTGTCGTCGTTGAAGCTCTTGATGACGTAATCGCGGTACCGCCACGCGAGCGGGCGCGCGCCGTCGGAGTTGAAGCCGTCGGTCTCGGCGAACCGCACCACGTCGAGCCAGAACAGCGCCTGCCGCTCGCCGAACTGCGGGCTCGCGAGCAGCCGGTCGACCACCTTCTCATAGGCGTCCTTCGACTTGTCCGCGACGAACGCCTCGACCTCTTCCGGCGTCGGGGGCAGCCCGATCAGGTCGAAGTAGACGCGGCGGATGAGGGTGCGGCGGTCGGCTTCCGGCGCGTAGGAAAGCTTCTGCTCGGCGAGCTTCGCCAGCAGGAACCGGTCGAGGTCGTTTCGGATCGCGGACCGCGGGTTGCGAATTTCCGGCACCGCGGGGCGCTGGAACGCACGAAACGCCCAGTCGTCCGGCAGCGGGTCGGCGGCCGGAGCGGGGGGGGCGGCGAGGAGTAGAAGGGCGATCGCGGAAAGGCGGGGCAGCAGCCGCATCTCCGGCTCCTGGGGTGGGGTGAAGCCTCAAAGACCGATCATACCCAGCGGACCCGGCCGCGGAAACGGGAAACTGGCGCCATCCTTCGAACGACCAGACGGGCCGTCACTTCTTGGGCTCGTCCCACTCGATTTTACACTTGGGCAGCGCCTTCCGGAGCTTCTCCACCCCGGCCGTGGTGACCTTGGACGAGCGCAGGTCGAGCAGCACCAGCCCGTTCAGGCCGGCGAGGTGCATCAGCCCCGCGTCGGTCACCGGGGTGTCCTGCAACCCCAGCGTGTCCAGCTTGGGCAGCACCTCCATCCACGCCAGCCCGTCATCGCCCACCGCCGTCCCGGCCAGGTTGAGGTTCGTGAGCGCCTTCAGCGGCGCCAACTGTGCCATCCCCGGCCCGGTTACCTTGGTCCCGCCGAGGTTCAGACTCCGGAGGTCCGTGACCGTCTTCAGCCGCGCCAGAGCGTCGTCGGTCACCTTGTCCCCGAGCGGTTGGAGCGAGACGGCGGTCAGGGCGAACGCCCCCGCCGGGAGGTCCTTCGCCGCAGCGACCTCTCGGTCCCCGTCCGCCCCGCGGATCGCCACCTTGCCGCCGACGAATAGCGCCCACGCGGCCGCCGCGCGGTCGCCGGCCGCGGGCTCGATCGTCCACCGGTCACTCAGCACCCGGCACCGGGGCCGGGCCTTGGCAAGAACCTCCGCCCCGGCAGCGGTCACCTTGGTCTGGTGCAGGTGCAACTCGCCCAGGTATTCCATCCCGGTCAGTTTTGCCACGCCGGTGTCGGTCACCTTCGTGCCGTAGAGGCCGAGTATCCCGAGCCGGGACATCTTCCCGAGGTGTTCGAGGCCGTCGTCGGTGACGCCCGCCACGTTGTCCAGGAACAGGGCGCGAAGCGCCGGCAGCTCGATCAGGTGCTTGAGGCCGGCGTCCGTCACGTCGGTCCCGTTCAGCGCGAGTCCGGACAGCGCCTTGAGCCCCTTCAGATGCCCGACCCCGGTGTCGGACACCCGCGTGTAGTGAAGGCCGAGGTTGGTCAGCCCGACCATCTCGCCGATGTGCTTGAGGCCGGCGTCCGTCACCCCGGAGTGGGGCAGGTCGATCGACCGCAGGCCGGGCAGCGCCTTCCACTTTTCGAGCTGCGCGTCGACCCCGGCCGCCCCGCCGAGGTCGATCGCGACGACGAGGAACGGCCCGGCGGGCAGGTCCTTGACCGCCCGGACCTCGCGCTCCGTCCCCGCGTCGGACACGACCACCATACCGCCGGCCCCCAGCACCCACTCGGCGGCCGCCCGATCCGCGGGGCCGCCGACCGGGGCGGCCTTGGGGGCCGCCTTCGGCAGTTGGACCGTCGGGTTGCCACTCGGGTCGATCGTGACCTTGCTGCCGTCCGGAACTTCGAGCGTGGTCTGGGTGCCGTCCGGCCGGGTGATCTTGATGATGACGCCCGCAACGGCCGCGGCCGCCAGGACGCCGACGAGCGCGACGACCGCCCACACCCGGCCCACGCCCGCGGTGCGCTCGGTCCGCCGCACGGGCTCCACTTCGGTCGCCTCGTCGTCCTCCACGTCGAGATCGGCGAACGCGTTCTCCGGGGGCACAGTGATCTGCAGCGGCAAAACGACCGGCGGCTGAACGGGCACCGGGTGGACCACCACGGGCCGCGAAAGCGACAGTTCCCCCGTCCCGGGGGTGGCGACGGCCGGCGCGGGCGAGAGCACCCGATCGAGGATCGCGCGGAGCCGCTTGGCGACCTCGGCGGCGGTCTGCGGGCGGTGCTCCGGATTCTTGGCGAGCAGTTGGTGGATCAGTTGCGCGAGTCCCTCGGGCACGGCCGGGTTGAGTTCCCGCACCGGGGTAGACTCCTCGGTACCCAGGGCCATGAGCACGGCCATCACGTTCGGCCCGACGAACGGCGCCCGACCGGTACACAGCCGGTACAAGACCGCGCCGAGGCTGAAGAGGTCGGTGCGGTGATCGACCTTCTGTCCGCGGGCCTGCTCCGGGCTCATGTACGCCGGAGTACCCACCACCGCACCGCTCTTGGTCAGTTCGACGTCGGCGCCGACGGGCTTGGCGAGCCCGAAGTCGAGTACCTTCACCCGACCGTTGGGCGCCTCCAGCCACAGGTTGGCCGGTTTGACGTCCCGGTGGACCAGCCCCAGCGCGTGCGCCGCGGCCAGCCCCAGCGCCGCCTCCCGGGCGATCCGGATCACGTGAGGAAGGGGCGGCGCGCCCTTGTGCTTGAGGTACTCGTCGAGCGGGTAGCCCTGCAAGAACTGCATGGCGATGTACGGGACGCCCGCGCGCTCGTCGGCCTCGAACACCGTCACCACGTTGTCGTGGCTGACCTTCGCGGCGGCCCTCGCTTCGCGCAGGAAGCGCTCCTTGGCGTCGCGGTCGGCGATGAACTCCGGCAGCATCACCTTCAGCGCCAGCTTGCGGTCCAGGCGCGTGTCCACGGCCAAGTAGACGGCGCCCATGCCGCCCTTGCCCAACTCCTTCACCACGCGGTACGGGCCGAGCGTGCCCACCTCGCCCGGCGCCGGCGGGCCGAACTTCGGCTCGCCCGTGTTGATGCGGGGTGTTGTTTCATCGGCACTGGTAGCGACGGACGCGGCCGGGTTCTGCTGGGCCGCGCGGGCGAACTCGGTCGGGTCGGACATGGGCGGCTCCGGCGGGCGCGATACGGGAGGGTAATGATATTCGATCGCCGTTACGCGAGCCAGCCACGGTCCGGCCGGTTTCCGAACGACCGAGCTACCTCCCCTTCCCCTTCGCGGGCTTCGCCTTCTTGTCGTGGGCGTGCGGTTCGAGCGTACCCTCCCGGCGCTGCGCGAGCATGAATTCGTAAAGCCGCTCGGTCGCGCCCTCCCACGCACCGGACTTCGCCTTCCGAATGACGGCGGCGAGTTCGTCGGCTGCGTCGGGCGGCAGCTTGCCCGCGTCGCGGTAGCCGACGAGCCGCTGCTCGCACTCGCCGACGCGCTTCTCGTCGCGGTTCCGCACGGCCGTGTACAGAGCGTCCACCGTGTTGAACACCTCCTCGCTCACCCCCATCTGCGGCGGACGGTTCAGGTAGGCGTACAGGACGAACGCAACGGCTACGAGCGCGAGCCCGCCCAGCACGAACAGGGCGACGCGCTAGCGCGAGCGCCGGGGGGGTTCAGTAGTCGCCACCCGCCACCTCCCCCCCATCGCGGGTGGACAGCGCCACCCACGTGTCCGGCCGAATGAACGTGGTGATGAACCGCACCGACCCGTCACCGAACAGCACGTTGCACCCGTTGCCGTGCTCGCCCCACATCTCGTCCGTGTGCCCGAACGGGTCGTTGGGCGCGTGGATGATGACCTGCGGGTGGTCGTGCGTGTCCGGCCCGCTGTGGACGCCCACGAGACACCCGGCGCCGTTGTTCTCCGACGGCCACGGCCGCATGTCGAGCCGGGGCGGGGTCACCGCGCCCGGCACGACGCCCACCCACGTCTTGTTGCTCAGGACCGAACTGTGTTCGCCGATGAACACCGTGTTCGACAGGCCGTCGGAGACCATCGCGACCGACACCTTCGAGTTCCGGTAGAACGGGCCGTCGATCCGGGCGGCCTTGCCGCCGTTCTCCGGGACGGGTTCCGGGGTGTCGTAGTCGTAGCAGTACGCGGTAGTGCGGCCCCACGGCTGGTGGATGCCGGCGTTGGTGACGTAGTGCGCGTGCGCGAACCGGATGCGGCTCCCGTCGCTCCGCGCCATCGGGGTGCCGTGCCGGACGTCCGCTCCCTCGCGCTCCACGTCGAACCCGTCGCTCCCGCCGGTCGCCGACGGGCAGAGGAACGCCGCCACGCGCGTCTGCACCGCGGCCGCGTTCGCCGGCGCCCAGCACGGCTCGTTCAGGTTGAACTGCCGGTACAGATTGTCTTGTTCCAGATGCGGCAGCAGGAAGACGCCCCACGCCCAACCGGGCGGACCGTTGCGGTACTCGTCGCCGTAGGCGATGCCGTAAGCCGAACCGTCGAGCGAAGTGCTCGTGGTGACGTAGGCGGGCGGAAACACCTTGTTCACGCCCTCGTAGTTGTGCAGTGCGAGGCCGATCTGTTTGAGGTTGTTCTGACACTTCAGGCGCGCCGCAGTCGAACGCACCTTCTGCACGGCCGGTAGCAGCAATCCGATGAGGATGGCGATGATCGCGATCACCACCAACAACTCGATCAGCGTGAAACCGCTTCGGAATCGCAGCACTTTCATATGGTCCCCTGTGTGAGAAAGGCCCTGCGAAATCGAAATTTAGTTTAAGCTAAATTCCGATTTCGTCTAGATACACACTCTAATTTGTCCCAGCGAATCCGTTCCCGTGTGCAACGACCACCGCGGGCCGGCGTGCTAAAGTGAAGTTCACCGTTCCCGACGGACGACCCGGCCATGCAGACCGAAGCGGAAGCGTTCTTGCAGCGAATCCGCGCGTACCCCGACGACGACGCGCAGCGGCTCATCTTGGCCGACTGGCTCGACGAGGAGGGCGACCCGCGCGGCCGGTTCATTCGCGTTCAGCTCGCCCTCGCGGAGCTGCCCCCGGACGCTACCGCGCGCAGGGACCTGCAGATCCAGGAGCGCGAGCTGCTCACGGCGCACCGCGACGCGTGGCTGGCGCCGTTCCGCGGGCTGGCGACCGGGTGCGAGTTCCGCCGCGGGTTCGTGGACGAGTTGAAGGTGGAGGCGCGTCAGTTCCTCCGCCACGCGGACACGATCTTCGCCGCCGCGCCGGTGCGGCACGTCCACCTGCTCGACGTGAGCGAGAGCCTGCCGGCGGTGATGCAGGTGCCCTACCTGGGTCGCCTCGCGGCGCTCACGGTCCACGCGCAGCACACCGGCGAGCCGCTGGCGCGGGCGGTGGCGCGGTCCGAACACCTCGCGGGGCTGAAGCGGCTAACCCTCACGCGCAACCGGCTCGGCGACGACGCGGCCGAGCAGCTCGCGCGGTCGCCGCACCTGACGAACCTCGAAGAACTCGACCTCAGCGAGAACGAGATCGGCGAGGCCGGCGCCCGCGCGCTGGCCGCGTCGTCGCACCTCGGTAAAGTCTGCCGGTTGGAACTCCGTGACAACCGGTTCGGACCGGTCGGGGCGGAGGCCGTCGCCGGGTCGGACCGGCTCGCGTCGCTCTACCGGTTGGGGCTGGCCCACAACGACGTCGGGCTGCCGCGGCTGCTCTCGCTGGGCCGCGCCTGCGCCCTGCTCGGCGTGCCGGTGCTCGACCTCTGCGCGAACGGGCTGAAGGCCGCCGCGCTGCAGACGATCTTCACGCGCCCGCAGGGGCCGGACGCCGGACCGGTGCGGCTCACCGAACTCGACCTCGGCCACAACAAGGAACTGGGCGACGACGGCGCGCGGGTGCTGGCCGGCTGCCCGCACCTGGAAGAGTTGGCCGCCCTTCGGCTGGCCGACTGTGGGATCGGCGACGAGGGGTGCCGCGCGCTGGCGAACGCCCCGCACCTGAACCGGGTGGAGGTCCTCGATCTGGAAAGCAACTCGATCAGCGACGCGGGGCTGCGCCCGTTCCTCGATACGCGGTACTGGCGCGCGCTGCGGCACCTCGGGCTCCCGCGCGGCGGCCTTTCGATCGGTCTCCGGAAGGACATCGACAGCAAGTTCAACCGCCCGCGCCGCGCGTGACGCCGGCGCACGGTCGAATTGCCGCGAAACGGCTCACTTCTGAACGCGAGCGCCGGCAAGCGGCACCTGTTGGTCCGAGCTCCTCCGGCCGCTCGGCACCGCGGGGCGTTTAAGCGCACTTCAGTGCGTCGGGAATGTGCGCGATTGGCGAATTTTGTGGAGAACCGGGCGCAAGTGTTGCACGCATTCACGGCCCGCGGGGCGCCCCTTCCGGCGGCCAAGTGTCGGCTCGCCCGCCCCGCCACACTGTGAGGGATCGCGATGCGCAACTTGACTCTGTTCGCCCTTACGATCGTCGCAACGGCCGCGGTGGCCGCGGACGCCTCCGCCATCGGCAAGCGGAAGCGCGGCGGCAATTCGTCCTGTGGCGGCTGCGGCGGCGCGGCGGCCGCGGCGCCGATGTACGGCTACGGGTACTCCGGCGGCTCCTGCTGCGGCTCGCCCGGCGGCGTGTACGGCGCGGCGGCCGGCTCGTTCATTCAGGGCAATTACGCGGCCGGGGTCGCCGACCTCGCGTCCATGAGCGCGCAGAGCGGAACGATCCGCACCACCGACGGCCAGACCTACGTCCTCGGCACGGACGGCCACTACTACGCCCCCGGGTCCGTCCCAACGCTCGGCGGCTTCACGACGCAGCCCTACTACGGCAGCGGCATCTACCCGGCGGGCTATTCGGGCACGTACCGGTCGGGCTACTATCCCTCGGGCGTGTACCCGGCGGGCTATTCGGGCGGGTACTACGGCTCGGGCGTGTACCCGGCCGGCGGCACCGGCGCGATGACCATGCCGGGCATCAACATCGGCGCCGGCGGGATCACGGTCGTTCCCGGCCTGATGCCCCGGCGGTGAGGCCGCGCTCGGATTCGGGTTTGCGAATCGAGACGATGTCGCGGTCTTTTATCGTGGGGCAGGCCGCCCGGCCTGCCCCACGACCGAGCCGCACTACCGTTCCCCTACAGAGCCGTCAGTCGTGCGCGGTCACGCCGACCTGCTGACACATCGTCAGTAACGGACAGGTCGAGCACTTCGGCCGGTCGCCGGTGCAGACGTGCTTGCCGAACGGCACCAACAGCGCGTTGATCTCCACGCGGTAGCGCGTCGGCAGCTTCTCGTGGAGCTGCTCCATCGTCTTTTCCGGCGTCTTCGCGGCCACGTAGCCCCACCGGTTCGTGACCCGGTGAACGTGGACGTCCACACCGGTCACGAGCGTGCCGCAGGTGATGCCCAGCGCCAGGTGCGCGCACTTCGGGCCGACCCCCTTGAACGCCATCAGCGCGTCCGCGTCGCACGGCAGCGTGCCGCCGTGCTTCTCGACCGTACCGACCGCGATGTCGCGGACGGTCTTCGCCTTCACGTCGTGGTAGGTGCAGGGGTAGATCAGCCGCTCGATCTGCTTCACCGACAGCGACGCGACCTCCGCCGGTGTGCGGGCCGCGGCGAACAGCCGGCGCGACGCCGGGAGCGTGACCTCGTCGCGCGTGCGGATGGAAATGACGCACGCGACGAGGATCTCGAAGACGGAGGTGTGCCCCTCGCCGGCCAGTTCGAACAGGGCGGCCTTCGGGTACGGTGCCACCGCTTCCCGAAGAAGTGACACCGCCTTCTCGATGTCGAACGGCTCCTTGCCGGGTCGGGTCGACCGCGCGGCGGGCGCCGGGGCCGCGGGCTTTTGGGGAGCTTTCTTTTTCGTCGCCATCGGTCGCACCCTGAAGAACCAAAAGCACTTCCGCACCCGACGGGGAGCAAGTCGCGGGCCGCGCGTTGACGCGCGGACGGCGGCCGGTATGTTAGTGGTCGCTCGACGGGTTCCGTGACGGAAGGATCGTCACGGACGAAGAGGGAAGCCGGTGCGATTCCGGCGCAGGGCCGCTGCTGTGTTCGGCCAGAACCTCGGGTAACTGCCACTGCGCAAGCGCGGGAAGGCCGCCCGAAGTTCGTTACGAGCCGTGAGCCAGAAGACCTGCCCGTCGGCACGTCCGTCGTTCGAGGCCCCGGCCTGGGCCGCCGAACGGGCCGGTCTTCACCTTGCGCCGCGCGTGCGGCCGCCGCCCCGTCCCAGCGCCACAGGTCCGCGGGTCCCGACCACCTCACCCGACCCGGTGAGAAGGAGCGAACCCGTGCGCGCCGCCTTGCACAAGCGTGGCTTCACGCTGATCGAGCTGTTGGTCGTGATCGCGATCATCGCCATTCTGATCGGGCTCCTGTTGCCCGCCGTCCAGAAGGTCCGCGAGGCCGCCTCCCGGGCGAAGGGCCAGAACAACATGCGGCAGCTCACCCTGGCCGCGATGAACTTCGAGTCCGCCAACGGGGTCCTGCCCCACGTCTACGAGCTCCAGACCCCGGACTTCCTCCAGGCCAAGTACCCGTTCGGCTACGCGACCTCGGACCCCTCCACCTTCAAGGTCGCGTCGGTGGACCCGAACCAGGGCATCCTGAGCCCCTACTACGAGGGGAACAACAAGATCAACGTGTCCCCGAAGTTCGAGGCGAACCAGGCCTCCGTCTCCCTCGTCTTCCTGGGCGCGACGGGGGGCTACGCCTTCAACCGGAACTTGCTCGCGAGCCCCGCGAGCCCACAATCGTTCACGGTCAAGGCGCCGGTGAAGGGCCGGACCATCGCCACCATCGCCGCGACCTCCCAGACCTACATGTTCGCGGAGATCCTCCTGCTCAATTCGAGCGGGGGGCTGACGGAGCAAGGGTCCTGCATCTTCGGCTCGCCCCTGATCCCGAACGGCAGCAACACGCAGGCCACCGCCAGTTCGGGCGTCGTCTTCTCCCCGTTTTGGTGGAACGGCCTGACGATGGTCTCCTTCGTGGACGGCCACGTCGAGCTGCGCGGGCCGCTGGCGCCGGAGCCCCCGGTCGCCCCCTTCGCCCAGGCGACCTGGGACGCGGCCAAGACGACGTACAAGACCATCCAGCCCGGTTTCTTGCCCC
>JAFKJJ010000575.1 GCA_017306025.1 Planctomycetota bacterium
CGAAGACCCGAATCGGCTCGGGTCTTCGACTTTACGACTTTCGACCTTCTGACTTTCGACTCCGAGATCAAGGTTTCGTAAGCCCCGCCGGCACCGCGGGCGTCGTCTTGCTCTGGAGCCGGAGCAGTTCCGCCTGGGCCAGTTCGGCGTGACGGGTGTCCGGGCACAGCGCCATCACTTTCTTCAGACACGCGGCGGCCTCGGCAGGGTGCCCCTTCTTCGTCCACGATTCCGCCAGCGCCATGTACATCGCCGCGGTGCGGTCGTTCATCTGATCGCACGCCTTTGCCAGCCGCTCCGGGTTGCCCTTGATGTCGGCGAGCAGGGCGTTCGCGTCCTTTGCCTCGGGTTGGTCCGCGTACGCAGTTGCGAGCCGCTCGCACTTCTGGATGCAGTCGTACAGGCGCTCGGCGCCGAAGTCGGCACGGGCCTCGGCGAGCAGGTCGCGGGCCAACCGCGCCCGCTTGCGAGCGACCGCCTCCGGCTTCTCGGCCAGCCCCGCCAGTCGCATCGCCGCGTCGGAGGCGGTTTGCGTCCCCGCGAACTGCTTCACCGTGTCCGCGAGGGCGTCCATCGCCTCCTGCGTCTGCCCCTGCTCCTCCAACTGCCGCGCGCGGGCGAGTTTCCCGGCCGCGACCTTCTCCACGTCGTCGAGGATCTGCTTCGCCTTCACCCCGACCGGCTTGTCGCCGGCCTCTTTCACGATCCCCTTGAGGAGCGTGACCGCCCGCGGGTAATCGCTCGCGGCCAGCGCCTTCGACGCCTCGTTGAAGTCGCGCGCGGCCCAGTCCGCCGTCGCGGCCGCGTTGGCGGTCCGCTTGAGTTGCTCGGCGAGCCGGTCGGCCTCGACGTACCCCTCGATGAACGCGTGGATCTTCCCGTCGGGCGCCGCGAGCACCATCGTGGGGTATAGTTGCACCTTCAGCGCCTTGGCGATTTCCGGGTTGTGGGTCGCGTTGAGCTTCAACGGGACGAACCCGCCCGCGAGCATGGTCGCGACGGTCGCGTCCTTGAGCGGACCGCCCTCCAATTTACGGCAATAAAAGCAGTCGTCCGTTCCGATGACGACGAGGAGCGGGAGCCCCTTGTCCTGCGCCTCCTTGCGTGCGGCGTTGTAGTCGGTCCGCCACACAACCGCGGGGGCCGGTGTCGAACGGGCCGGCTGAGCGAAGGCCGGCTGAGCGACCCACAGGGCCGACGCGGTTACGAGCGGAAACAGCACGAGCGATCGTGCGACGGGACGGCGCATGAAGCGAACCCCTGGTGCGAAACGACACTAGCCGCTCCGCGCTCGCCCGGCGGGAGAACGCGAAACCCAACCCGAAGACCGCTCCTGCCACCCCGCGATAAACCCGGATCGTCACGACCGGGGGTGGGCCTTCTGGTAGCTCTTCTGGAGGCGCTGCGTGGTCACGTGCGTGTAAACCTGTGTCGTCGCCAGGCTCTTGTGGCCGAGGAGCTCTTGTACCCCGCGGATGTCGGCCCCGGCGTCGAGCATGTGGGTCGCGAAGCTGTGTCTCAGCGTGTGCGGGCTGGTTCGGGGGTCCAGGCCGGCCGCCTTCAGGTGTTTCGCCAGGAGCCGACCGACGCTGCGAGTCGTCAGCCGTCCGCCCTTGCTGTTCAGGAACACCGCGGGCGTTTCCCGGCCGTTCTCCCGGAGGACGGCCGCGCGGTCATCGAGCCAGCGGCGGACCGCGGCGACCGCGTCCGGCACCAGGAGCGCCAGCCGCTCCTTCTTTCCTTTGCCCCGAACCGTGATAACACCATCGTCCAAGTCAACGGCGGTCAGGTCCAGTCCGACCAACTCTGATACGCGAATTCCCGACGCGTAGAGCGTCTCCAACATGGCACGATCGCGCCGACCGGCCCAGGTCGTTTCGGCAGGCGCCGCCAGCAGCTTGTGAATATCCGCGAGGGTCAAGAAGTGCGGGAGCTTCTTCTCCTGGCGCGGGCCGCGGAGCCCCAGCGCCGGGTTCTGCTCAAGAACGCCCTCGCGGCAGAGGTACTTGCCGAACGACCGGACGGCCGCGAGGCGCCGGGCGATGGTGGTCTTCGCGTACTGCTTCTCGTGGAGCCAGGCGACGAACGCGCGCACGGTGCGGACGGTCCAGTCGGCCGGGTCGACCTGCTTCTTCTTGAGCCGCTCGCGCGCGAACGCGAGCGCCTGCGTCAGGTCTTCGCGGTACGACTTCACCGTCTTGTCGGAGGCGTTCTTTTCGAGGCCGAGGTGTTGGAGGAACTCGGCCAGCCCCTGTTCGAGAGTCAAGTTGTGGGTCCCGGAGCGGGCCGATCAGTCGCCCAGAAGATCGGCCGGGTTGGGTTCGGCCTGCGGGTTCCGCACGCGCTCGGTGAGCACGGACGCGTCGAACCAGTTGAGCGCGACCGCGGGGTCGGCGGCCTTGTCGCGGATGTCCGCGATGAGCGCGTCCTTGCTACCGTCGTCGTAGACGAATATGAACCGCTCGTCGCCTTTGATGAGGGCGAGGACGTTGAGTTCTTGCGTCACGCAACAGCTCCCGGCGCGGCCGATCTCACGCTCAGGTCATCGGACGGGTCGCGATCACGACTCCAGAAGTTTTCGCAGGAAGCCGCGCACCTCGCGCCGCCCGCCCGGACCACCGGAACCACCGCTACAGGCGCACCTGCGCCGTTCGCTGGTAGCGCGGCGCCGCGCGCGGAGCGCCCTTTTTCCTTGGAAGACCGCGCGTGCGGCTGCTACACTCGCCCGGCACCCGCCGTTACTCTCGCAATCACCCTTTCAAGACACGGAGTTGCTCAGTGAGCAGCACGACCTCTCCCGCCGCACCACCGCCGGGCGGCTCGCCCGGGACGAACGAAAAGGTCCTGTTCTGGGCCAGCTTCTTCACCCTGATCGCGGCCGGGATGGGGTTCTCCATCCGCTCGGACATCATCGCGAACTGGGGCAAGGACTACGGCTTCACGCAGACCGAACTCGGCGAAGTGACCGGGATGGGGCTGGCCGGCTTCGGCGTGGCGATCATCTTCTTCAGCTTCTTCACCGACCTGTTCGGGTACGGGAAGCTGATGCGGGTGGCCTTCCTCCTGCACCTGACCGCGGTGCTGACCACGCTGGCCGCCCCGTTCGCGTTCCAGAGCGGCGGGAAACAGGGCGCGTACTGGTGCCTCTTCATCGGACAGTTCACGTTCTCGCTGGCCAACGGCACCTGTGAGGCGGTCATCAACCCGCTCACCGCCACCCTGTTCCCCAAGAACAAGACGCACTGGTTGAACATCCTGCACGCCGGCTGGCCGGGCGGTCTGGTCCTGGGCGCGGGCGTGGGCCTGGCCCTGAACCAGGTGGGCGGGATCGGGTGGCAGATCCGCTGGGGCATCGTGCTGCTGCCGGTCCTCCTCTACGGCGCGATGATGTTCGGGCGGACGTTCCCCCACTCGGAGGCGAAGGCGTCCGGGGTGTCGGTCGGCACGATGGCCGTGAGCATCGTCTCGCCGATCCTGATCTTCCTGTTCCTCCTGCACGCGCTGGTCGGGTACGTGGAACTCGGCACCGACAGTTGGATCGTGGACATCACGAAGGCCGTGCTCGCCAGCCCCGACAAGGCGCTGATGGCCTTCATGTGGACCAACATCATGATGTTCGCCCTCCGGTTCTTCGCCGGCCCGATCGTCGAACGGATCAACCCCATCGGCCTTCTGTTCGCCAGCGCCGTCCTGGGCACCGCGGGCCTCTGGATGCTCGGCCAGGGGTTCACCAGCGACACGTGGCCGTGGATGCTCGCGGTCACGGTGTACGGGATCGGCAAGACGTTCTACTGGCCGACGCTCCTGGGCGTGATTTCGGAGCGGTTCCCGAAGGGCGGCGCGCTGGCGCTGGGGCTCAGCGGCGGCATCGGGATGATCTCCGCGGGACTGCTCGGCGGCCCCGGCATCGGCTTCGAGCAGGACCTTTACGCGAGCAAGAAACTCGAAGCGACCAGCCCCAGCACGTACGAGCGGTACAAGTCGGACAAGGAGAACGCGTTCCCGATCCCCGGCATCTTCCCGCACGCGGTCGGGCTCGACGGCGCCAAGAAGGGCGTGCTGATGGACAACGGCGAGCAGCTCGCCGCGGACCTCGCGAAGGTGGAGGCCGCCGGCAAGAAGGACGAAAACCTCGAAAAGCTCAACGCGTGGTGGCAGGCCGCGAAGGGCTACGCCGCGGAGGACAAGCCGCGGGTGGAGGAGGCGAACGTCGTGGGCGGGAAATCGGCCCTTGAGGTGACGGCGCTCGTACCCGCGGCGCTGGCGGTCGGCTTCCTGTTGCTGATCGTGTACTTCGTCGCCACCGGCGGCTACAAGCAGATCCACCTCCACGACACGCACCCGCCGATGGAGGAGTATTGAGCCGCCCGGCGGCGGTTCCCCTTGTCGCGAACCGCCGCGGCCGGTGAAATAGCGGCGTGAGAGACCTCGACCCGCACGCCGGCACGCGCACCTTCACGTTCCTGGGCACCGGCACCTCCGTGGGGGTGCCGATGCTCGGGTGCGACTGCCACGTCTGCACCTCCACCAACCCCAGGAACCACCGCTACCGCTGCTCCGTGCTCATCGGCACGCCCGCCGGCAACGTGCTGATCGACACCACGCCCGAACTCCGGCTGCAACTGCTCCGCGAAAATGTGAAGTTGGTCAACGCGGTCGCGTACACGCACTACCACGTCGACCACCTGTTCGGTCTCGACGACCTGCGCCTCTTTCCGGTTCTGCTCAAAGGGCCGCTGCCGATCTACTGCACCGACGAAGTGGAAGCGATGATCCGGAGGGTGTTCGCGTACGCGTTCGACCCCACCAATGCCGAACTGCCCGTTGGGATGGTGCCGCGACTCGAACTCCGCCGCATCGACGAGCGCCCCTTCGAGGTGCTGGGCGAACGGTTCACCCCGATCCCGCTGCTACACGGGCGGTTCGACGTGTTCGGCTTCCGCATCGGAAACGTCGCGTACTGCACCGACGTCAGCGGCATTCCCGAGCGCTCCTGGCCGCTCCTGGAGGGGCTGGACGTGTTCGTGATCGACGCGCTGCGGCCGGGCAAGCCGCACCCGTCTCACTTCAGCCTGGAGCAGGCGCTGGAGGCGATCGAGCGCGTGAAGCCGCGGCGGGCGTACTTCACGCACATGGCGCACACGATGGACTACGACGAACTGATGAAATCGCTGCCGCCGGGCGTCGAGCCCGCTTACGACGGACTGAGCTTTCGGTTTTAGTGTGGTCCGCTCGCGGAGCGAGCGGACCACACGTGCGGTTGGGCAATT
>JAFKJJ010000576.1 GCA_017306025.1 Planctomycetota bacterium
AGAAGCTCGCGGCCGACATCCGCGATGTGCTGCCGAACACCCAGAGCGAGGAGAACGGCCAGGAGGCCGCCGCGGCGGCGGTCGCGTCGGCCGCGGGTGGCGGCGCTCCGGCCGCGCCGCGCGTGGGCGGGAAAACGCCGGCGCTCGACCAGTTCACCGTCAATCTCACTGCGAAGGCCAAAGCCGGAATGGACCCGGTCATCGGCCGTGACGCCGAGATCCGGCAGGTGATCGACATCCTCACCCGGCGCCGGCAGAACAACCCGATCCTCACCGGCGAGGCGGGCGTGGGCAAAACCGCCGTGGTCGAGGGCCTGGCGATGCGGATCGCGGCCGACGACGTGCCGGAGCCGCTCCGTAACGTGCAGCTTCACACGCTCGACCTCGGGCTGCTTCAGGCCGGCGCGGGGGTGAAGGGGGAGTTCGAGAACCGGCTGAAGTCGGTGATCGACGAGGTGAAGCGGTCGCCGGTGCCGATCATCCTGTTCATCGACGAGGCGCACACGCTCATCGGCGCCGGCGGTCAGGCCGGGCAGAACGACGCGGCCAACCTGCTCAAGCCCGCGCTCGCCCGCGGCGAACTCCGGACGATCGCGGCCACCACCTTTGCGGAGTACAAGAAGTACTTCGAGACGGACGCGGCCCTCAAGCGGCGGTTCCAGCAGGTGAAGGTGGACGAGCCCGACGAGCAGAAGGCGGTGCGGATGCTCCGCGGGCTCGTGCCGATGCTGGAGAAGCACCACAGGGTCCGCATCCTCGATGAAGCCGTGGTTGACGCGGTGCGGCTGTCGGTGCGGTACATGCCGGACCGTCAGCTCCCCGACAAGGCGGTGAGCCTCCTCGACACCGTCTGTGCCCGCGTCGCGCTGAGCCAGACCGCGACCCCGCCGGCACTCGACGACACCAACCGCGAGCTTCAGCACCTCAATACCGAAATCGAGTTCCTGGAGCGCGAGGGCCGCGTGTCCGCGGGTAACCCGGAGCGGGTCGCGGATCTCAAGAGCCGCAAGGACGTCGCCGAGAGCCGCAAGGCCGTTCTCGAAGAGCAACTCGCGAAGGAAAAGGAGCTGGTCACGAAGATCCGCGAGAAGCGCGCCGCGATCGAGAAAACCGGCGCCGACGCTCCGGAGGCCGACAAGCTCGCGCTCGCGGAACTGAACGCGATGCTCGTCAAAGTGCAGGGCGAGAGCCCGCTCGTGTACCCGGTGGTCCACGGCGGGGCGGTGGCGCAGGTCGTCTCGAACCTCACCGGCATCCCGATGGGCAAGATGGTGCTCGACGCGGTTCAGACGATGCTCAAACTGGCCGACAAGCTCGAAGAGCGCGTGGTGGGTCAGCGGCACGCGCTGGAGGAGATCGCGAAGCGCATCCGCACCGCCCGCGCCGACCTCGCCGACCCGCGGCGCCCGCAGGGCGTGTTCCTGCTCGCCGGGCCGTCGGGCGTGGGCAAGACCGAAACCGCGATGGCCCTCGCCGACCTGCTCTACGGCGGCGACCGCAACATGGTCATCGTGAACATGAGCGAGTACAAGGAGTCGCACAAGGTGTCGCGGCTCGTGGGCACGTCGAAGGGTTACGTCGGCTACGGCGAGGGCGGCGTGCTCACGAACGCGGTGAAGAACCGGCCGTACAGCGTCGTGCTGCTCGACGAGGTGGAGAAGGCGCACGAGAGCGTGCAGGAGATCTTCTATCAGGTGTTCGACAAGGGCGTGCTCCAGAACGACGACGGCGAGGACGTGAACTTCAAGAACACGATCATCCTGCTCACGTCGAACGTCGGCACGGACACCATCATGAAGGCGTGTGCCGACCCCGACACCGCCCCGTCGCCAGAAGGTATGGAGGAGATGCTCAAGGCCGATCTGCTGAAGGCGTTCAAACCGGCGCTGTTGGGCCGAATGAAGGTGATCCCGTACTACCCGCTCGGCGACACGGTACTGAAGAAGATCATCGAACTGAAGCTGAAGCAGATCGGCGAGCGGTTGAAGACGAACTACAAGGCGACGTTCGCGTACACGCCGGCGGTGGTGGATACGGTCGCGGCGCGCTGCAAGGACGTGGACTCGGGCGCCCGCAATGCGGATCACATCATCACGGGCACGGTGCTCACGCTGATCTCGACGGAAGTGCTGACGCGCATGGCCGAGGGGAAACCGGTGCGAGCGGTGAGCGTGGACGTGGACGACAAGTCGCAGTTCGTGGTGACGGTGGAGTAAGGCGAAGAATGAGCCACGGATGAACACAGAAGACACGGATCAAGGCAGAAGAGGGACGTCATCTCTTCTGCCTTGATCCGTGTCTTCTGTGTTCATCCGTGGCGGCTTTATCAGCCGATCAACACGGTCGGACAGCCCAGGATAATCACGCCGCCGTGGGCGGTGCTGTCGCCCATGCGCGACGCGGGCATTCCGGCGATCAGAACCGTGGGTGATCCCGGAATCAGTGTGTCCGGTGGGCCGACGCAAACCGCCATGTCGGTGGCCCGGGCCGCGGGCAGACCGCCAATGAGCACCGTGGGGGCACCCGGACCGGAAATCGGCCCGCCGACGTGCGGAACGACGCCCGTCACCATCGGGCAGGTGTGCATGTCGGTGAGGCGCGCTGCGGGCTGACCCATGACGAACCCTCGCGAAGTGGCTTCTGGCTCAGGTTACAGCCGCCCGCGCGTAATTCTTTCGATTCGCGGCTGATTCTCTTGAACCGCGGAGCTTCGCGAGCGTAGTATGCAGCAACAGTTTTGATCCGAAGCGGTGCCCGAATCATGCACGCCCCGTTCGCCTAGATTTCTCACCTGTATATTCTCGTCCGGCGCGACCTTCCGGCCGCGCAGATCGCGGTTCAGGCGGCTCACGCCGCCGTCGAAGCTGCTCGCTCGTTTCTTCCCGCGGAACAACCTCACCCGCACTTCGTTCTGTGCCGCGTTGCGTCCGAGCGCGAACTGCTCGCGGCCGCCGACCGGCTCGAACGCGCCGGCATACGCTTTTCGCTCTTCTGTGAGCCCGACCGCGCCAACGAGGCGACCGCGCTTGCCACCGAAGCGCTGCGCGCCGATCGGCGTGCGGTTCTCGCTCGATACCCGTGTTTAACTCGTTCGGATCTGCTTTCCGCGTCGGAATCGCAGGACGTTCCTGCGCCGCGGGGCGGTCCGCCGGGTGTGTTGAAGGGGGACGTGTCGTGACGTAGATGCACAAGAGTCGCTGGGGCTTTCACCCCTGCTCGTTCGAGGAGTTCGCCGAACTCCGGTCGCTGTGGCGTGCGGTGCTGACCCGCCGGCGGCAGGCGGCCGCGTGGCGGCGCTGGAACGCGAAGGCCCCACACAACCGCGTGACGCGCGAGCGGATTCGCGACCCGGCCGGTCGCGTCAGTGCTTGTCCCGGAGGCGCGAACTCACCAGTCGCTGCCGAGCACTTCGCCTTGCGCCGGGGTGAGGGCGGCCCACCACGTCGCGGGGCTGACCGCGCCGGATACCGCGCGCACGCCGCCGTCGGCCAGACAAACTTGCATCGCGGAATGTGGCGTTTGAGCGAGTGGGACCTCGCAGCTCTCGGGCTTCGGCTGGAGTTGGAACATTGCCGCGTTGCCCACGCGGCCGGTATAGCCGATGAAGTTCGTAACGTATCCGGTGGTGCCCGAAGCGTTCCCGTAGGCGAACCACGGCGCGTGCCCGATCGACCCATCGGCCCAACTGCCCGAGAACCACCGGCGTAGTCCGATGCTGATGGGCGTGAGCCGTGCCGCCATCGGGTGCGAGTCGGGGAGTGGGCAGTAGGCGTACTGTTCCGCGAACATCACGGTGTTGGTTGTGCCGTCCGGGAAGCCGTTGTCGAGGGTACGTCGGCCGCGCGTGTTCTGCGGAACCTCGCCCGCCGCGGGATCACCGAACACCTGAAAGTTGGCCGCGTAGTTCGTGTACGCCGACCAGTAGATGTAATCAACGGTTCCGTAGGGCCAGCGGGAGAACGTCGATTCCGACGGGCAGTGGAACAGGGGGAAGTCGTTGATGATAACCTCGCGCCCCGTTCCGTACCCGTTGGAGGCGCGCCAGGCGGGTTCCTGCTCGATGAACGGCAGCAGGTGGTAATACACGCTCCCGCCGGGGGTCAGCGGCTGCTGGTGCGCGCCATCGAACAGCGGCGGGAGCCGTTGGTTCACGTTGTGGTAGTTGTGAACCGCGATCCCGAGTTGCTTGAGGTTGTTGGCGCATTTGATGCGCGCCGCAGCCTCGCGCACCTTCTGGACGGCGGGCAAGAGCAGCCCGATGAGCACCGCGATGATCGCGATCACCACCAGCAACTCGATGAGCGTGAACGCGCGTCGCATGGGGCGACCTCCGGGGGTTCAGTGCGCGGGAACGATCACCAATCCGAACCGGTCACTTCGCCACCGGCGATTGTTCCGGCGGCTCGCCACACCGTCGGGTCAACGGTGTTCTGCACAAATCGCACGCTGCCATCGGCGAGACAAACTTGGACTCCGCCAAGGTGACGGCTACGAGCGGCAATAATGTTATTCTGAGCGCCACCTACGATTGAGACACAGGGAAGATCGCGGGGTGGTGTGCCGCTACACCAGTTTTCCATCATATCGGGATCAGTGGAGTTCGGCGTTATTGATGTCATAAAGCGGCCAATCGTATCTTCCCAGACAGGGCCGTACCGGTATTCGCTAAACATCAACGTGTTTGAGAGCCCATCCGTAATCATCCCGAACGTTGCGCAACCCTTTGGGGACTTGGTGGTCGGTGACGCAAGATTCGCTCCGAATACACCGCGTACAGCCGGCTTGGTAGACGCGATTTCCCAGCGATCTGCGCCCCAGCACCCGATGTAGGTTTCAATAAGTGCACCACTTGCCGATAGGGCGTTAGTAGGGCAGAAAAGGAAGGGAGCCCCTGGATATAGAAGCGGAACATTCGCTGCATTGGATCCACCGTACGCACCATACGCCCCAATTGACCAATCGAAACGATCATACGCATTCTTCTGCTCGATGTAAGGGAGCATGAACACCATCAACGGCGTACGAGGATACCCGACTGTACTTTCCGCGAACTTATAGGGCGGCGTGGTGAGTTGTCGGTTGGTGAGTAGACGAATGCCGGTCCGTCCGGGACGATGGCGGTTACCACGCCAGCCCCCGCCCTCGAACGGACGCGGCCATGACATCCTCGCATGCCCCGACCC
>JAFKJJ010000577.1 GCA_017306025.1 Planctomycetota bacterium
AAAGGTGCCCGCCCGCGCTGCAGCCGCGACCGTAAGAAACATCTCCAAATCCTTCGCGACCGCCGCCACGCGGACGACGATCGCGGCCATGGTCCACTCGGTGACCGGGTGGCGGTTCTCGGCGAGGAACTTCGCGTCGTCGAGGTCGACCGTCCGGAACCCCTTGTTCCCGTCGACGCCAGCCGATCGGTACCGCATCTTCTGGTCCTTGCGGGTCCCGGTGTAAGCGATCTCCATCCCCGCGGCCTTTTCGGGGCGGGCGAATCGAACGTACACGCCCGCGGGAGCGGACCGCACCTTCATTTCGGCGACCTGTTCGCCGGAGAGGGTACCGTTCCGCATTTCCTGACGGGTGAAGGTGCAGGTGTAGTCGCGGACCTTGCCGAGTGCGGTGCGGGCGTCCGCGAGCATGGTCGAGAGTGACTCGCCCGTGATCCTGGGCGCTTCGGGCGCCCTGGCGGGTTCTGTCTTCGGCGGTTGGGCGATGACAACACCGCCGATCAGCACCCCCGCGCACGCCCCCGCGAGCCACGTTCTCACGCGCATCTTCGCTCCCCCCGACGGTCCGGTAACGCAGACTTTGGGCCGGCACATAGCGACCACACGCGAACCGGAGAAGAGCAGTTTCGTGTAATATGATTGCGGCTTCACTCCGCGGGGACGCGCATGGCCGTTCAGATACTCACGATCGAGTCGCAACCGTTTGCCGAGAACTCCTACATCGTCTGGGATGACAGCGGCACCGACGCGTTCGTGATCGACCCGGGGTTCGAGCCGGAAACGATCCGCGACGCGCTCGAAGAGACCGGCCTCGCGCTCGCGGCCATCGTCTGCACGCACGGCCACTGCGATCACATCGCCGGCAACACGTTCCTCAAACGAGCGTATCCGAACGCTCCCATTATCATCGGCGCCGGGGACGCCCCCATGCTCACCGACTCCGTGCGGAACCTGAGCGGGCCCTTCGGTTTCGACGTGACCAGCCCGCCGGCCGACGAACTCGTCAGCGAAGGGGAAAAGCTCACCGTCGCGGGCATCGAACTGGAGGTGTTCGAGGTGCCCGGCCACTCGCCCGGCCACGTCGTGTACGTGATCCGCGGGACGAACCCGGTCACCGTGCTCGGCGGCGACGTGCTGTTCCGTGGTAGTGTCGGGCGCACCGACTTCCCCGGCGGCAGCTTCGAGCAGCTCAAGCGGAACATTCAGCGCGTGCTCTGGCCGCTGCCCGACGACACCGTCGTGTACCCCGGACACGGACCCGTCACGACCACCGGCCACGAGAAGCGCACGAACCCGTTCCTCGCCGACTGATCGCTTCGGGCCTCCGGTTGCGGTTGGGGTTCTTCGGATAGTTCTTCGCCGGGCCGCGACCGGGCGGTAAACTAGGGCGAACGATCCGCTCCGGAGCTGCCCCGATGCGATTCTCGTTCCCCGCTGCGCTCGTCGTGCTCGCATCGCCGGTCACGGCCGCGGCGGGAGAGGTTTCTTTTGAACGCGACGTGCTCCCGGTGCTCACGCGCGCCGGGTGCAACATGGGCGCGTGTCACGGCAACCTCAACGGCAAGGGCGGGCTGAAGCTCTCGCTGAAGGCCGAAGACGCCGCGTTCGACTTCGCGGCCCTCACCCGCGACATGCTCGCGCGCCGTACCGACCCCATCCGCCCGGCCGAGAGTCTCATTCTCCAGAAGGCAACCGCGCAGGTTCCGCACGAGGGCGGCGCCCGGTTCGCGCAAAGTAGCGCCGAGTACGCGATCCTTCGTGACTGGATCTCGCGCGGCTGTAAGCGAGACGCCCCGGGTGGCCCGGTCCTCACGAAGTTGGTTGTGACGCCCGCGAGTAAGATCCTGGTCGCCCCCGCCGACCGGTTCCGCGTCTCGGCCGTCGCGCACTTCTCCGACGGGAGCAGGCGCGACGTGACGGCGCTTTCGGCGTTCGAGTTCACCCAGGTGGGCGTTGCGAAGATCAACCCCGACGGCGAGGTACTCCGCGAGCAGACGGGCGAGGTTGTGTTGCTCGTCCGCTATCTGTCGCAGGTCGAACCGGTGCGGATCGTATTTTTGCCGAACCGGCCGGTTCCCGACACGGGCGGCGCGGTCGCGAACAACGAGATCGACCGGTTGGTCTTCGCACAGTTGAATGAGCTCCGGCTGCGGCCCGCGGAACTCGCGGCCGATCACGTCTTCCTGCGGCGGGCCTATCTCGACGCGATCGGCCTTCTCCCCACCCCCGAGGAGACGAAAGCGTTCCTCGCGAGCGCTGACCCGAAGAAGCGCGAAAAGCTGATCGATTCGCTCCTCGCGCGGCCGGAGTTCGCCGAGTACTGGGCGCAGAAGTGGTCCGACCTGCTCCGCAACGAGGAGAAGTCGCTCGACAAGAAGGGCGTGGCGGTGTTCTACCGGTGGATCGCGGCGCAGCTCGCCGCCGACCGGCCGCTAAACGAGTTCGCGCGCGACGTTTTGGCCGCCCGCGGCAGCACCTACGCCAACCCGCCGGCGAATTTCTGGCGCGCGATCCGCGACCCGCTCCAGCGCTCCGAATCGGTCGCGCAGGTGTTCCTCGGGATTCGCGTGGGCTGCGCGCGGTGCCACAACCACCCGTTCGACCGCTGGACGATCGACGACTACTACGGCTTCGCCGCACTGTTCACACGGATCGAGTACCGCGTGTTGGAGAACAAGCGGCGCGACGACCTCGACAAGCACGAGTTCGTCGGCGAACAGGTCGTGTGGCAGAACCGCACGGCAGAGATGCAGAACCCGCGCACGAAGGGCACTGCGAAGCCGCGGTTCCTCGGCGCGCCGACACCCGATCTTGGCGACGGCGACCGACTCGCGGCGGTCGCGGACTGGATCGCATCACCCACCAACCCGTTCTTCGCACGCGCCCAGGTGAACCGCATCTGGCTGCACCTGATGGGCCGCGGGCTGGTCGACCCCAACGACGACTTCCGCCTAACGAATCCGCCGTCCAACCCGCCGTTGCTGGAATGGCTCGCGGGCGACTTCGCGAAGGGCGGCTTCCGACTGAAGCGGACCGTGAAGGCGGTCATGACGAGCCGCACGTACCAGCTCGCGGCCACCACGCGCGACCGCGGCACGATGAGCGACGACCTCCACCACTCGCACGCGATGGTTCAACCGCTCGAAGCGGAGCAACTGCTCGACGCGCTGGCGCAGGTGACGGGCGTTCCGGTGCAATTCAAGGGCTACCCGATCGGGATGCGCGCGAACCAGATCCCGGCCCCGCCGCAGACCGGGCGCCGGTTCGGCGGCGATGGAATGGGCGAGCGGTTCCTGAAGGTGTTCGGCAAGCCGGAACGCCTCTTGACGTGTGAGTGCGAGCGCAACGACGACCCCGGCTTGCTCCAGGCGTTCCAACTGATTACCGGCGACCTGATGAACGCGCTCGTTCGCGACCCGGACGGTCGGTTGGGCAAGATGCTATCCGCCGGAAAGTCGGATGCGGAGATGCTGGACGAGTTCTACCTCGCGGCGCTGTGCCGTCCGCCGACCGCAGCGGAATCGAAGAAGTTGCTCGCACTGCTGGCCGGTGCGAAGGACCGTCGCGCCGCGTGGGAGGACGTGCTCTGGGCACTGCTCAACAGCAAGGAGTTCCTGCTGCGGCGGTAAGAAGACCCCTCACCCGGCCGGCGGTTGGGGTTCGTTCATTTACTCCGATGTTCGTGAACGCGCCGGCCACCCTCTCCCCGCCGAGCGGGGCGAGGGAATACACTGCGCCTCCGCACGGCGATATGCGCCGCCCCGGCTGTCGGGCGCGGTGCCTACCCTCGCCCCGGTCGGCGGGGAGAGGGTGCCTTCGACGCGATTTCGCGTCGAAGGCGGGTGAGGGGGCTTTGCAACTGAAATCGGTCATGGAGAACGATAACGCTAATCTGCGGCGCTTCGCCCGCGAAATGCGGAAGGAGCCGACGTCGGCCGAGAAGGCGCTGTGGAAATTGCTCCGCAATCGCCGGCTCGCCGGGTTCAAATTTCGCCGGCAGGTGCCGTTCGGGCCGTACATTCTGGACAACTACTGCGTGCGTGCGCGACTCGTGGTCGAAATTGACGGCGACTCTCACGCAACACCAGAAGGCCAAGAGAACGACCGCAAACGTGACGCGTTTCTCGCCACGAACGGCATCCTGGTGTTGCGATTCTGGAACGGAACCGTACGCAACGAGCGCGACGCCGTACTCGATTGCATCGCGGACACGTGCGCCGAGCGAGTCGAACCAGATCGCCGGGTGAACTCTGGGAATGTGCAATGACCCACACCACCTCCTCTCGCCGGGCCGTTCTCCGCGTCGGCGGGACGTCGCTGCTCGGCATGTCGTTCCCGCAGTTGCTCGCGGCGGCCGAGGCGCCGAAGGCCAAGCACAAGACCCGCGCGAAGGCCGTCATCTTCCTGCACCAGTGGGGCGGCCCCGGCCAACACGAGACCTTCGACCCCAAACCCGACGCCCCCGATAACGTCCGCGGGTGGTACGGGGCCACGAAGACCAAACTGCCCGGCGTCATCTTCGGCGAGCGCATTCCCAAGCTTGCTGCGATGGCCGACAAGCTCACCGGCTGGTTCATCCCCATCCCGTTCCTGGTCTGGGCGGCTATCTACCGCGACCGTTGGGCGTTCCGGTTCCTGGCCCTCGGCGGGTACGACCCGATCTACTTCCCGGGGCGGATCGAGGACCTGGACCTGGGCTTCCGCGGCTGGATGGCCGGGCTGAAGGGGTACTACGTCCCGGAATCGGTGGCCTATCACAAGGGCTTCGCGACCTTCGCCCCGGAGCTGGGCGAGAACCGCTGCGACGGCCTGGCGATCCGGAATACGTTGATCTTCGCCTGGAAGAACCTGAAGGGCCGACGGCTGGCGAATCACCTGGCCTGGCTGGCCGTCCGGCTGGCCCGGGGCGGGCGGTCGTTCCGCCGCGCGTTCGTCGAGGCCGCCGCGCGATGGCCGGAAGTGGTGCGAGCCCGCCGGGCCCTGCACGCGGGCTCGACCGGCTGGGTCGACCGCCAGGAGGCGTTCTTTCGACGGTTTGAGTGGTGAACACAAGAGAGACATGACCGCGAAGGAATCGCGGCATGGGAGGGGGACCGGGTCGCACGGAGGCGAGTCATGAGGGCGGGGTTCCGGAACCTGGTGATCGACGCCCGCCCG
>JAFKJJ010000578.1 GCA_017306025.1 Planctomycetota bacterium
GCGTGGCACGAGGGGAAGGGGGCTTTTTCGAAGATGAACATGGGGAGGGTGGGGTTAGGGGACTACGCGGACACATCCGGAGATGTAACAGGAGGTTGCGAATCGTTCTTCGCGGGTGCAGAGCGAGTGGCACCGCTCGACGAGGCGCCGGGCCGGGAAAAAGGGCGCTTCGTCTGCGAGAACGAAGCGATACTCTGTCACGCGCGACTGCGCGACGTCGGAACCGATGCTCAATGCGTCGGCGACGAGCCGCGTGAGGGCAGAGCGGGCATCCGCGTCGCGCGCCAGGTCATCGCCGAAGCGGGGCCAAGTTCCGCCCTTGTCCCGAACGAGGTAGCACTCGGCGATCACTTGATAGACCACCGCCCGCGGCGAACCGTGGCACTCGGACGGGCGAACGGCGAGACTCATCCCCGCGCCTTCGGTCAGTCGAGAAAAGTAATTCAGCGCGGAATCGAACGGCACCCGCGTGAGGAGTCGGTTCGGGGCTAATTCTATCATTGCCCTCGCGTCGCCGAGTCCGACGCCGAACAATTCGCGGACGCATTTGAGGCCGCGAACCACGTCAGTGAAATTCAGCAGGACGACGTCAAAGCGCCCAGCCGCAGCCTCCTTCCATTCGGCGGGAAGTGGCAGGCCGAGTTCGTTCGCGCGTGTCGCCTCGGCGGACGAGGTGTCAACATCGTCGCCGCGGCGCGGGACGCTCGTGATGAGCCGCAAATACTCCGCCTTCGCCGGTTCGCCGCGCTCGTCGAGCCAGTCGGCGTAGACGAGGCGCGTGAGGTCGTCGGCGGGGTTCGCCTTCAGCGCGGCCAGGAACGCCGATTCTTCCGACATGGGCACTCCGCGGGGTTGGATCACTCGATTGCGGTGGCAACGTGCCGCGTGCAGACGTTCACGGACCAGTACGCGGACCGGCGGATCGACGTCAGGTGCCGCGACAGGGCGCTGACGCGGTCGTTCGCCTCGTCGATGCTCAGACCGCGTTCGAGCACGACGAGTTCGCTCTCGGCGGATTTCGCCGCGTCGGCGGCCGACGCGCCGGTCGCGCGGACGAGGAAATCGGCCAGGGCGGCGCGGGCGATTCGCACCAGACGCGCACGGTCTTCTGGTTGTGACCAGACGTGATACTCTGCGACGATGTCGTAGGTCACGGCGAACGGGAGGGCTTCCAGTTCCGTCGGCAGGACCGCGACGACGGCCCCGGGCGCCTGGCGCACGTGGAGGGCAATTTCGCGGGCGCGGTCGAACATGAGTCCGTCTCGAAGACGGTGCGGGAGCTGTTCGCTCATCGCCTTCGCCTCGCCGAGCCCGCCCCCGATTGCTTCGCGGATGTGTTTGATCGCGTTGATCTTCGCCCCGTGCGCGTAGCCGAAGAGGGTGGCGACGAACCGGGAGCCGGTGGCGAACCGCCAGTCGTCGGTCAGCGCCGGGGCGAGGGCTGCGAGCGCCCCGCCCTCCGGTCGGTCGGTGAGGTCGCCGCCGGCGTGGGCGACGGCGGCCACCAGCCGCAGATACTCCGCCTTCGCCGCTTCGCCGTGCTCGTCGAGCCAGTCGGCGTAGACGAGGCGCGTGGTATCGTCGGCGGGGTTCGCCCGCAGCGCGGCCAGAAACGCGGCTTCCTCGGACATGGGCACCTGCCGGTTTTCCCCTGGGACCGCGGCCGTCCCGGCCGCTGCTTCGCGCGTGTTTGTGGTCGGCGGGACTTCGTGTCGCTGCACCGCGCGCCTACCGGCGGCCGGGACGGCCGCGGTCCCAGGAAAAGACCCGGGCCGTCGGCGAAGGTTCGCCGACTCACCCGCCGACGATCTGCTCCTTCGTCTCGTCCCACACCACCTTCTTGCCGGTGCGGTACGCGATGTTCGCCAGGTGCGCCGCGGTGATGACCTTGTGCCCCAGCTCGATCGGCGAACTCGGGTCCTTGTTGTCCTTCACCGCCGCGAGCCAGTTTTGAACGTGCAGCGGCGTCTCGTTCACCACCTTCCCGATCACCTTTGCGGGCAGAAGCGGCGAGGGCTTGTCGATCGTTTCGTACAGCCGCAGGAGGCCGCCGGTCTCGGCCTGACAGTCGAGCGTCTGTTTGGTGCCGTAGAACGTCGCCCCGACGCCGTCGTAGCCGTTGATGAACTCTACCGCGAACGTCGCGGCGAACTTACCGTAGTCCCACACGCCGTGGATCACGTCCGGCGTTTCCCAGTGCTTGAAGTGGTACGTTCCGCCGTTGGCCGTGACGCTCTTGGGCATCTCGATGCCGCCCAGCCACTGCACGATGTCGAGCTGGTGCGCGCCGATGTCGGTCATCAGGCCGCCGGCGTAGTCCCAGAACCAGCGCCACGACCAGTACCGCGTCGCGTCGAACGGGCACTTCTTCGCGGAGCCCAGGAACCCGTCCCAGTTGATGCCCTTGATCTGCTCGGGGCCGAAGTCCTTCGGCGGGGCGAACGGGTCCTTCTTCACCCAGTTGCGGCAGTCCCAGACCTTCACCCAGACGAGCTGTCCGAAGTCGGGCGACTGGATCACCTCGCGGCAGCGGGCCCAGTGCTCGCCGCTGTGGCGCTGGTTGCCGACCTGCACGATCTTCTTCGCCTTCCGCACGGCCGCGACCATCTCCTTACCCTGCTCGATGGTGTGGCTCAGGGGCTTCTCGCAGTACGCGTGTTTGTCCGCGGCCATCGCGGCGAGCAGACAGTCCTTGTGGTGGTGGTCGGGCGTCGCGATGATGACCGCGTCGAGTCCCTTGTGTTCGAGCAACTTGCGGTAGTCGTCGTAGGCGGTGGGCTTGCTCTTCTGGCCGGCCTTGTCGAACTGTTCGGCGATCCAGTCGAGTCGGAATTTCGCGACGTCAGCCGTCGCAACGATGTTGTGCCCGGCCTTCACGCACTCGGTGCTGATGCTGCGCCCGCGGTTGCCGCAGCCGATGAGTCCGACGTTGAGCTTCTCGTTGGCCCCGCGGGCTTGGACGGCGGGGGTGCCCAGCGCGACGGCGGTCGCGGCGGTGCCGGCGAGGAACGTGCGGCGGTCGGGAGAGTTCATGGGGCCTCCGGTGTGGGAGAAACGGACACCGAGAATACCCGACCGCGTGAAGTGCGGGAAGTGGCTGCAAGGCGGTCGCGAAGGGAAGGGACCAGAAAACGAGCGCCGGGAGCGATTGTGCTCCCGGCTGCGGTTGGCGCGAAGGGTGAGCGTGGCGTGGGGATCAGCCCCCGCACGCGGTCACGGTCGCCGCGCGGGCCGCGGTCGGCTCGAACACGGTAAACTGCCCCGCCCCGTCGCCCGCCCGCAGGCGTTCGGCGACCGCGATCGGCACAACGACCCGGCGCCCGCGCGCGTACACGCGGCCGTCGTCGTCCGTCAGTTCGCGGAACGGTCCCTTGTACATTACCTCGACCTCCGGGCCGGTCGCGACGGCCGGGGCGAACCCTTCGAGTTGAAGTTCGCGCATCCCGACCCCGTTCCGCACGAAACACGGCTTGCTGTCGAATTTCAGCATCCGCACCCCGACCAGGCCGGCGTCTTCGAGCAGCGCGACGGGGTCGGTCTCGAACGGCACGGACTGCACCTTACCGGCCGGCCCCGGGAGGGTCGGGTTCTCGACCGGGCTCTCGCCCGCGAGGACGTGAACGAACACCCGGCCGCCGGGCTTCAGCACACGGACCGCTTCCGCGACCAGCGCGCGCCGCTCGTCGGCGGACAGCGGAAGGTTGAACGTGCCGCGCAGGCGCACCTCGTCGGCCGTGCCGTCGGCGAGCGGGAGGCGGGCCGGCACGGGATCGGTCATCAGGTGCTCCCACACCACTGCTTCGCGCGGCTTGAGCGCGTCGCCGAGGATCACTTCCGCCGACTGACCGGCGCCGCGGTGCTCGATGTCGCCGTCGAACGTGTACACCTCCCACAAGTTACCGTCCGGGTCGTGCGCCCAGAATTTTGTCTGCTTCGCATAGCAGCACTCGACGCCCTCCTCGCGCTTCGTGCGCATCCCGGCGCGTTCGAGGCGCTCCTGCACCGCGACGAGGGCCTTTGCGTCCGGGAGGCGGAAGCCGGCGTGGTTCAGCGCGCCGCCGCGGCCAGCCTCCTTTCCCGGTTCCAGCGAGAGCACCAGCGGCGGGCTGTCCGGCTCGAACTTCGCGTAGTCGGTCCGCAGTTTCGCCGGCTCGACGCCCAGCAGCGTGCGGAAGAACGCGACCGACTTCGTCAGGTCGGACACGTTCAGCGAGATGTGGAATCGCACGGGGTCGCTCATGGCGGTCTCCAAGATGGTTAACCACGAAGAGCTAACCACAGAGACACAGAGACACAGAGAAGACAGAAAATCAATTCTTTGAGATCTCTGTTCTCTGCCTTTCTGTCTTCTCTGTGTCTCTGTGGTTAGTTCCTCTTCTCACTCGAAAGTGATTAGTTCTCTTCTCACTCGAAATACGTATCAGTCTTGCCGTACTCGGCGTACTTCACCTGTAGCCAAGCGTGGAACTCGCGGTAGTGCTTGTCGCGCTGTTCGCCGCCGTCGGAGTCGGCGTTGTAGCTCAAATACAACTGCCGGCGCCAGCGGTCGGAGACGTTCGGGTCGGAGCGGTGCGGGGTGAAGCCGCCGAACACCGCCACGTCGCCCGGTTCGAGCACCAGCGGTACCGCCTTCGACTCGTCCACCAACTCGGCCGGCAGTTCGTGGTATTGGCCGTCTTGCGAGGTGAGCGGGCCGTTGTGGTGGTAGCCGGGATAGACCACCGTGCAGCCGTTGTCGCGGTCGGCCGCGTCGAACGGTACCAGCACCGTCAGGAAGCTCCGCGGGAAGCCGTCCCAGGCGATCCAGTCCTGGTGCAGCCCGTACCCCTTTACCCCCGGCGGCTTGTAGATGAGCTTGTCCTTGAACAGCCGTGCCGGCTCGCCGTAGAGCGTCGCGAGCAGGTCGAGCAGCCGCGGGTGGCGCGCGAGGCGCTCGCACACCGGCGAGAGGTCGATCACCGGGTCGAACGTCTCGAACGTGCATTCGCCGGTGAACACGTTGTTCTGCCACCGGCACCGCATGTTCTTCACCGACTTCAGGTGAGCGTGGTCCGCGAGCAGGCGATCGGCCTCCCCGGCCGCGGCGCGCATCTCGGCGGGCTCGTACAGCCCGCGGACCACTACGAAGCCGTCGCGCTCGTAGGCCGCTCGGCATTCGGCGTCTTCCTTTCGCGCGGGGTTTGGAAGGGGGACGAGCCACGCGGCGACCGCGAACGCGGCCGACACGGCGGCGAGGTTCTGCACGACGGGAACGTAAGAGTCCGCGGCACGGTGCCCGGCCGCCAGGACGAGCGGTCCGGCCGCGGACGCGAGCACGGTGAGCAGTTGGGCCGCGCCCTGGATCTGCCCGAGGTGGGCCGGGCCGAACGCCTGACGCCAGACCGTGAAGAACACGACGGTGAGCACGCCGCCCGCGCCGCCCATCACCGCTGCGTAGGCGTACACCTCTACGAGCGCCGAGACGTACGGGAAGCACGCCAGCGCCGCGCCCAGGAGCAGGAGCGAAGCGGCCAGGAGCACGCCGAGGCGCACCTTCGTGGCGAGCCACCCGGCCGCGAGGTTCGCGGCCAGACCGATGAGCGGCGTGACGGTGGTGATGGTCAGGAACACGGAGCGGTCGAAGCCGCGCTCGGCCAGGAGCGATTGGTTGAACAGCGACATGCCGGCCGCGACCATGCCGTAAAACGAGGTCGCGAGCGCGAACACCCAGAACCCGGGCGATACGAGTGCAGCGCCCAGTGTGTAACTCGGCTCCGCGGGCGCGGCGCCTGCTTCGGCCCGCACCGGATCTTCCGGTGCGAGCGCCGGCGCCGGTTCACGCATGAACACGGCCGCGAACGCGCCGAAACCGACCAGCACGCCCCCGAGCCCGGCCCAGAGCGAACGCCAGTCGGCGTTGAGCCCCTCGAACGCGGCCTTTACGCCCGCGAACGCTCCCATGAAGCCGAGCGCGACGAGGAACGAATACGCGCCGATCACCGCGCCGGGCTTCTTCCCGGCCATCTTCCCCACGAGCGCGAGGCTCACGACCGACAGCGCGCTCTGCCCCAGCCCGCGGGTGAGCAGCACGAGCAGGAACAGGTCGAGCGGGACCGGCGACCACTCGACACGCCCGGCGAAGAACACGTCCGCCGCAGGCAGCTCCAGCACGCGGCCGGTCGACGTGACGGCGGTCATCGCCAGGACGGTCGCGCCGAGCGCGAAGAGCACCACGGCCAGTACAGAACGGACGCCCAGGCGATCAATCGCCCACCCGACGGGTACGCAGAACGCGGCGCCGATGAGCGTGGCCCAAAAGTTCAGCGCCGCGAAGGGCACGCGGTCGAGCCGGAGGTCGGCGAGCAGCGGTTCGGTGACGAGACCCAGGCCGTGCGTGCGCCCGGGCAGCGTGGCGACCATGGCGGCGGCCGCGACCCCGACCGTCGCGGCCGTGGCGGCGGAGAAGGGGGCACGGCGTGGCGGTGCGGAAGTCGTGATCGACATGGTCACTCGTTCCCCACGATATCGCCGTTCGCGCGGGTGCTGAGCGCGCGCCACGTCGGGAGCGAGATCGAATCGCGAACGAATCGGACGCTGCCGTCGCCGAGCAGCGCGTTCACGCCGCCGGAGTGTTTGCTCCGGGCCGCACGGTAGCCGACCGAGATGTAGGTGTTGGTCGGGTCGTTCGCGACGCAGTCGAAGCTCTTGGAGTTGGGGGTGTAGTAGTGGTTGTAGCTGACGCACCGGGCCTCGCCGGAGGCCCACATGAAGCCCCGGCGGTTGTAGCCGTTCCAGGACTGCGGCGCGCCGGCGCAGTTCGTGTCGTTGGGGAGCGTGCCGGCGTAGCCGAGGTACTTGTAGGCCACCCGCTCGTCGCCGGGCTGGGTCGGCGATATTTCGGCCCCGTCCCCGAGGACGCTTTCGGACATGGCGACGGTGTTCGAGGTGCCGTCGGTGATGTCGGTGATCTTGACCCCGCGCACGGCCGGGAAGATCCCGTCCGCGGAGACCGGGGAGCCGTACCCGCCGCCGCTGACGCCCGACCCGTGGCAGGCGACGTAGTTGGTCGGCCCCATGTTCGTGACGCCGTAGGCGCTGCTCACCGGCTCGCCTTTGTCCGAGGGGCAGAGGAAGATCGGGACCTTCTGCACGACCGCGAACTGGTTCTTGGCGGTGATGTTGTTGGAGGCGTCGTACATCGGCTGCGTGAGGTCCATCGTGTTGTAGACGTTCGTCTGCTCCAGGTACGGGTTGAGCTGCGCCAGGACGCTCCAGGTGTACTTGTAATCGAAGGTCGTCGAGTTCGGAGCCGTGCCGGGGTACAGCGGGGGCCACTTGCCGTTGGCCCCCTCGTAGTTGTGCAGTGCCAGCCCGAGCTGTTTGAGGTTGTTGGAGCACTTCATGCGCGCGGCCGCCTCGCGCACCTTCTGCACCGCGGGCAAGAGGAGCCCGATCAGAATGGCGATGATCGCGATGACGACCAGGAGCTCGATCAGCGTGAACGCGCGGCGGCGGGCCATGTGACCTCCGGCGGTGGGGCGGGGCGACGGTTACGTCTTGATACATGCCCTGTTGACAAGATGTTACAGGTTGACCCGCCCGGGGCCACAAGAAATCCGGGGAACGGGACGCCGGGGCCGTGAACGGGCTCTCGGCTTCGGGCACCTTCGCAGAGCGGGTCGAAAGTGGGAGGTCGATTGGATCGGGGGGAATTCGGCTCACGCGATCATTTTCTGCTCGTCCCGAAGTCCGGTTGCGCCGCGGGCCGCCGGCTCGGATCGGTAGCCGGGTTCGGTTCTGTCGGTTGCCCGTTTGCGGTTCGCATCCTACTTTTGGGTGATTCGTGGCGTGCGGGTCCGGCGGGGGTGCGCGGATGGTCGGCAAGATCGCGCTCGGGAAATACCGGCTGCTCCGGTCGCTCGGCAGCGGGAGCAACGCCGAAGTTTTCCTGGCCGAACCGATTTACCACCCGCAGTACCGCGTAGTGGTCAAGCGGGTCCACGACCACGTCGTCACGCACCCGAAGTTCCGCCAGTTGTTCGAGGCCGAAGTGCGCTCGATGGGGAACTTCGACCACCCGTACGCGGTCGGGCTGATCGAGGCGTCGTTCGACGACCCGCTCGGCCCGTGCCTGGTGATGGAGTACG
>JAFKJJ010000579.1 GCA_017306025.1 Planctomycetota bacterium
GGGCCTGCCATAGCGAAGGCAGGCCCGGCGGCCTGCCCCACAATAAAGACCCCGACCGTTACTCTTCACCCGGACTTGATATGAGTCGTTCGGCGAGTTTGCGGACCTTGTTGAGGATGACACCGGCGCTCGTGGTCCGGACGAACGATCGCGGCTCTCGGTTGTGCGCCCGGAGATCCCCCACGATCGCACGCTCCAGTTCGGTGACGCTGTGGAGCGCATCCCGGCGGATGCGGCGCGGTGATCGGGGCGAAGAACCGCCCCACCGGATCGTGAGCCACGAGCCACCGGTCGGGGTGACGCCGCGACGGCGGCAGCAGGTCGCATCCGCAGTTCGGTTGCTGCAAACGCCTCGTGTCTCATTCCGCCCCTGGGTCGCGTGGGGAACGACGCCCCAGGAACGAGAGGCGGGCGGATTCATCTCGTTCCCAAATTGTCGTTCCAACTCGACACCCAGGGGCGGAATGAGACGGCCCCCGTGGTCGCAACGAGTTGGTCGTTCCGTGGACCGATCGGTTTCGTCCAGACGGTCCCTTCGTTCGTGCTTGCGGCAGGTGCCTTCTGTAGCCGGGCGGGGGTGGGCCGCACGACTCATAATTCCTTCACCCGTGGAGTTTTCCGCGGAATCTGCTACATTTTGAATCAGACCGCTTGCCGTCCCGGTATTCTCTCCTGCCGACCTGGTTGAATCGGGTGCCGCCCGGTTCTATCTCTCTGGACTGGAATAGCCCTCCCGCCCCACTCGCGCACTTCGGAGACGTCGATGGCGTTGCGACCCGCGCTCCTGCTGCTCTGCGCCGCCGTCGCCTGCGCGACCGTCGGCTGGGGCGTGGCCGCACCCGACGCGAACCCCAACGGCCAACCCGTCAAGGCCGCCCCGCCCGCGAAGGAACCCGCCGAGGACCCGGCGTTCAAGGCGAAGGTGCTGCCGTTCATCAAAAAGTACTGCCTCGACTGCCACAGCGGCGAGAAGGCCAAGGGCGGGCTCACGCTCGAAGGGTACGTCAGCGAGGCGCACGCCCGCAAGGACCGCAAGAACTGGCTCGCGGTGCAGCACGTCACCGCGTCGGGCGAGATGCCGCCCAAGAACAAGCCGCAGCCCACCAAGGACGAGAAAGAGTTCTTCATCAACTGGATCGAGAACTCGCTCACGAAGGTGGACTGCTCCCCCTCGACGGTAAAGGACCCCGGCCGCGTCACCATCCGGCGGCTCAACCGCGCCGAGTACAACAACACCATCCGCGACCTGTGCGGCGTCGACTTCAAGCCGGCCGAAGAGTTCCCCGCCGACGACGTCGGCTACGGGTTCGACAACATCGGCGACGTGCTCTCGTTCCAGCCGATCCTGCTCGAAAAGTACATGGCCGCGGCCGACAAGATCCTCGCGGCCGCCCTCAACATCCCCGAACCGCCCAGGCGCACTACCCAGGGGTTCCGCCCGCAGAACATCCTCACCATCCCGCGGAGCGCCAAGTCCCGCGAACCGGGGATCAAGATCGTCTTCACGTCGGAAGGCTCCGGCTTCCTGGAGAAGTTCAACTTCCCGGCCGAGGGGGAATACGTCGTCCGGTTCAAGGGGTGGGGAACGAAGGTCGGCGGCGACTTCCCCAGCGCCACGATCCGCGTCGACGGCAAGGACGTGAAGACGTTCACCGTGGACGCCGAGTCCGGCAAGGCGAAGGTCTACGAGACACGGGCGAAGTTCCCGGCCGGCGAGAAGCGGGTCGCGGTCGCGTTCACCAACGCGTTCGAGGACAAGGAGAACAAGAAGTCCCGCGAGTTCGGCCTGGAACTCATCGAGATCGAAGGGCCGTTCAACCCGGTCGCGCCGCCGGAAGCCCCGTCGGTCAAGTTGCTGCTCGTGGCCCGGCCCGGGGCCGGCCTAGAGCCCCGCGCCGCAGCCGAGAAGGTACTCGGCGAGTTCGCGCGGCGCGCCTACCGCCGTCCGGTCAAGCCCGACGAACTGGCCCGGCTCCTGAAGCTCTTCGACGTCGCCAGCAAGCAGGGCGAGGCGTTCCACCACGCCCTCAAGCTGCCGATGAAGGCCGTGCTGGTGTCGCCGCACTTCCTCTACCGCATCGAGGAAGACCCGAAGAACCCCAATGACGTCCGCACGATCAACGACTTCGAGTTCGCGACGCGGCTCTCGTACTTCCTGTGGTCGAGCATGCCCGACGAGGAGCTGTTCCGGCTCGCCGCGAAGGGCGAGCTCCGCAAACCCGGGGTTCTCGAAGCCCAGGTGAAGCGGATGCTGAAGGACCCGAAGGCCCGGGCGCTGTCGGAGAACTTCGCCGGGCAGTGGTTACAGCTCCGGAACCTCCGGACGATCAGCCCGGACAAGGGCCTCTTCCCCGCATGGGACGACGCGCTGCGCGACGCGATGGCCCGCGAGGCCGAGGCGTTTTTTGAGTACGTCGTGCAGAACGACCGGCCGGTGCTGGACTTCCTCGACGCGGACTACACCTTCGTCAACGAGCGCCTGGCGAAGCACTACGGCATCGCCGGCGTGACGGGTTCGGAGTTCCGCAAGGTGAAGCTCCCGGACACGCGCCGCGGCGGCGTCATCACGATGGCCAGCACGATGACGATCACCTCGAACCCGACCCGCACCAGCCCGGTGAAGCGCGGGAAGTGGATTCTGGAAAACGTGCTCGGCACCCCGCCCCCGCCGCCGGCCCCGGACGTGCCCGAACTGCCGCCCGTCGGGCAGCTGCGGGGCACCCTCCGTCAGCAGATGGAGCAGCACCGCGCCGACCCGAAGTGCGCGGTGTGTCACAGCAAGCTCGACCCGCTCGGCTTCGGGCTGGAGAACTTCGACGGCATCGGCGGGTGGCGCGCCCAGGACAACAAGAAGGACATCGACGCCTCCGGCGAGCTCCCGGGCGGGCTGAAGTTTTCCGGCCCGGCCGAACTTCGGAAGGTGCTTCTAGGCAAATCGGACCAGTTCCGCTCATGTTTCGCGGAGAAATTGCTTACCTTCGGACTGGGCCGGGGGTTAGAATATTACGATAAGTGTGCCCTCGATGACGTCGTGAGGGCCGCGAAATCGAACGGCGACTCGTTCTCCTCGATGGTACTCGCGGTCGTGAAATCGGACCCCTTCCAGAAGCGGAAGGGCAAGCGAAGCGATTAGTTGCACACCGGATACAGAACTAACCACAGAGACACAGAGACACAGAGAAGACCGGAGAGAATCAATTCTCTGAAGAAATCCTCTTTGTCTTCTCCGTGTCTCTGTGCCTCTGTGGTTAGCGCTCTTCAAACAGCCTTCGGAGCACGCTGCCGATGAAGAAGGTGATTTCCCGCCGGACCGCGCTGAAGGGCCTGGGCACCGCGGTCGCCCTGCCCTTCCTCGAATCGCTCGCGGCCGCGGCGCCTGCCGCGACGGGCGCCGCCGGGCTCGCCCCGAAGCGGCTGGCGTTCTTCTACGTCCCCAACGGCGTGAACATGGCCGAGTGGACGCCGAAGGCCGAGGGCAAACTCAAGGAACTGACGGGCACGCTCGAACCGCTCAACCCGTTCAAGGAACACGTGAACGTGCTCAGCGGGCTGGCCTGCGACAAGGCACGCCCCAACGGCGACGGCCCGGGGGATCACGCCCGCGCCATGTCGGCCTTCCTCACCGGCCGCCAGGCCCGCAAGACCCACGGCGCCGACATCAAGGTGGGCGTCTCGGCCGACCAGCACGTCGCGAACGCGATCGGCGACCGGACGCGGTTCCCGTCGCTGGAGCTGGGCATCGAGCGCGGCCTCAACGCGGGTAATTGCGACAGCGGGTACTCGTGCGCGTACTCCGCGAACCTGTCGTGGCGGAGCGAGTCCACGCCCAACGCCAAGGAGTGCGACCCGAAGGCCGTGTTCGACCGCCTGTTCCTCGGCACCGACCCGAAGGAGCTGGCCGAGGCGCGGGCCAGGCGCGAGCTCTACAACAAGAGCGTGCTGGACTTCGTGATGGAGGACGCGAAGGGGCTGGGCGCGACGCTCGGCAGCGGCGACCAGAGGAAGCTCGACGAGTACCTCACGAGCGTCCGCGAGGTGGAGCAGCGGATTCAGAAGGCCAAGGCGGCGATGAACAAGCCGCTGCCGAAGCCCAACATGGCGGCGCCGGAGAAGCACGACGACAAGTACTGGCGCGAGCACGCCCAGGACCACATGCGGCTCATGTGCGACCTGATGGTGATCGCGTTCCAGACGGACCTGACCCGCGTCGTCACCCTGCCGTTCGCCAACGAGGGCAGCAACCGCCCCTACAAGATGATCGAGGTGCCGGAGGGCCACCACGACCTGTCGCACCACGGCAACGACGCCAAGAAGCTCGACAAGATCGCCAAGATCAACAAGTTCCACATGGAACAGTTCGCCTACCTGATCGGCAAGATGAAGGCCGTGAAGGAGCCGAACGGGACGACGCTGCTCGACAACGTGATGGTCATGTACGGCAGCGGCAACGGCGACGGCAACCGGCACAACCACGACGACCTGCCGGTCCTGCTCGTGGGCAAGGGCGGCGGCACGATCGAGGGCGGCCGGCACGTCGTCGTCGGCCGACGGCCGGAGGTTCCGCTGACGAACCTGTTCCTGGCGCTGTTCGAGCGGATGGGCGCCCCGGCCAAGGCGTTCGGCGACAGCACCGGCGTGCTGAAGCTCTGACCGCCGCACCGCCCCGAAGACCTCAAACGCCACCGGCCCTCCGGTGGCGCTTCTCTTTATTGGGGCAACTATTCCGCATTTACATCGGCACCACTTTCACATTTTCCACTTACGTTTCCGATCGTGCCCGGGAAAAGACGAGAGCGCGCATCGACGCGCGTTCGCCCTTCATTGATTCAGGGCTCTCCCGTCTCCTCGCACCGGAGGCGCGGTTGCGCGGACGCCGCAACCGGTCGCGGAAACGAAGGGTGCCCCGCCGTCTATCTCATGAACGGTCGGCGGGGGCGTGCGCCCGGGTTCCGCCACCAATCGACCAATAGATCGCATTCACGATAGCAGCGGATTCGTAGTGTATCGGGACGAATCTCGTCCTCCTGGGTCGCCCCGATGATCGCGCGGCTGGCCGACCTGCGGAAGCCCCCGGCGGTGTTCCAGCACCTGACCGGGCTGACCATCCCGGTGTTCGACGAGCTGGCCGCCCGGGTGGTCCCG
>JAFKJJ010000580.1 GCA_017306025.1 Planctomycetota bacterium
CGCTTCCAGTTCGATCGCCACGTCCCGCGCCGTGCGGTACCGGTCCTTCACCTCTTTCGCGAGGCACTTCAGGCAGACCCGCTCCAGTTCCTCCGGCACGGCCGCGTCGATCGCCCGCGGCGGGCGCGGCTCGCGGCGCAGGATCTGTTCGCGGTACTCGTCCACGTCCGCGGCGCGGAACACCATCCGGCCGGTGAGCAGTTCGTACAGCACGGCGCCCAGCGCGTAGACGTCGGCGCGGCCGTCGAGGAGGTGCGTGTCGCCGCTGATCTGTTCGGGGGGCATGTACGCGAGCGTGCCCGACACCTTGCTCCGCTCCGCGGACTGGTCCTCTTCGCGCACGGCCAGCCCGAAGTCGGTGAGGTACGCGTTGCCGGTGCGGTCCAGGAGGATGTTGCCGGGCTTGACGTCGCGGTGGACCAGCCCGGCCAGGTGCGCCGCGTGCAGGGCACCGGCCACGGTCGCGACGACCCGCGCGGCCTGCTCGAACGGGAGCCGGCCCGCGGCGGCGCGGTCCCGCAGGCTCTCGCCGTCGATGAACTCCGAAACGATGTACCAGCCGTCCGGGCTCGCGCCCACGTCGTACACCTGGACGATCGCCGGGTGGCGGGGGAGCAGCGCGACCTTCCGCGCCTCGTCGAGGAACGCCGCGACCGGCGTCGGCCGGTCCGGGCGCGAGACCTTCACCGCGACGTGCTTCTGGAGCACGGGATCGAACGCCTTCCACACCTCCCCGAACGCGCCCCGGCCGACCACTTCGAGCAGCTGGTGCCGGTTCAGAATCGTCCCCCGGCCCGCCGGCCCGCGGCCCTCGTGCCCGGGCGGGGGGAAGCTCGCGGTCGCGGGCGCGTTCACGGAAGCCGTCGGTTCCCCGAGCGGGATCGGCCCGCGGACGTCCGGATCGGGGAGCGGCACGACGGACGACGGACCCCGTTCGGCGCCGAGCGCCGTGGGGCCGGCCGAGTTCGATCGGGGAAGGTTCAACAGCGCGCAGAGCCGGCCCGCGAGTTCCGGGTCCGTGGCGCGCAGCGCGCGCAGGTAGCGTTCCACGTCGCTGGCGCCGAGCGACTGCATCTCGTCCAGCGCGGCCGTCAGGCGCTGACCCAGGTCGGGCATCATCTGGGCTGATCTCCGGTTGCGCGGCGAACCGGGGCCGTGCGACCCTCATCTGCCGCATCCTACCCGACGGGCCGCCCCGTTCCAATCGTCGGTTCTCGCCGGCGCGCGCGTTTTCGTCCCTCGGCCGTAAGGCACCGCCTCAATGCGGAGGGAGCTGTCCGGTTTCTCCCCGAAGGGGACCCGAATCCTGCCCCGCATGAACTACGGTCCAGCAGGAGCATTTTGCGCGATTCGCGCGGGCGCTCCGGCAACGGGAGAATCCGCCGTGGGTCGTGAAGCGACGATTTGGGCCGGGACGGTCGTCTGGCTCGCTCTCGCCCTGGGCGGCTTCTGGCTTTGGGAGCGACACGACGCGACCCCGGGGGCGACGGGTACGCCGGCGGCCGCGGCGGACGAACCGCTCGGTGACCGCTGGCGGCTGACGGTTTTCGTTCACCCCCGCTGCCCCTGTGGCCGGGCGAGCTTCGAAGAGGCGGCAGAACTGATGCGCGCCGCACCGGAGCTGTCGGTCCGCGTGCTCTTCGTTTGTCCCCCGGGCGCGCCCGACGGCTGGGAGCGCGGCGCGGGGTGGGACGCGGCGACCCGGCTGGCCGGCGCGGAAGTGGCGCGGGACGCGGACGGCGCTCAGGCGCGCCGGTTCGGGGCGGAGACGTCCGGGTTCGCGGTGCTGGCGGACCCGAACGGGCGGGTCGTGTTCCGGGGCGGCCTCACCCCGGCGCGCGGCCGAACCGGCGAGGGTCGGGGGCGGCGGGCCGTGCTCGCGTGGCTGAGTTCGGGGAGCGGAGAGGGCACGGCACCCGTGTTCGGGTGCTCGCTGTTCGACCCCGACGAGTGAAACCCGCACCGCGGCTCTCGGCGGACGAACGATCGAACACGGAGGACCACAGTGGCCGGAACAACTGCGGGAACCGAGGCGCGGGCCGGCGAACTGCTCGCGGGCTACCGCGAGGCGATCTACCAGCGCACCGACCGGATGTTCGCCGGGCTGCTCGCGTTCCAGTGGGTCGTGATGATCGCCCTGGCCCTCTACGTCTCCCCGCTCACGTGGGCGGGCACGGCCAGCCGAACGCACCCCCACGTCTGGGTCGCGGTCGCGCTCGGCGGGGTCGTCGTCGCCCCCCCCGTGCTCCTCGCGCTGGTCCGGCCCGGCCGGACCAGCACGCGGTTCGCGATCGCCGCGGCGCAGATGTTCAGCGCGGGGCTCCTCATCCACCTCACCGGCGGGCGGATCGAGACGCACTTCCACGTGTTCGGCTCGCTCGCGTTCCTGGCGTTCTACCGCGACTGGCGCGTGCTGCTGGTCGCGTTCGTGGTCACCACGCTCGACCACTACGCCCGCGGCCTCGCGTGGCCGGAGTCGGTGTACGGGACGACGGCCGGGGGCGGCTGGCGCTGGCTGGAGCACGTCGGCTGGGTCGTGTTCACGGACCTGTTCCTCGTGTACGCGTGCCTGAGCAGCGACCGCGACCTCGGGCGGACGGCGAAGCGCGAGGCCGAACTGGAGGCCGCCCACGCGACGGTCGAGGCCCGCAACCGCGAGCGCACCGCGGAACTGTGGCAGGCCGAGGAGCGGTTCCGCCGCGCGTTCGACGACGCCGCCACCGGCATGGCCGTCGCCGAGCCCACCGGCCGGTTCCTGCGCGTGAACCGCGCCCTGTGCGAGATGCTGGGGTATTCCGAGGCCGAACTGCTCGCGACCACGTTCCAGGCCCTCACGCACCCCGACGACCGCGAGGTCAGCCGGGTCCGGGCCGAGTGGGCCGTTCGGGGACGGATCGACACGTACCAGTTGGAAAAGCGGTACGTCCACAAGGACGGCCGCCCCGTCTGGGTGCTGCTCTGCGTCTCGCTCGTGCGGGACGCCGCCGGAAATCCGGTCCACTTCGTCGGCCAGTTCCAGGACGTCACCGAGCGGAGGCGGACGGAGCAGTCCCTGAGCCTGTTCCGGGCGCTCCTCGACCGGGTGAACGAGTCGATCGAGGTCATCGACCCCGACACGGGCCGCGTCCTCGACGTGAACGAGGAGGGCTGCGCGGCCCACGGGTGCCCGCGCGAAGAGTACCTGACCCTGCGGGTCCCCGACTTCGACCCCGACCTGAGCGCGCCGGGCGCGTGGAGCCGGGTCGTCGACCAGGTGCGGCGCGCCGGCACCCTGACCCACCGGGGGTGGCACCAGCGGAAGGACGGCTCGCGGTTCCCGATCGAGGCCCACGTGACCCACATCCGGCTCGACCGCGAGTACCTGGTGGCGGTCGTGCGCGACATCACCGAGCGGTGCCGGGCGGAGGAGGAGCGGGAACAGTACTTCACGCTCTCCACCTGCCTGCTCCTGGTGGGCGGGCACGACGGCACGACCCGGCGCGTGAACCCGGCGTGGGAACCGGTCCTGGGGTTCGCCCGGGAGGAGCTGATCGGGCACCCGTTCCTCGACCGGGTTCACCCGGACGACCGCGCCGCGACCGCGGCCATGATCGCGCGCGTCGCGGCCGGGGAAACCGTCCGGTCGTTCGAATGCCGCTGCGTTCACAAGGACGGCTCGTGCCGAACGATCCTGTGGGACGGGACCGCGTTCCGGGACGGGGCGACGTTCTTCGCGACCGGTCGGGACATTACGGACCGGAAGCGGCACGAGGAGGCGCTGCGGGCGAGCGAGGAGTTGTGCCACGGGGTGCTCGATTCCGTGCTGTCCCACATCGCGGTCCTCGACCGGACCGGGGCGATCGTCGCCGTCAACACGGCGTGGGAGCGGTTCGCGCGCGAAAACGGCGCGGAGGGCCGGTGCGACCGGTGCGGGGTCGGGACGAACTACCTGGCCGCGTGCCACGACGACCGAGAGCCGGTCGACGAGGTGTCCGCCGCGGTCGCCGAGGGCATCCGGAGTGTGCTCGCGGGGACGAAGCCGTCGTTCGAGCTGGAGTACCCGTGCTGTGCGCCCGGCCGGAAGCGCTGGTTCGTACTCAGCGTCACCCCGCTCAACACCGCCCGCGGCGGCGCCGTGGTCGCGCACACCGACATCACCGCGCGCAAGCGCGCCGAGGAGGAACTGGCCGGGGCCACGAGCCGGCTGCGGCTGCTGCTGGACTCGTCCGGCGAGGGCATCTACGGGATCGGCACCGACGGCCGCTGCACGTTCGTGAACCGGGCCGCGGCCGAGGCCCTGGGCTACGACCCGGCCGCGATCGTCGGCCGGGACATGCACGAACTGCTCCACCACCACGGCCCCGACGGCTCCCCGTATCCGGAGCGCGACTGCCCCATCTACAAGGCGGCCCGGACCGGGACCTGCTGCCACGTCTCGGACGAGGTGTTCTGGCGCAAGGACGGGACCAGCTTCCCGATCGAGTACTCGTCGTTCCCGATGAACGAGGGCGGCGCGACGGTCGGGGCCGTGGTGACGTTCCGGGACATTTCCGACCGGCTGCGGGCGGAGGCGGAGCTGCAGCAGAGCCGGACCCAACTGCTGGACGCGATCGAGAGCCTGGAATCCGGGTTCGTAATGTACGACGCCGACGAGCGGCTGGTGACGTGCAACACCCGCTACAAGGAGATCTACGCGGGCGCCGCCCACGCCATGGTCCCGGGCGCGCGGTACGAGTCGATCCTGCGCGCGTTCTGCGCCAGCGGCGGGCACGGCGCCAGCGGGCTGTCGGCCGACGAGTGGGTCGCCGACCGGCTGGCCAACTACCGGCTGACCGGGGCGCCGACCGAGCAGCGGCTCAAGGACCGCTGGGTGCGGGTCAGCGAGCGCCGGACCCAGGACGGCGGGGTGGTCGGGCTGCGGATCGACATCACCGACCTCAAGAACGCCCAGGCGGCGGCCGAGGCGGCCAGCCGGGCCAAGAGCGAGTTCCTGGCGAACATGAGCCACGAGGTCCGCACCCCGATGAACGGCATCCTCGGCATGACGGACCTGCTCCTCGAATCGGACCTCACGCCCGAACAGCGGGACTCGGTGGGGCTGGTGAAGTCGTCGGCCGAGGCCCTCCTGACCGTCATCAACGACATCCTCGACTTCT
>JAFKJJ010000581.1 GCA_017306025.1 Planctomycetota bacterium
GCGCCCGAGCCCGGCCCGCCGGAAGAGGCCGTCGAGTTCCAACCGCCCGAGCCCGGCACGGGCACCGCGACCGTGGCGCGGCTGACCGGCCCGCAGGCCGACCCGGCGGCCGCGAGCGCGACCACGTCCCCGGAGTTCGGGTTCGAGCCGCACGAGGTCGAGTTCGAGCAGCAGGGCGTCGGCCGCGAGGCGGCGTCCCGGCTGGCCAAGCGGTTCCGCTGGATCAAGAACCTCAGCGCCGGCGGCATGGGCAAAATCATCCTCGTTCAGGAGGTGCTCTCCGGCCGGTTCGTGGCGATGAAGGTCATGCTCGCGGCGGCCGCGGCCAACCAGGGGATGGTCCAGCAGTTCGTCCGCGAGGCGGTCATCACCGCCCGGCTCCAGCACCCGCACATCATCCCCGTTCACGACCTCGGCTTCCTCGAAGGCAACCAGCTGTACTTCACGATGAGCTACATCGAGGGCGAAACCCTCAAGACCCGCATGCCGGCGCTCGACCCGGCCGACCGGGTGCGGGTGCTCCGGTGCGTGGCGCTGGCCGCCAAGCACGCCCACGACCGCAACCTCTGGCACCGGGACATCAAGCCCCAGAACGTCCTCGTCGGCGAGCTCGGCGACACGTACCTCATCGACTGGGGCATCGTCTCCGTCCAGCCCGGCCGCGAATACAAGCTGAACATCCCGAAGGTCGTCGTCGACCGCCTGTCGTACACGATCCCGGACAACCTCATCCGCGAGACGAACGAGGCCGCCACCGGCGCGGGCGGGGTGATCGGCACGCCCGCCTACATGGCCCCCGAGGCGATCGCCGGGCACGAGCGCCTGATGGGCGCCGCGACGGACGTCTGGAGCGTCGGCGTTATGCTGTACGAGGCGCTCACCGACCGGCACCCGTTCATGGTGCCGGGCATGGGCCACTACGAGGTGATGGGGGCGGTCCAGTCCGAGACTCCGCAACTGGTCGGCGAGCTGAACCCGGCGGCCCCGTCCGACCTGATCGCCCTGTGCGACCGGATGCTGCGCAAGAACCCGCACGAGCGGATCGAGCTGCCGGCGGCCATCGGCGCGCTGACGACCCACCTGAACCGGAACAGCCACACGCTGTCGATCACCCACCTCCTGTCGGCCCACCGACCGCCGCCCCTCACGACCGACGGCCGCCCGCAGGTGTTGGACCTCCCCCGGGGCACGACCGAGCTGGAGAACGAGCTCGCGCGGACGCGCCGGAAGTGCGAGATCCTGCTCGAACTGGCCCAGCTCGGCCCGCTGAGCATCCGGCGCCGGAAGGAACTCTGGGCGCAACTCGTCAACCTCTGATTCTCCTTCCTGCTACACTACCCGCATGACCACCACCGCCGCCTTTCCCGTCGCACAGGCGCCCGAACTCCCCGCCGCGGAGCACCAGAAGCTCGTCGCGCGCATGCGGGACATCGTCGGCGCCGACAACGTCCTCACGGCCGCCGCCGACCTCACCGTCTACGAGTGCGACGGGTTCACCATCGCCAAGACGCGCCCCAACGTCGTCGTCTTCCCGACGACCACCGAACACATCGTCGGCATCGTCAAGGCGTGCAACGAACTCGGGGTGTCGTTCCTCGCCCGCGGCGCCGGGACCAGCCTCGCGGGCGGGTGCGTGCTCGTCGGCGGGGGCGTCATGATCGCCCTCGCCCGCATGAAGCGCATTCTGGAAGTGAACGTCCGCGACCGCTACGCGGTTGTCGAGCCGGGCGTCGTCAACGTGTGGCTCACCAACGCGCTCAAGCCCCACGGGCTGCACTACGCCCCCGACCCGTCGAGCCAGGGCGCCTGCACCATCGGCGGGAACGTCGCCACCAACTCCGGCGGCCCTCACACGCTCAAATACGGCGTCACCGTCAACCACATCCTGGGCGTCGAACTCGTCCTGCCGGACGGGCGCGTCGTGACGTGCGGCGGGCCGACCGAGGACTCGCCCGGCTACGACCTCGTCGGAACGGTCGTCGGCAGCGAGGGGACGTTCGGGATCGTGTCGAAGGTGTGGGTGCGGCTGACGAAGAACCCGGAAGCCTACCGCACCCTGCTCGGCGTTTTCGAGACGATCGACGACGCGACCAACACCATCAGCGACATCATCGGCGCCGGGATCGTCCCGGCCGCCCTGGAGCTGCTCGACAAGACGATGCTCTCGGCCGTCGAGGCGGCGTTCAAGTTCGGGTTCCCGCTCGACGCGGAGGCGGTCGTCATCATGGAGGTGGACGGGCTCGCGGCCGGGCTACAGGAGGAAGCGGACCGCATCGAGGGCATCGCGAAACGGAACAAGGCCCGCGAGGTGCGGAAGGCGAACACCGAGGCCGAGCGCATGGCCTTGTGGAAGGCCCGGAAGCAGGCGTTCGGCACGATCGGCCGGCTCGGCTACCCGAGCTACTGCACGCAAGATGGGGTCGTCCCGCGCACGAAGCTCCCGCAGATCATGCGGCACATCCAGGCCACGGCGAAGAAGTACGGGCTGGGCATCTGTAACGTCTTTCACGCCGGCGACGGCAACGTCCACCCGATCCTGATGTTCGACGAGCGCGACCCGGCGCAGGTGAAAGCGGTACTCGACGCCAGCCACGACATCCTTTCCGAGTGTATCAACCTCGGCGGGAGCGTGACCGGCGAGCACGGGATCGGCGTCGAGAAGATCGACTTCATGCCGCTGATGTTCACGCCGGACGACCTGCACTACATGATCCGCCTGCGGACCGCGTTCAACCCGGACGGGCGGTGCAGCCCCGGGAAGATGCTGCCGACCGCGGGCGGCTGCGCCGAGCCGAGCGTGATCGCGACCAAGCCCGCCCGCCGCGCCGCGGTGTGATACCCGATCGGGCGAATACGTGCCCGTCGGCGCCGTCCGCTTCGGCCCTCTCTCGCAAGGGGAGAGGGCAGAGAACGCGCCGCATCGGGTGAACGAGCAACCCTCGTGGGTGCCGCGGTGTGACGGGTCGGACCAAAACGATTTCCGCCCTTTCGCCCCGAGTAGGTTCAAGCACGGCCCGAAAATCGAACCGGGCGCGCAAACGAACACGTCCTCCGCCCGCGTCCGGCAAGACCGCGGGGCGCGACTTTGCCATTCTTGCGTCGGAAAACAGGGCGCCTCCGAACGGGTAACGGGCCGCCGCGGGTCGTCTCATTCGGGTTCGTGTGCTAGGGTTCTTCGGCAACCGAATTGTCCCCTCGCGCCGGAACCGGCGTTCGCGTCCCCGCGACGGGCCGGCCCCCCCTGCTCCCACGGCCGCCCCATCGTCGCCCAGTAAAGGTCCCCCATGCACGCACCCCGGATCGTGCTCTCGCTGGTCGGTGACGGGCCGGTCCCGCGGACGTGGTCGTCCGCCGGCCACCTGCGGATCGGGCGCCTGCCCGAACTCGAAATCGCCCTCGACGACATGTCGGTCAGCCGGTTGCACGCCGAGGTCCACCTGTCCGACGACGGCTGGGCCGTGCGGGACCGCGGCAGCTCGAACGGAACCGTCCTCAACGGGGTGCGGATCGGGCGCACGCCCCAGCCGCTGCGCGAGGGCGACACGATCCAGGTCGGCGCCCTGGTGTTCAAGGTCGATCACCTCCGGACCCGCCCGCTGACGGTCCGCCTCGGCCCCCAGACGGTCCAGGTCGAGGCCGCGGCACAGCGGACGTGGTCGGAGGCGGTGGACGCGCTCGAACCGCCGACCGCCGGGGCGGCGCGCGACGAGAAGGGGTTCCTGCGGCTGCTCCGCGGCGGCTACCGGCTGGCCCAGCCGGACCCGGCCGGCGGCACGCTCCAGGAGGTGCTCAACGACGCGGTCGCGTTCTTCGACGCGCGCCGCGGCGGGGTGTTCCTGCTCGACGACGCCACCGGCCACCTGACGGTGCGGTGCTACGCGGCCCGCCCCGGCGGCACCGCCACCCCCAGGCCCCCGGGCAAGACGCTCGCCGCGGTCGCGTTCCGCGGGCGGCGGTCGCTGCTGTTCAAGGACAGCAGCGAGGCGGCGCGGTACCAGGCCGACAGCGCCGTCCGCGGGGAGATGAACTCGATCATCTGCGCGGTCCTGCGCGCCCCGGACCGCGAGATCGGGGTGCTCCACCTGGACCGCGAGCCGGACGTCCCGCCGTTCACCGAGAGCGACCTGTCGCTGGCCGACTCGCTGGCCGCGGCCGTCGCGCTGGGGCTGGACCGGCGCGAACTGGTCGAGCGGCACGAGGCGCTGTTCGTGCAGACCGTGACCGCGCTGGCCCAGGCGGTCGAGATGCGCGACACGTACACCGGCAACCACACCCAGCGCGTGACCGCCTACGCGCTCCTCTTGGCCGAGGAGCTGGGGCTGCCGGAGGGCCAGCGGCGGCAGTTGCGGGTGGCCACGCTGCTGCACGACATCGGCAAGATCGCCATCGACGACCAGATCCTGCGGAAGCCGGGGCGGCTGTCGGACCCGGAGTTCGAGCAGATGCGGACCCACGTGGTCCGCGGGGCGGAGATCATCCAGATGATCCCCGGCCTGGCGTGGGCGCTGCCGGTGGTCCGCGGGCACCACGAGCGGTACGACGGCCGGGGCTACCCGGACGGGCTGAGGGGCGAGAACATCCCGATCACGGCCCGGGTGGTGGCGGTGGCCGACGCGTTCGACGCGATGACCTCCGACCGCCCGTACCGGCCCGGGATGCCGGCGGCGCGGGCGTTCGCGGAGCTGCAAGCGGGGGCCGGCACGCACTTCGACCCGGACTGCGTCGCGGCGTTCTTCCGCGCCCGGCCGAAGGTCGAGGCGCTGCTCGAAAAGGAGGCCGCGGAGCGCCGGATCGCGGAGGGCGGGAGCAACACGATCTCGCGGGCGGAACTGGAGCGCGAGCGCCTGGCCGCGCGGGACGAGACGTCGCGCCCGACCGTGCCCAACATCCTGCCCAACACGAAGACCCACCAGCCCTATTCGGGTCCCGGGTGAGTGGTGAGGGCCGGAGCCACCGAGCGTTCCGGTTTTCTGCCCTCACCACTCACCACTCGCCGCTCGCCACTCCATACAACAGTACGGTTGCCTCCCCCACCGGAACGCCTCACCGCAACCGTGGCTCAATCCATCACGATCGACACGTTCGGCCCCCTCGGGGTCGAACGCCCCGCGTCCGTCGCGGACATCTGTGCCCT
>JAFKJJ010000582.1 GCA_017306025.1 Planctomycetota bacterium
GACAGTGACGAACCGAGTCGCTCGAGGAGCGGAGCCACGTCACACCCATCCCTCGACCGACCCGGTTCATCGAACCACGCGCCACCCCCTTCCTTCTTAGGGAAGGGGGACGGGGGGTTAGGTCTGCCCGACGCGCCTCAATCGCCACCTCGGCCGGTTCCGCCGCCACAACCGGCGCCTCCCGAAGCCCCGGCGCCGCTTCCGGCTCCGACGGCACTGCCGAAGCTGTCGCCGCACACGGCGATTCAGCTCCACGACTCGTACCTGGTACTCGAAACGTCCGACGGGATGCTCGTGATCGACCAGCACGCGCTGCACGAACGCATCCTGTTCGAGCAGCTCCGCGGCCGCATCCGCGCCGGGCAGCTCGAAGTGCAGCGGCTCCTGATCCCCGAACCGATCGACCTGCCCGCGGAACAAGCGGCGCTGGTACTCGAAGCCGCCGATGCGCTGCACGAGTTGGGGCTTGAGGTTTCCGACTTCGGCGGGAACACGATCCTGCTTTCCAGTTACCCGACGCTACTCGGGCGCAAGCCGCCGCACGAGATCCTCCGCGGCGTGATCGACCACCTGCTCACACAGGAGCGCCCGCCGACGAAGGAGGCGATGCTGCACCTGCTCATGGCGACGATGGCGTGCAAGGCCGCGGTGAAGGCCGGCGACAAACTGTCGGCCGATGAGATCGCGTACCTGCTCCACCTGCGCGAGATGGCCGAGGACAGCCACCACTGCCCGCACGGCCGGCCCACGTCGCTCCTGTTCAGCCGCCAGGAACTCGACAAACAGTTCCGGCGAACCTGAGCCGATTGTCGTTCTGACGCGCCCGGCGGGAATGTAAGATAGGCGGGATCGCTGCCCGCCGAAGGACTCCTCCCGCCATGCGACTCCTCTCACGCGCCCCGCGCCCTGCGGCACTCGCTCTGCTCGCCCTCCTCATCTCCGCAACCACCGCGCACGCGGTCATCACAAAGCTCACGCCGCTCGCGGAAGTACTGGCGAGCGACCACTTCATCTTCGTCGCGAAGGTGGACAAGCTCGACCCGGGCAACAAGGACCGTCCTACCGCGGTGTTCACGCTGGACAAGAAGCTGAAGGGCGAGCCGCCGTTCGACCGCATCCCGGTGAACATGACCGGTGACGACGAGGCGAAGAAGGCCGGCGACACGAAAACGATCTTCGAGCGCCTCGACGCGTCGCGGCAACTGGTGTTCTTCGTGCGCAAGGTCGACAAGAAGGTGTTCAACGCGAAGGTGTTCGTCGAGGGCTCGTGGTTCTCGGTGATCGGCACGCTCGACGACGACGGCAAGACGGTGCGGTGGGCGTTCATGCACGGCGAACCGTTCCTCCGGCGCACGTTCAAGGGCACGTCGGCCGAGATGGTGAAGACGGTCGAGGACGCGCTGGCGAAGAAGGCCAAGCCGCCCGAACCCGACGAGAAGGAGAAGCCCGGCTACGGGCCGCCGGTCGAGAAGAAGTGCGGAACGGGAGACGAAACCGAAACCGCGGCCGAGTTTGCTCCTTCTTCCGATTCCAACTCCGCGCTCCGCGCTCCGGGTTCCGCGCTTCTCGGGGTGATCCCCTCGTTCGTGCTGGTCGGGCCGCTGGCGATCGTCGCGGCGCTGTTCCCCGGCGTGTTCGCACGCATGGCCGTCGGCATGAAGCGGTGGCGCGCGTTTCTCGTCGTCGCGAGCCTCAACAGCACACTCGCGCTCCTTTACTGGGTCGCGCTCACGTATCGGCCGCAGTGGCTCGCGTGGACGCCGTTCCTCGCGCCGCGCGCGTTCACGATCTACCTCGCCGCGGTCGCGCTCGTCGGGTTGGGGTGGGCGGGGCGGCGCTACCGGCGCATGGCCGGCGACGAGCCGGCCGTCACCGGTACGCCGGGTAAGACGGAACTGTTGTCACTCGTCGGCCTCACGGCGTTCGCCGCCGTCGCCACCGCGCTCACCGCGATCTTCGCCGACTGGAATTCGACGCTTGAACTGCCGATGCGCGAGTTCACTTTCATCGGGATCGCACTCGCCACCGCGACCGTCTACGCCGGCTACCGTGCGATCACGGCGGCCGCGGACGTTCCGCCGGGCGGGACCGAGCCGGCGGTGCGGCTGAGCCTGTCGGGCGAGTCGGTCGCGCTCGGCACGCTGCTTTTGTGCGGGTTCTCAGCCGTGCTGCTCATGGGCGCGCGACCGGCCGCGGTGCAAGGTGCCGGAACCGCGGAAGCCGGCGACGCGGAGGCGAACTTCGGCCCGCGGCTCGTCGGCGAACCGGTCGCGATGGAGGTGTTCGACATCGACGAGGGGAAGAACGTGCCGGTGTTCGGCCGCGTCATGTCGAACATGGCCCTTGATGGCGACCGGCTGGTCTTCGGCGCGGACGTGGGCGGCAACAACGGCGCGCTGATGAGCGCGAACCGACACACCGGCAAGCTCGACTGGAAGTTCGCTTACGAGGGCAGTCCGCCGAAGTTCCTGAAGGTCGTGTTCTGCACGCCGACGATCGCCAACGGGAAGGCGTACTGCGGCGAGGGCATGCACACCGACACCGACTGCCGCATGTTCTGCGTTAACACGGCCGACGGTAACGTCGGTTGGAAGGCCCCGTTCAAGACCGCCAGCCACACCGAGGGCGCGCCGGCCGTGGCCGATGGTAAAGTGTTCTTTCCGGCCGGCGACGACGGCGTGTTCTGCGTGAGGGCCGACACGGGCGAGAAGGTGTGGCAGTTCGCGGGCGGCAAGGCGAAGGGCATTCACGTCGATGCGGCCCCGGCGGTGCAGGCTGGGACCGTGTTCGTCGGCAGCGGGCTCTACAGCTACGTCGCGGTGGCACTCGACGCGAACACCGGCGACGAGAAGTGGCGCACCGACCTGAAACTGCGTGCCTTCGGTGCGCCGACGGTGAGCGGCAGCAAGGCGTTCTACGCGGTCGGCACCGGGAACATCGGCGCAGACGTGTGGCACTACGACGAAGAGGACCGCGCGCCGGAAAAGGACGCGGCGGGGGCCGTGGTGTGCCTCGACGCGGCTTCGGGGAAAGAGGAATGGCGCTTCCCGCTGCCACAGTCGTGCCACACGGGCGTCTCGGCGGACGCGTTCAGCGTGTACGTCGGCTGTCGCGACGGCTGTATCTACGCGCTGGACCGGCGCAACGGAAAACTGCGGTGGAAGGTGAACATCGGGGCCGGTCAGCCGGTGATGAGTAGCCCTACGGTGGCCGCGAGCGGCGGCTTTCCCGTCGCGGTGTACGCGGTGTCGGCGGTGGGGCTGGTGGTGTGTCTGAACCCGCAGACGGGCGCGATCGTATGGCAGAAGCCGCTGCCGAGTTTCCGGTGGGACGGTACGCCGACCGGTGGCGTGATGTGTTCGCCGGTGGTGGCCACGACGCCGGCCGCCGCGGGCAGCAAGCGGACGGTGTACGTCGGCGCGATGACGGTGGACCCCGCGAACCCGGTGAACAAGACGGTTGCGGTGTTCAAGTTCGAGGACGTGATCGGGGAGTGAATTTCAGAGTGGTCCGCTCGCTCCGCGAGCGGTGGGACACGCGCGAGAAAGCGGCGGGAGCAAGGGTGAGCTTCATCAGCCGCAAAGCACCCGCTCGCGGAGCGAGCGGACCACTCCGAAAGCCGCATCACTCCTTCCCCAACACCCCATCGACGACCCAACAGCCACGAACGTGCGTCTGTGCGGCGTTACGACAGTGGTTCAGCACGTCGTCGCTGTCGCAGCCGGCGTCCTGAAGTGCGTCGGCGAAAATCGGCATCGCGCCGAAGTCGCGCGAATCGTACATTTGCTGCGCCAGTGACAACGCGGTGTCAGTGCGCCACGGGGTGAAGTCGACCGGCCGGAACGGGTTGCCGAAGATTTCGCGCGCGAAAGCGACATGAACGTTTGAGACGCGCGAGTTGAGAGCCCGTTCCTCGTACTCACAAAGCATCACGATCGCTCCCCACGCCGCGTCCGGTCCGTCTCCTGAAAGTGGCGATTGTAAAAGCGCGCCAAGAGGCCAATCGGTTTTGGTCTCTCCCCCGATTCGCCTTCGGTAATCCGCAGCACGCGTCCAAGCATCCATCCACTCGTCCTCACTCGCTTGCGTGCCGTCTGCAATTCGCTCGGCTGTCTGAAGAATGTTGTCCCCGTCAAATACGCTCATGAGTGGGAGGCCATATCGGGCACAACAGCACGCGAACAATCGCATCTTGCGATCACTTACCCGATTCTCAACAGATCGCAACATCTCCATGCAGTCCGTCGCGTTTAGCCATTCTCCTTCGGTCATTGCGCCTCCACTTCACACGCTCCCGGCGCGCGGCAGCGTCACGCGGAACGTCGTCCCCTTGCCGAGCTTGCTGCTCACCCGCACCTGGCCGCGCATCGCCTGAACCAGGCGCTTCACGATCGACAGCCCCAGGCCCGTGCTGCCCTGCGCGGCCACGGGCCTTGTCCACCATCAAGCTGACGACCCGGCGGGCCGGTGGGTCGCGGACCACGTGGTCCCGCAACCCCGCGGCGGGCGCCGCCGGGCTCACAGTTCTTCTGCTCCCGGGCGACGAGCGCCCACCCCTCGTCGAACGGGACCTCGTCGGCCCTCGAGGAGAAGGCAACCGCGCCGTGTAGAGCTCCGGCGAGCCGCGTGTACCGGGTGGCGGTGTCGGTGTGGGCACCGGTGAGCCGTGCGGTCTTGCGGGTGCCCACCCCTGGGCCACGTGGGCCGGGACCGCGCTCGCCCCTCCGGCGGCAGGCGGGCGTCGAACGGTGGGGCGCCCTCGCGCCCGGAGAAGCGTGCCGGGCCGGCCCGGCACCGGAGCGCGCGGCCCGACCTGGAAGGCCCGTCGCGTGCGGTGACGGCCCGGTTGCCGTGCCCGCGCGTGCCCACGTCGCCGCATGCCGCGTTCAGGCAGCCGAACGAACGCGGGCCGCCCATGAGCGACCTCCCGGTGTCAGACAACGGGCCTCAGCCCACACCGAAGGCAAAGGGGCTACAACATTACACGGGCACCACCCGATCCGCGTTTATCTGTGTTTATCCGTGGCTCTACTCTTTTCACCCCTTCGCGGCGATGAGGCTCGCGAGGAAGCCGACGGGGTCGTTACGTGTCTTCGCGGCCTCGGCCAGCGACGTGAAGTCGCCGGC
>JAFKJJ010000583.1 GCA_017306025.1 Planctomycetota bacterium
CTCGACAAGGACACGATCCTGCGGGCGGTCGAAACGCTCCCGCTGGTGGTGACGGTCGAGGAGGGGACGGTCGAGGGCGGGTTCGGCTCGGCGGTGCTGGAGGCGGCGAACGCGGTGGGCCTGGACACCCGGAACGTGATCCGGCGCGGCATCCCGGACAAGTTCGTCGAGCACGGGGAGCGGAACGAACTGCTCGCGGACCTCGGGTTGAGCGCCGACGCGCTGGTGGCGCTGGTGCGCGAGAACCGCGCCGCGGAAGTCGTGAAGTGAGGGCGAGCGGACCGCGCCCGTCCGTAGCCCCTCAGGGGCTGAAGGCCAAAACGAACGCGCTCACCAACGCGCGGGTCACACCACCGCGGTCACCTGATGGAGCCCCCACACCGGCGGGAGGTCGCCCGCGCGTAGCGCGGCGAGCAACTGCTGCTGCTCCGCGATCTCCGCGGCCGAGAGGACGCCGAGCGACACCAGCGTGTCGCGCACCTCGTCGTAAATCATCCGCATGTTTTCGATCACGCTCTCGTCGGTGGCGAACGGGTGCCACGCGTGCCGCACGTTCGCGTAACCGGCCTCTTCGAGTGCCGGGGCCAGCGACGCCCCGACCGCCGGTGAGATCCGCCACGCGGCGTACAAATCGTTAATCACCTTCGAGAACACCAGCAGCGGCGCGAGTTCCGGGCGGCCGGTCGCCTCCGCGTGCGCGAGCCGCACGAGCGGGCGGCGGAAGTCCGGTTCGAGGAAGCCCAACCGGGTGCCGGGCCGCAGCGTGGCCCGCAGCCGGCCGAGCAGGTATTCCGCCATCGGAACGTGGTGGAGCACGGCGCGTCCGAGCACGACGTCCGCGCCGTCGAGCCACGCGCCGGGCCTCGACACGTCGGCGCGCACGAACTCGACGCGCCCCGGACCGGCACCGGCCACAGTCGCCCGCGCCTGTTCGAGCAGCGCCGCGGACGCGTCCACCGCGACCACGACCCCGCCCGTGCCGAGCCGCCGGGCGATGCGATTCGTGAATCCGCCCGGCCCGCAACCGAGTTCGATGACGCGGTCACCCGGCCGGATACCGAGCGCGTCGAGCAGCGCCTCCGACGGCGCCGCGAAGTGCCGGTCCTGAAGCTCCAGCCGCCGCGCCGCACGCTCGCTCTGCCCGAGGACGTAGTTGTGATCGGTGCTCACGCCTTCACCAGTTGTTGAAACGGTTCGCCGAGTACCTTTTCGATGTACGGAGTGACGCGCCAGAAGCGTTTCATTTCCTGATACTCCGCGACGGGCGCCGGGTCGCCGACCGGAGCGGCCGTGAAGCCCGGCTCTGCGGGCGACAGGCCGCGAGGTCCGACTGACGAGCCGCGGACGGCGCGGATCATCAGGTTCCGCGCCGTGTGCTCGGTCGCGACGAACTCCACCACGTCGGTCCGGTAGCCCATGATGCGCAGGGCCAGCGCGCGGAACGCGTCCGTCACCAGGTCCGCGGCGCGCTGGAGCATGATCCCGTGTCGGAGCACCGGCCGGAGCACCTCGGACGGCCCGGCGGGGCTAATCACCTTATTCAGATCGTGGTGGCAGCACGGCACGCAAAGCAGAAGTTTCGCTCCGCTCCGGACGGCCTGGGCGATCGCGTCGTCGGTCGCGGTGTCGCACGCGTGTAGCGCGAACACCACGTCCGCCGCGACGTCCGCCGTCCCGATCGTACGGCACTCGAAGAGCAGCCCGGCGGCGCCGAGCTCTTCGGCGCGGTCGGTACTCTTGCGGATAACCTCTTCGTTCACGTCCACGCCGAGGATTCGCGCCGGGACGCCGAGCACGTCGTTGAGGTAGTGGTGGGCGGCGAGCGTGAGGTAACTCGACCCGCAGCCGCAATCGAGGATCGACACCTCGCGCCCGGCTCGGGCGAGGTCGGTGTCGCCGAGGGCGTGGCCGAACTGCTTGAGGAACTCGTTGATCTGCGTGAACTTCGCGCGCATCGTCGGTCGCACGCGGCCGTCGGGCGTCGCGATCCCCATCACCTCCAGCAGCCGGTCCGGCTTGCCCTCGGGAAGGGGCACGTCTTTGGTGCGGTTGTGCGGCTCCGGTTCGGCCGCGGGCGCGGGTTGCTTCAGCCGGTGCCGCCCAACGTGGACCCGGCCCTTGCGGCTCGTCCGGATGTCGACTTCCTCGGCGTTCGTCGTGATGTGGACGCCCGCGAACCCGTTGCCGATGAGTTCGTCGAGCGGGGCTTCCAGCTCGTCCGCGAGGAAGTTCTTCGTGACAGCCTTCTTCGCCCCCTGGTAGGCGAACTGGTAGTACAGCTCGCCGCGCAGGTCGACCGGCCGGATGACGACGCGGACCCACTCGGTCGCGGCGCCGCGCGTGGCCCCGGCGAACGTCGCGCGCCGGAACGCGGCGTCGGTCACGGTGCCTTTGAGGAGTTCGAGCAGTTCGTCGCGAGTCGGGTTCGTCTGCATGGCGCCATTTTACGCGCTGCGGGATCGCGCCGGCGCGGTACGCTCTTGTCGGTCGTCCCCGCCGAACACACCCCTTTCCCACCGGTGTACTCATGAGGTCCGTTTCTCGCGCGCTCGCGCTCTTGTTGCTCGTCGGTTACGCTCACACCACGGCCCCGACCCGCGCCGCGGCCGAGGTGAAGCTCCCGCCCGTGCTCAGCAGTCACATGGTGCTCCAGCGCGACGCGCAGGTCCCGATCTGGGGAACCGCGGCCCCCGAGGAAAAGGTGACCGTCAAGTTCCGCGGCCAGGAGCGGACCGCGACCGCCGACAAGACCGGCAAGTGGCTCGTGAAGCTCGACGCGCTCAAGGCCGGCGGCCCGGACAAGCTCACCGTGACCGGCACCAACACCGTCACCCTCGACGACGTGCTCGTGGGCGAGGTGTGGGTCGGCTCGGGGCAGTCGAACATGCAGGGGAGCGTCGCGGGGTACGTGAAGGGCGATCCGGGGCTGGCGAAACTCGCCGCGGGGGCGTACCCGAAGGTCCGGCTCAGCAAAAGCGGCGGGAAGTGGCAGGAGGCGAACGAGCAAAGCGTCAACGGGTTCTCCGCGATCCTGTTCGCGTTCGGCGTCGGGCTGCAAAAGGAACTCGACGTGCCCGTCGGCCTGATGGTCGGGGCGGTGGGCGGGACGCCGTCGGGCTACTGGCTCAGCGAGGAGGCGTACCGGTCGGACGACGCGTGCAAGGCGGTCGTGAAGAAGTTCGCCGAGACGTACGACCTCGAAAAGGCGAAGGCCGCGCACGCCGCGGCCCTCAAGAAGTGGGAGGCGGCCGCGGAGCAGGCCAAGAAGGACGGCAAGAACCCGCCCGCCAAGCCGTCGGCACCGGTGGCCGCGGGGGAGTCGGCCGGGAAGATCGGCAACCTGTACGCGGCCCACGTCCGGCCGATGCAGCCGTTCGCGATCCGCGGGGTGCTGTGGGACCAGGGCGAGAGCGGCACCGCGATCAACGGTGTCGATCAGTACACGCTGATGGGCGCACTGATCCACGGGTGGCGCAAGGAATGGGGACAGGGCGACTTCCCGTTCGTCTACGTGCAGAAGCCGAGCGGCGGCGGGTGCGCGTTCGATCCCGCCGACCCGGTCACCAGTCAGGGCGAGAAGTTCGCCCCGCTGCCGAAGGCCGTACCCAACGACGGCGCGTATCGCGAAACGCACGTCCGCATCATGACGTACCCGAACACGTTCATGGCGACGAGCAGCGACCTGGGGCCGGGCGTTCACCCGACGAACAAGTCGGGCTACGGCGCGCGTTCGGCACGCGTCGCACTCGGCGGCGTGTACGGCAAAAAGGTGGAGATCTACGGGCCGGTGTACAAGTCGCACAAGGCGGACGGTGAGAAAGTGCGGGTCGCGTTCGACCACGCGGGTCAGGGGCTCGCCTTCAAACACGGCGAGAAGTTGCAGGGCTTCGCGGTGGCCGGCGCCGACGGGAAGTTCGAGTGGGCGGACGCCACGATCGAGGGCAACGAGGTGGTTCTGACCAGCGCGAAGGTAACAAAGCCGGTCGCGGTGCGGTACGCGTGGGCCAACCAGCACCCGTGGGCGAACCTGTTCAATAGGGACGGGCTCCCGGCGCTGCCGTTCCGCACGGACGGGCCGACGAAGTAGACGCGCGACCGGGCCGCGAGCGCCGGCTCGCGGCCTGAAAATCTATCTATACTGAAGATTGTCATCGCTACATAGTCAATGAAATATCTAGTAATACTTTCGTATTAGGCGAAACGTTTTCTTTTCGCATTAGGGTCACCACTCGGTTGATCATCTCCATCAGGCCATCTTCACTCATAAAGTGGTCAGTTACGAACCTGAGAAAGTGATCCCAGCCATGAAGCGTCGCAATTCCCTCTCCTAGAGGGATAGATGCAAGAAAGCGATCCTTCTCGCCTTGTCGCTCGACAGTAAAACCAGCCGCCTTCAGACGCCTGACAAGGAAGGCAGGATTGTAAACGGTAACAATGAATATCTCTTGGAAAAGCAACTGACGAATGAATTCTTCCTCCAGTGGCCAACAGGCGATGGGGGTCGTACCGAGCATAAATCGCGGCTTCAACGCTGCAATGCCAAGTGAGTTCCAGTTGTCTTCTGCGGGTTGAGCCGTATCCAAAATGCCGCGAGCATGGGATTCTAACCCTGGAAACTTCAAATCTGCTTGTTCAATGTTGGAGAGTAATCGCGCCGAGAATGAGGTGCGCCGTTTTAGTCTGAGCCCCATGAGTAACAGGCCCGGACCACATTGTTGGTACACGAGGTCTGCACTTTGTAACCCCTGACACGCGAGCCGAAGTCCCTCGATTGTTGAGTCTGTCTGGAGAGCGATTTCTGGCCCGCGTGCGAGAGTATCTTGAGCGAATGAGTTAGCAATTGCGTCGAGTTGTCGTTTTCGTTGATCCTGCATCTTCGGTGGCAAGACTGTTTTATTCCGTTCTCCTGAAGGACGCGGCTTGGCTTTCTCGAGGAGAGGACGGAATACTTCGCGAACTTTGTCAGTTGGTCCAAGCAGGCTGACCTGAACGGTTAAGAGGCTATACGGTAATAAATTACGCTGCAACGCAAGGAATTGCAGCGTTTGATGTGGGGCGAGAATCGTCGAGACTCGGCGGTTTGGTGAGGCGTCGGAGCATGATTCTCACATGGGAAATATAGA
>JAFKJJ010000547.1 GCA_017306025.1 Planctomycetota bacterium
CGACGGCACACGGAGTGTGCCTACTACTTTGAATCAAACGCATCACGGAAGACACACATGCCAACCACTCGCACCGCGCCCGCGGCCCGGCTCACGTGGCCGCTGATGAAGAACAACATCCTCCGCGAAGACCTCAACGCGGTGATCGAGTTTCTTCGCCAGGACGACCCGATCCTCACGCAGTCGAAGAACGTGCGCGCGTTCGAGGAGGAGTGGTCGCACTGGCTTGGCGTGAAGTACAGCGTGTTCGTCAACTCCGGCTCGTCCGCGAACCTCGTCACGCTCGCGGCGCTGAAGGAGCTGCACCCCGACGGCGGCGAGATCATCGTGCCGCCGCTCACGTGGGTGTCGGACGTGGCGGCCGTGCTGCACTGCGGGTTCACGCCGGTCTTCGCGGACATCGACCCCCGCACACTCGGCATGGACACGGACGCCATTCTCGCGAAGGTGGGGCCGCGAACGCGGGCCGTGTTCCTCACGCACGTCCTCGGCTTCAACGCGCTGACGCAGAAGCTCGTTGACGAACTGAAGGCCCGGGGCGTACCGCTGATCGAGGACGTGTGCGAGTCGCACGGCGCGACGTTCAACGACACGAAACTCGGCACCTTCGGCTGGGCGTCGAACTTCTCCTTCTACTACGCACACCACCTGAGCACGATCGAAGGCGGGATGGTCTGCACCGACGACGAGTCGCTGTACGAGGCGGTGCGGATGATGCGGTCGCACGGGATGGTGCGCGAGCTGTCGGACGACGGGCGGAAGGCCGATTACGCCGGAGAATTCCCGGACCTGAATCCGGATTTCATCTTCGCGTTCCCGGCCTACAACGTGCGCAGCACCGAGGTGAACGCGGTCATGGGGCGCTCGCAGCTCCGGCGGCTCGACGACAACAACCAGCGCCGCACGGACAACTTCATGCTGTTCCTGCGGAACCTCGACCCGACCCTGTACCGCACCGACTTCGACACCGACGGCAGTTGCAACTACGCGTTCACGCTGATCCTGAAGGACGCGGACCCGGTGCTGTGCGAGCGCGTGATGGGCGCGCTGCGGGCCAACGGGATCGAGTTCCGGCGCGGCACCGCGGGCGGCGGGAACCAACTGCGGCAGCCGTACCTGCGCCGGCTCCTCGGCCCGGACGCCTGGAAGCAGTGCCCGAACGCGGACCACGTCCACTTCTACGGCTTCTACATCGGCAACTACCCGACGCTCGAAGCCGACCGCATCCTGCGGCTCTGCGATCTGCTCAACGGGCTGAAATGACGCCGCGCCATCGCGCCCGCGATGCACAACTCCCCACAGGGCTCCCGCCCCGTGCTACGAACGACGGCCCCTCCGGGGCGAAGAGAAAATCTCCACGAGCCGCTGCTTTCCGCCCGGAGGGCCGGCTTTTGTAGCACAGGGCGGGAGCCCTGTGGACCGTTTGATGTGCCCCCCGAAACGGACGAACCACTATGTCCACCCGCCTCGACCTCGTCCTGATCAACCCGAACAGCCGGGCGCAGGTGTACCAGTCGCTCGGCACCGAACTCACCGCGGTCGAGAACCCGGTATGGGCCGGCCTGATGGCGTCGTTCTGTCGTGCCCGCGGTCTGTCGGTCGAGATCATCGACGCGGAGGGCGAGTGCCTGTCCGCATCCGAAGTCGCGGACCGCGTCGCGTACCTCGGGCCGGTGCTCGCGGCGGTCGTGGCCTATGGGCACCAGCCGTCCGCCTCGACGCAGATCATGGGCGCGGTCGGGCGCACCTGTTCGGCGGTGAAGGCGTCGGCGCCGGATCAACCGGTGCTGCTGCTCGGCGGGCACGTCGCCGCGCTGCCGGAGCGGACGCTGCGCGAAGAAGAGGCCGATTTCGTCGCGGCCGGGGAAGGGCTCCACGCGCTCGTTTCGCTGGTCGCGGCACTCAAGACGCCGGCGCCCGATCTCAGCGCGGTACCGGGGTTGCTCCGGCGTGACGGTGCGCGGATCGTGCGCGGACCGGAGGCCCCACTCGTCACGAAGCTCGACGCGGAGATGCCCGGGGCCGCGTGGGACCTGCTGCCGATGCCGCGGTACCGGGCGCACAACTGGCACTGCCTCGGCGGCCGCGACCGCCAGCCGTATGCCGCGATCTATACCACCCTCGGCTGCCCGTACCACTGCTCGTTCTGCTGCATTCAGGCGCCGTTCAAGAACGGGGAGGTTGCCGAACTTGGTGAGAAGCAGAAGCCGAACAGCTACCGGTTCTGGAGCGTCGAGCACGTCGTTTCGCAGATCGACACGCTCGTGAACAGGTACGGTGTGCGGAACATCAAGATCGCCGACGAGATGTTCGTGCTGAACAAGCGGCACGTCGTCGGCATCTGCGACGCGCTCATCGAACGGGACTACGACCTGAACATCTGGGCGTACACGCGAGTCGACACGATCAAGGACGGGATGCTCGACAAGCTGAAGGCGGCCGGGTTCAACTGGCTCGCGGTCGGAATCGAGGCCGGCGCCGACCGCGTCCGGACCGATGTGGACAAGGCGTTCACGCAGGAGCAGGTGTTCGGCGTCGTGCGCGAGATCCAGGCGGCCGGGATCAGCGTGATCGGCAACTACATCTTCGGTCTACCCGAAGACGATCACAACACGATGCGCGCGACGCTCGACCTGGCCCTCGACCTGAAGTGCGAGTTCGCCAACTTCTATTCCGCGATGGCGTACCCCGGTTCTCCGCTGTACGCGACGGCGATCGCACGCGGGGTGCCGCTGCCGCAGAGCTGGACCGGCTACTCGCAGCACTCGCGCGACTGCCTGCCGCTGCCGACCCGGTATTTGACCGCCCGCGAGGTGCTGAAGTTCCGCGATGCGGCGTTCATGGAGCACTACACCGACGCGGGGTACTTGGAGATGGTCGGGAGGCGGTTCGGGGCGAAATCGGTGGAGGACGTCCGCCGAATGACGGCCCACCGACTCGAACGCGATCTGCTCACCGGCGCGCTGAGCGTTCCGCCGACATTGCTCCCGTCGGACGACGTGAACGCTTCCGCGGGCGAACTGGTGCAACTCACGCGGCGGTGACCGGTTCTCCCCTGGGTCCACCTCCCCTGGGACCGCGGCTACTTCCGACGGAACCACTTCAGCGGCTTCCCCAGCGCCGAATACACGCGGTCCGCGAACCGGTGGCGACGCGGCGGGGCCGCGTTCGTGCGGTGCTCCAGCTCCTGATGGAAGCCGAGGAGCGCCGTCCAGAGCGCCAGGGCTTCAGCGGGCGGGAGGGCGCCCGCGTGCGCGAACTGGCGCAGCGCCCGCTGGTGGTTGGCGAACCAGTTCGTACTGCGCGAGAACCCACCCGGCCGGTGCCGGTAATAGAACAGGTGGTCCGGTACCACGCCGAGCTTGTGCCCCGCGTGGACCAGCTTCACGAAACACTCCCAGTCCTCGCACGATGTGCCGCGGTCCGTTTCGTAACCGCCCACGGACCGCAGCGCTGCGGTACGGAAGCTCGCGTTGGCGTCTCCGTACACGTTCCGGATGCCGGCCAGCGCGTGCGGCCCGCCGGTCGGGCGCAGCGCGTAGAGGAAGCGGTCCGGCACGAGGTTCGGGGCGTCCACGTCGAACGCGAGGAAGTAGCACGACATCGCGGCCAGGTCCAGGTTGCGGCGCATCGCGGTGACGAACTTGGCGATCATGTCGGGCCGCGCGAGGTTGTCCGCGTCCACCGGCACGAAGAACTCGCCGCGCGCGAGTTCGAGGCACCGGTTGCGCGTCGCGCCGATCCCCGCGTTCGCCTGCCGCAAGAACCGCCACGACGGGTATTTGGCCTGCATCGCGTCGAACACAGCGACGGAGGCGGCGTCCGTCGAGCCGTCGTCGATGGCGATGAGTTCGATGTTCGGGTAGGTCTGGGCGGCGATCGTCGCGAGTGTGTCGGGGAAGTACGCGCCGAGGTTGTGGTGCGCGATCGCGACCGTTACGAGCGGGGTGTCGCCTTCGACCGGCGCGGCCGTCGTTGGTGGAGGGATGTCCGCCACCGATTTCACCGCATTCGCGCGAACGTTCCAGTGGTTCCGCTTCACGAACGCGACCAGCGTATCGTCCGGAACCATCTGCACGTCGGCGTTCTCGAACGCGAACCGTTCCAAGAAGTCGGTTTCGACCTCCGCGAAGCACGACGGCCATCGCCGGTTCGCCTCGCGGTCGCGCTGGCTATTCGCGTCCAGATAAACCGCGAGCGGCACGTCGAGGAACGCGAGCCCGGCGCGCTTCGCCTGGATCGCGCGCGCGCCCAACCCGCCGCGCCCCGCGAATGCGATCAGTTCGAAACGATGTTCACGGTGCAACCGCTCGACCGCGTGCCGCACCGCGTCGGATCGTTCGGCCGGGCCGGTGCCGTGAAACTCACGTACCCGGGCGTCACCCGGCAACTCGACTGTGGCAACGTCGGTCGTGTTCGCGCCCGGTGTGACACCGTCACCGCAGGCGAGGATTTGGACGTGCCAGCCAGAGCGAGCGAGGTCGCGAAGCACCGGGTGATCGGGCGTCACACCGCCGGATGTGACGAGACAGGCACGGCGCACCGCTCGCGGATCGTCTGAAAGCACGCCAGCGCCTCCTGAATCACTTCGTCGGTGTTGAAGTACCGATATTGCGCCAGCCGGCCGCAGAAATAGACCCGGTGCCGTTGCGTCTCAGTATCGGCCAGGGCGCGGTAACGGGCGTAGAGCGCCGCGCTCTCCTTCCGCGGCACCGGGTAGAACGGCTCACCCTCGCTCGCCGGAGTTTCATAGGAAACCACCGTTTCAGGGTGCGCCTGTCCGGTGACGTGCTTGATCTCGACCGACCGCGTGTGCGCGAAGTCGTTCGGGTAGTTGATCTGTACGCACGGCTGCCGCCACTCGACCTGATACGGTACGAACTCGAACTGGAGCGAGCGGTACGGCAGTCGGCCGAGGCGGTTGTCAAAGTACTCGTCGATCGGGCCGCAGTAGACGGTCGCGCGTCGCGGGCGCGTTCGCCCGCGGACGGCCGAAAATGGCGTGTCGAGCGTCACGCGGATCTTCGGGTGATCCAGCATCCGCGCGAAGAGCCGCGTGAAGCCGCCCTTCGGCATCACCTGGAACGTGTGCCCGACGTAGCGGTGGTCGCGGTCGAGGCGCACCGGCACGCGGCCGCACACCGACGGGTCGAGGTCGCGCGGGTGGGCGTCCCACTGCTTCAGGGTGTAATTGAGGTAGAACGCCTCGTACAGTTCACGGCCCACGCGGCTCAGCACGAACTCTTCGGAGTTCGCGGGCTTCGCGATCGGAACGCGCTTCTCCGCGAGCAACTTCTCGGCGGATGCGGCGTCGAGTGCGCGGCCGAAGAAGCGTTCGAGCGTGGTGAGGTTGATCGGGAAGGGGAACTCCGTGCCGCGAACCAGCGACCGCACCTCGTAATTCGCCGGGATGAACTCCGCGAACTGCGAGAGGTAGCGGAGCAGGGCTTCGTCGCTGGTGCGGAAGTAGTGCGGGCCGTAGTTGTGGACGAGGACGCCGTTGGCCGCGGGGGAGTCGTGGCAGTTGCCCGCGACGTGCGGGCGGCGGTCCACCACCAGCACGTTCCACCCCAGGAGATTCGCGGCGCGCTCGGCGATCACGCACCCGACCGGACCGGCCCCGCACACCAGGAGATCGACGTCTTCGAACACGGTGCGACTCACCCTCCGCGGCGGGCCTTATCGAACGCGGCCGCGAGCGCCGCGTTCCATTGATCGAGAGTGAACCGCGTCCGAACGTCCGCGCGGGCCGCGTGACCGATCCGCCGCCGCACCGCGCGCCGTTCGACCAGGAGCGACACCGACTCGATGAGTCCGTTTACTACCTTTTTGTCGCTCGTGTACATCGGGGCGTAGTCCTCGCGGAGCATTCCGGCCGCGCGATCGGCCCAGGTGACTTTCCCGGCCCGCCCCGGCACGATGAGGCCGTTCCGCCCGTGCCCGATGTACTCCTGCATCCCCCACCCGTCGCTCGCGACGACCACCTGCCCGTACGACATCGCCTGGAGCACCGAGACGATGTGGATTCGCGCCGCGGGTAAGAGGAAAATGTGTGATTCGCGCTGAAGTTCGGCCATCAGCTCGTTCGGCAGGAATCGGTCGATCACGCGCACCCAGCCGTCGAGCAACATGCGCTGATACCGCCTCTCCAGTACCGGCAGTGAGGCGCGGATCGTGAGTCGCAACTGCGGGTAGCGGCGGCGGAGTACATCAAACGCTTCCAGTACGTCCAGTCCGCCGCGGAGGAAGAAGTTGTCCGGGCGCTGGTGCCACGAGTTGGTGAACAGCAGGTTCACCGGGCCGTCTTCGTCGTGCGTCTGCCAGTCCGTCGGCAGGGCGGCCCCCAATGGAGCATAGGTCACTTTTCGCGCAACGATTTCGCTCTGAAAGAGCGCCGGGAGCAGTTCCGCGGTGGATCGCATGTGTGTGATGATGCCGCGGCAGGTGTTCGCTTCGAGGAGCGCCTTTACCGCCGCGAAATACGGAGACGCGCGGACGTCGAGTGCGGCCGTTCGGCCGTTCTCGATGAACGGATGAAATAGCGTGGTCGGGTCTTCGATTTCGATGACCCACGGGTTCTGGCCGTAGGTGTAGGGGACGCTCGTGAGGAACGCGAGTTCCGCGCGCGGGGCCAGAACTTGCGACTGAAAGTGCCGGGAGTGCGCGAATCGCAGGGACGGAAGAACGCGCCTGGTCTTCCGGATCAGCGCGAGCACGAACCGCGAGAACGCCCAGAGCGTGCCGAACGTTCGCAAGACGCCCTGCCGACGTGCGGTATCCGCCATCATCCCGAGCGACAGAACCACCGCGCCGAGCGCGCGACCGACTTTCGTCAGAAGGGAAGAGGGCAGCTCGTCTGCGAGTGACTCCGGTGCGGAACGGACGAACCGGTAGCCCGGTGGCGGCGCGTCGGTGTGGGCGAACTGGGGGTGCGCGCCACAGTTGCCGAACCGCTTGAAGACCGGGAGCCAGCCGAGGAACTCGACCGACGCCGGGGCGGGGGCCGGTTCGTTCGCGTCCGGCATCGGATCGAGCGCGTCGGCCCGCGCTTCGAGCGCCTCGCGGCTCGATTCGCTCACGGAGGTCCCTCTCGCGGCTGTGGATCGCGGCGGAAAAGCCTAGCCCGGCCGTTCGCGGGGTGTCAATACCGGCTGTGGTCCGGCCACTCCGTGACCGGCTTCCGAAGACCGGTCACGGAGTGGCCGGACCACAGGGAGCCGCTTGCGGATCGCGCGGAGCAATTCGCCCGCGGATTTCCGCCGCGCGCGGTTAACCGTTCCAAGAACGCGCCGCACAGCGTCCAGCGGTCCGCGCCACCACGGCGAGCGGATCGCGATTTGCCGGCCGGGGGAGCGGATCGCGAACGAATCGGTCACGGCACCGAACGCCGCGACCCGTGACGGGTCGGGTCGCGCTCCGATCGCCGCACACACCCGCCACGCGAGTTCTTTCCGTCGCGGCAGGAGCGCGTCGAAGCGCGGGGCGTCGGCCGCGAGGATCACGGGATCGGACAGGTACACTGCGCCGGCTTCCGGGTGCTGGGTCGCGTTGTCGTGCTCGAACACCACATCGGGCAAGTACACGACGCGCCGCTCGCCGAGCACCACGAGCAAGTTGAACACGTCCTCGATGTGGTCGTCGATGCGGTAGCGCTCGTACTCCGCGGAACAGACCTCGCCCGCGAGTTCGTAAAACGCGCGCGACGTGAGCGGGAACGTGCAGAGGTGGTCCCGCATCAGCGTGTCGTTGACGTGGACCAGCGCGAACGGGTCCGGGAACCGTCCGAAGCACCGGAGCGCGATCGCGTCCCATCCGGGGGTGCGCACGATCACGTCGTCGTTCAGGAGCATGACGTAATCGCCCGCGGACGCGGCGAAGCCGGCGTTGTTCAGCGCGCCCATCGTCCGGCCGGGTGCAACAACGACGTGCCGGACGGCGAGCCGCGGGTGGGTCGCGAGACTCGCGGGGTCGTCGTCGTCCACCACGAGCACGACTTCGATCCGCTCCGGGTGCGAGGCGGTCCGCGCCACGCTGTCGAGCATCCGGCGGAGCTGCGCGGGCCGGCCGCGGGTCGGAACGATGAGCGAGAACAGCGGTCGCATGCGGGTACGGTTTCTTTTGTGGTGCAGGCGTCCCGCCTGCTTCCGTTCAGTTGCAGGCGGGACGCCTGCACCACAAGAAAGACGAGCGGCCGCGCGCGTCACGCTCCTGGCGGGTCGACGGTGTAGCCGCGGCTCAGCCCTTCGTAATGGAGCAGCCGCGCGCGGGGCGTGACGAGCACCAGCTTCCCGCACTCGCGGACGCGGCGGCACAGGTCGACGTCGTTGAGCGTCAGCGGCAGGCGCTCGTCGAACCCGCCCACGGCGTCGAACAAGGCGCGGCGAATCATCATGCAGGCGGCCGTGACTGCGGGCACGCTCCGCACCCGCCGCAGTTCGCCGTCGGCGCCGGGGGCATCGGCCGACTCGCCACGGTACGGGTGAACCCACATCCCGTCGCTCCGCGGGAGCAGTCCGGCGTGCTGGATCGTGTGATCGGGGTAGAGCAGCGTCGCACCGACCGCGCCGACCGCGGGGCCGGTCGCGAGGGCCAGCATTCGCTCCAGCCAGGAGCGCGTCAGCACCTCGGTGTCGTTGTTGAGGAAGAGCAGGTGGTCGCCGGTCGCCGCGGCCGCGCCCGCGTTACACAGGAACGAGAAGTTGAACGCCCCGGGGCGACTGATGAGCCGGACGTCCCGTTTCGCGCTGATGCGCGCGAGCAGGCGCCCGGTGCGGGGCTCCTCGCTTCCGTTATCGACGAGCACCACCTCGAAGTTGCGGAAGGTGCTCCAGCGCAGGCTTCGTAGACAGTTCCGGAGCAGTTCGGGGCGATCACGAAACGGGATGATGATGCTCACGCGGGCGTCCGGCACCGGAAGCGCCGGGCCGAAATACGGCTCGGCCTTTCCGATGACGTGCGGCTTCACCGCGCCGGGGTGCGGGAACACACGCCGTAGTTGCACGCGCACCCACTCGGCCGCCCGCGCGATACGGGAACCGCGGAGGCCGGTGAGGTCGTTCTGCAAAAGCTCGGCGCGCACGAACTCGTCGTGGTATCGCCTGTTCAGCAAGTGGAGCAGCCCGGCGTACGGGTTCCGCCTTCGGCGCTTGCGCGAGGAGCGATTGCGCATGGGCCAGCCTCCGTCACACGTTCTTGTACGTCCCGCGGGGCTCCATCCGGTAGCCCTTGAGCAGCTCGCGGATGCCGTCGTCGAGCGACCGCTTCGCCTCGAACCCCGCGGCCTTCAGCCGCGCACTCGAAACGATGTAGTTCCGCTTGTCCGGGTCCTCGCCGATCGGCGCGAAGTGGATGTAGAACTTCGGCACGTGCTTCTTCACCGCGAAGGCTAGGTCCTCTTTCGACAGGTTGGCCGAGTCGAGGCCCAGGTTGTACGGCTTGCCGCTCATCGTCTCGCCGTTGGCCAGCGCGTGCAGGAAGCAGTCGGCCACGTCGCGCACGTGGACGAAGTTCCGCTTGAAGTCCTTCTCGAACAGCACCAGGTAGCCGTCTTTCACGGCCGCGTAGACGAAGTGGTTCACGAGCAGGTCGAGGCGCATTCGTGGCGACATGCCGAAGACGGTCGCCAGGCGAAGCGTCACCGCATTCGGGCTGTCGAGGAGCAACCGCTCCGCGTCGCACTTCGTCCGGCCGTACAGCGAGATCGGTTCGAGCGGCGTGTCTTCGGTGCAGAAGGTCGCACCGGATGTGGCACCATAGCCGCTGTTGGTGTTCGGGTACACGACGAGCTGATTCGAACTGCGGAGCTTGTTGAGCAGCTTCACCGATTCAAAGTTGACCGACCGCGCCAGGGCCGGGTCGCGGTCGCACGCGCCGGCCCCCACGATCCCGGCGAGGTGAACGACCGCGTCCGCGGTCTTGAGTGCCGACCGCATCACGGCCTCGTCGCGCACGTCGCCCTTGACGAAGTCGAACGCGGGGTCGGCGCAGAGGTGGTAGAGCCCCTGGCCGGCGCCGTACATGAGGTTGTCGAGGGCGGTGACCGCGTACCCGGCCGCGAGCAGGTGCTCGCACGCGACGCTCCCGAGGTAGCCGAGTCCGCCGGTCACGAGGACGCGCTGAGTCACGCGAGGGCCTCCGGGGTGTGGGTCGGTTCCGTGTTGTCGGTGTGGGAGTGTAAGTGGTCGCTCCGGGGGCAATCAAGCCCACTTCGCTCCGCGCCGCCCGTCTCCTCAGCCCGCCAGCGCCGCGAGTCGGCTCGCCATCCTTCGGACCGAGGCCCGAAGCGCGCGGGCCGCGCGTCGGGGCGCCGACGGGCGCCGGAGCGCGGCGGCCAGTTCCGACACTTCGGTCGTCAGCCGCGCCGTCTGCTGGCGGGTCACGCGCAACTCGGCCTCGAGCGCGCGAACCCGTTCGTCGGCCGCGGCCAGCCGGTGTGCGGTGATCCGCTCTTTCAGGTCCGACACGGTCGGCGCGGTGAGGTACGCACCCGGGTCGCCCGCACGGCTCTCCCGTTCCGGGTCATCGAACGCGGTCGCCGTCACCGGCCCATGTGCGCGGGACACGCCGTACAGCGCGCCCCGGTAGAACACGATGTCGTAGCCGCTGTAATTCGACCGGATGACCCGGAATCCCGACGCGAACGTCTCTTCCATCCGCAGCACCGCAGACAGGTGGTCGTCACTGTCCGCGCGGAACGCCGCGGGCGCGACGGCCGGGGGGACGGTCGGCCCTTCGAGGGTCGTTCGCCACTCGGACGGCGGGGACAACCCGAACCGCTCGCGCAGGAACCCGACCAACTCTTCGGTTCGAGGGCGCAGCAACCCGCGGAGGCCCGGGGCGAGGCTCTCGGGCAGGTCGCCGGGTTGGCCGGGGAGGATCCGTTCGGTCAGCGGGAAGCCGGACAGGTCCGCCGTCGGATCGACCCCGAGGAAGCGGAACACGTTCCGGAGCAGATCCCCCGGCCGGGCGGCAATGGACTCGTAGAAGCCGACGAACAGTTGCTCCGCCGGGAACACGGAGGACCAGCGCCGCAACTGCCCGAAGTAGTCACCGTTCACCAGCGGCCAATCGTGGGCGAAGTTCGCGCGCCAGTGCTCGTCCGTCGGCCCGGCGCCGGGCGGGGGGTCGAAGTTGGCCTCTCGGTAGTGGTGGTTGTGCTTGGCGTGAGACCAGGCCCGGGACAACGGGTCGCGCATCAGGAACACGAGCTTGACGTCGGGGAGCAGGTGCCGGATGAGCCGGATGCGGGCGAGCGGGAGCGACGCGTAGGACGGGGACGCTTCGCCCGCCCGGCGCGCGCCGGCCGGTGCGAAGTGGGCACAGTACCACTCGAAGTCCAGCCACTTGAACAACGAACTGAAGTACTTCACCTCTTTAATCGAGGGGACGAAGAGCTGGGGGTGGAAGCGGAGGTTGTCCGCGAGCCACGTGGACCCCGTTTTGGGTGGCGAGATTATCAGGAAGTCCGGTCGGCGGTGGGAGAGGGGACTGAAGTGGCCGGTGGGCTCACTCGACGACATAAGACCCTCGGGATGTCTTCCGGGCACGGCCGCTCCAGGCTACCTCACGGATCGGGCGGCGCACAACACCGGTTCGACGGTCGCGATTGACGGCACCCGCCCACCCGCCTATAAACCCGCGTCGCTCCGCCCCCACCCAGAAGACGGCAACGGAGACCGATGACGCCCACTCTCGACGCACCAGAAATCGCCGAACCGCTCGGCCCGGTTGCCGCGCGCAAGTGTACGGTCACGCTCGTCGTGCCGACGCTCAACGAGATCGTCGGCATGAGGGCGATCATGCCGCGGGTCCGGCGCGAGTGGGTGGACCAGATCATCGTGCTCGACGGCGGCTCCACCGACGGGACCGTCGAGTGGGCGCGCGACAACGACTACGAGGTCCACCTCCAGAGCGAGCCGGGCATCCGGCACGCGTACATGGAGGTCCTGCCGAAGGTCCGCGGCGACGTGATCCTCACCTTCAGCCCGGACGGCAACAGCATTCCCGAACTGCTGCCGCGGCTCGTGGCCAAGATGGACGAGGGGTACGACATGGTGATCGCGTCGCGGTACAAGCCGCCCGCGAAGAGCACCGACGACGATTGGGTCACCGCGTTCGGCAACTGGCTGTTCACGCGCACGGTCAACCTGCTCCACGGCGGGAGCTACACCGACGCGATGGTGATCTACCGCGCGTACCGCACGAGTCTCGTCCGCGAACTGGAGCTCGACCAGGACCGCTGGTACCGGACGCCGGAGTGGCTGTTCCGCACGCGGGTCAGTTGGGAGCCGATGCTCTCGGCGCGGGCGGCCCGGCGCCGGCTGAAGGTGGCCGAGATCGCCGGCGACGAGCCGCCGCGGCTCGGCGGCGAGCGGAAGCTCCGCGTGCTCCAGTGGGGCGCGGCCTACTACTTCCAGTTCCTGCGCGACTTCTTCTTGTGGCGGTGAGCCGGACGACAGACGAGGTGCAACGCGGATGATTCGGCAGCGACTCGCGGACTGGGTGAGCACGCCGGGCGGTCGTCGCCGCGCCCGCGATCTGGGGTTTCTCGCCGTGTTGTTCGTGTTCGTGGGACTGGCCTACGGCCCGTCCCTGAAGCACCCGCCCCGCGCCGACCAGTGGTGCTTCCTGGCCGACACGCGCTGCGACCACACGTTCCTCGACACGCTCCGGCACTCCTACTCGTACAACCGCACGCGGAAGATCGGGCCGGGCGACACCGACCTGTTCCGCCCGGTGCTGTTCGCGCTCCTCGCGGCCGAGAAGTCGGCGTTCGAGGGCCGCCTCGCGCCGCCCCAGGCGCTCGGCATCGCGTTTCATTGCGCCGTGTGCGCGCTGTTCCTGGTCCTCGTGCGCCAGATCAAGGGGATCGTCCGTCCGGCGACCGAGGAAGCGGACGACGGCCCGGACTGGTTCACCTACGCGACGGTCGCGTTCTTCGCGCTCAACCCGTGCGTGCAGGAACTCGTCATCTGGCACCACCTCCACGGCTACCTGCTGTTCCTGCTGCTCCTGTTCGGCTCGATGAGTTGCCTCCTCCGCTACGCGGCCGATTCCGATCGTGGTGAGCCGGACGCGCGCTACCTGTGGGCCGCGTGGGGCTTGGCGCTCGTCTCCGCGTTCACCTACGAACTCGGCCAGATCTACGCGATCCTCGCGGGCGCGTGTGCGGCGTTCGTCGCGGCCCCGCGGGTTGGTACGAAGCGGGCGGTCCGGATCGTGGCCGGCTTCGCAACGATCGCTGTTGGGTACCAGACGCTCAACCGCATCGACGAACGCGTCCACCGCGACACCTACGAGCCGGAAAACCTCCGCCCGCTGATGCTCAAGGCGGCTCCCACGCGGGCGACGGTCGTCAACACCGCCCGCTACGCCACTTACACGATGGTGCAGCCGTTCTTCCCGTCGCTGGTGCAGACCTCCTGCGGCGGGCAGCGGTTGCAGGTCGAAGAAAGCGTGTGGAAGGGGCGGCGGCTGAAGGTGCTCACCCCGGCTCTGGCGGTGTCGTTCGCGGTGTTCGGCGCGGGTCTCGTGCTCGGGTTCGCCGGCCTCCGGCGTCTCACGCGCGAGCCGTCGCGGCTGCGGCTCGTCGCGCTCGCCCTGCCGGTCGCGCTGTACGCGGCCTACGGGGCGGTGACCGTGTTGGGGCGGATGAACATGCGCCCCTATCTGCCGATCCTCAGCTCGAACTCGTACTACGCGTACACCGCGCTCCTGTTCGGGCTCCTGGCCGCGTCGGCGGGGTGGCACGCGGTCGGCGGGTGGGGCGCGCCCGTTCGGAGGTGGCTGGCGGTCGGGATGCTCGTGTCGAGCGCGCTGGGCGCCGAGTACGTGCGGGAGGCGAACGTGATGGTCGCCCGACACGAGAAGGAGTGGGCGCGGCCGCTGGAAGCGGTGCAGGAGTTCGTGGACAAGCACCGCCACGAGCCGGGATTTAGTTTCCGCGTCGACTACGCCGCGTCCGACGACATCCCGATCATCCACATGGTACCGGTCGTGCGGCTCGTGTTCGACGAGTGGATGTGCGGCCCGGACCCGCGCTACCGCGTGACGATTCGCGACGGGAAGGCGCACGGGGAGCGGCTGCGCGAGTGAGGTCAGGGCTTCGGCTTGCCGAGGTCGACGCCCTTCTTGCGGAGCGCCTCTTCGAGCTTGGCCCGGTCGGTTTTCGTCGGGTCGAAGAGCGCGGTGACGCGGCCGTCCTTGAAGCTCGCGGTCGCCTGGTAGACGCCCTCGACGTTGGCGACCGCCTCGTAGGCCGCGAGGTTACACGCCTTACAGTCGCACCCGGCCGCGGGGATCGTCACCCGTTCGAGCTTGTCGCGCGGGACGGTGCGCCGGGGCTTCACCGCGAACGTGTGGTTCGTCGCCGTGCGCACCTTGTCGCTGACCAACTCGACGACCCGCTCGGGCTTCTGCCCGGGAAACAGCTTCGCCGGGTCGAACTCGATCGTCACTTCCGCCTCGTCGAAGTCGATCGCGATCAACTTGAAATCGGTCAACTCCGCGAACGCGTCGCGGAGCACCTTCTCACGGTCGGGCGCGAACAGCCCGGTCACGCGGTACGTGAACCGCTCGGGCTTCGAGGGCTTCTTGTCGTCGGCCGCGACGGTGCCGAAGAGGGCCAGCGCGGCGAGGATGGTACGCATGGCGGACTCGTGGGTTCGGTGTGGTCCGGTCACCCCGTGACCGGTTGCATCACGACGGTCGGTGCGAAGGAGACGTTCGTGTCCGTGTTCCCTGCGTATCGCACCGGTCACGGAGTGACCGGACCACAGCATCATCACCGCGCGCGGAACAGCTTGCTCTGAACCAGTTCGTACAGGAGCGTTCGGGTGCCGCCGCCGTTCTTGTTCGCGGCGGCCACGATCGCGGTGACTTCGTCGCGGTCGGCGAACGACACCCCGCGGCCCGTGCCGTAAACGGCGAACTGCTTCACGAGGTTCGTCGCGAGGGCGTCGCGGTCGGCGGCGAGTAGCGCCTGAAATTCTGCGAAGCCCGCGAACTTCCGCCCGTCGGGCAGGGCACCGCTGGCATCCACCTTCGGTCCGAGCTTGAACCCGATCCCGATGAACGGGTCGATGTTGCCCCGCGGGGCCGGATCGCCCGTACCGAGCGAGCGGTAGCGGGTGCGGTGACCGCCGATCACGTCGAACTCTTCGAGCGCGAAGCCGGGCGGGTCCATCTTCGTGTGGCACGACGCGCACGCGGCGTTGGTGCGGTGCTTGTCGAGCTGCTCGCGGATCGTCACCGCGCCGCGCACGTCCGGCTCGACGGCCGGGACGTTCGGCGGCGGCGGGCTCGGGGGCTGACCCAGGAACCGGTCGAGCACGAACGCGCCGCGCGGGACGGGCGAGGTGGTCGTTCCGTTGGCGGTCACCTTCAGGACCGCGGCTTGCGCGAGGAACCCGCCCCGCGGCGTCCCGGGCGGCAGTTGTACGCGCCTCACCTGCGTTCCGCTTACCGGGGGCAGGTTGTAGTGGGCCGCGAGCCGGCCGTTGAGCGTCGCAAAATCGGATCGCACGAGGTAATCGGCCGTGAGGTTCTTGTCGACGAGTTCGCGGAAGTACGCGTGGGTCTCGGCCAGCATCGAGTCTTGCAGGTACTTGTTGAACTCCGGGTACAGCTTGCGGTCCGGGTCGTTGGCCGCGATCAACCGCAGCTTGAGCCACTGCCCGAGGAAGTCCTCCACGAACCGCTGCGACCGCGGATCGGCCAACATGCGGTCGACTTCGGCGCGAAGCGCCTCGGGCTTCCGGAGCTTCCCCCCGTTCGCCAGCGCCGCGAGCGTGTCGTCGGGCATCGAGTTCCAGAACAGGTACGACAGCCGGCACGCGAGCGCATAATCGTCCAGTTCGCCCGCGGGTTCCACGTGGTAGAGGAAATCGGGCGAGCACAGCGCCGCCCGGTAGGCCCACCGCATCGCGACCTCGAAGCAGTCGCCGGCCTTCAGCCGCTCCGCGACGCGGTCCACGTAGAGCCTCCGCACGGTATCCGAAACCGGGCGCCGGAACGCGCGCGGGAGGAAGTTCGCGAGCAGTTTGTTGGCGTCTTCGAGCGGCTTCTCGCTCGACACCGTCCAGATACCCTCGACCGGATCGGGCTTGTTCTTGCCCATGAATAACTGCTGCCGGTCGGGTGTCCGGTGCGGCGGGCGCACGCCGGGGTAGAGCTTCGGGTCGAACTTCACGATCGGCAGCGCGCCGAACAATCGCTTGTGACCCAGCGGCGGCCACGTGTCGTGCAGGGGGCCTTCCACGTCGAAGTAGTCGCACGCGACGGCCGGGCCGGTGAAGCCCATCGCGCGGTCCTTGCCGCGGGTGTGGGCGTGAGCCAGCGACGCGGCGTTGAAGCCGATCGTTTCGCGCGGGTTCAGCCACGTGACGACGACGTGCTTCTGCTCGTCGATGCTCGGCGCGTCGTAGTAGCCGAGTACGGTGCTCGGGTGCCCGCCGCCGCGGCCGTCGCCGACGAGCTGCACGATCGACAGCCGGGCCGCTTCGGTCCCGCGCGACGGCCGCACCTTCCCCTTGTCCCACTGGAAGCTCCACAGCGACGTGGTGAGCCGGTAGCGGCCGGGGTAGATGGCGACGAACTCGTTGAAGTACGGGCTGAACGATTCGTCCTCGGGCCGGAACAGCCCGACGGTCGCGCCGTTGCGGAACGAGCCCATGCGCTCGTGCGCGCCTTGATCGAGGTGCTCGTGTGCGCCGGCCGGCGGGAAGTCGGGGTCCGGCTTCTTGTCCTTCAGGAGCACGCCGTCGCCGTGCATGAGCACGTGCGCGACGAACCCGTGCGGGTTGGCGAGCGAGATGCGCTGTTTGATCGGCTTCGGCGCGTTCGGGCGCGTCGCGATGGCGACGTCCAACACCCGGTCGGCGGCTTCGAGGTACTTCGCGAGGTTGACGTGTGACAGGTCCAGCGCGTCCGCGTTGCGGTCGAAGCCGTGGACCTGCCCGTCCGGCGGCAGGTCGATCTGGAGCGGGAGGCCGGGCAGGTCGAACAGGTCGCGGACGGTGTTCTCGTACTCGCCGCGCGTGAGCCGGCGGAGCCGCGTCTTGCCGTCGGCGGCCGCGGCCTTCCGCTCGGCCGCGACCAGATCGTCGTGAACGGCCTTGAGCGCTGTGGCGGTGTCGGCCGCGGGCGGCCGGGGCTTGTTCTTGGGCGGCATCTCGCCGGCCGCAACGCGGTCGTGGACCTTCACCCACAGCGCGACGTTCTCCGGGTTCGTCGGATCGAACGGGAGCGCGGTGAGGTCGAGCCCGCCCTTCTTCGTGTCGGCGTCGTGGCACGCTGTGCAGTGCGATTCGAAGAACTTCGTCGGCGGTGCGGCGCGGGCGGTAGCGGAAAGGGCCAGTACGGCGAAGAGCACGACGAGAGCGCGGAACGAAGTCATAGCGAGGGCCGTCGGTGGTGAATTGCGATGGTGCCCGGAGCGCGACGCAGAACCTAACCCCCCGTCCCCCTTCGCTGTTCGGGAGGGGGAACCCAAGGTTCCCCCTCCCGAACAGCGAAGGGGGACGGGGGGTTAGGTTCTGCGTCCTACGTCATTTCCAGCCCGCGCATCGTTCCCTTGCCGGTCGAGAACTCGCGCGCCTCGATGCCGAGCCGCTGCAACATCGAGACGAACAGGTTTGTCAGCGGGTAATTGTTGTCCCTGTCGAAGGCGAGGTGCTGGCCGTGCTTGAACCCGCCGCCGGCGAGCAGCACCGGCAGGTTGTAGTTCGAGTGGCTGTTCGCGCTGCCCATGCACGTTCCGTACAGCACCATCGTGCGGTCGAGCAGCGTGTCGTCTTGCTCCTTCGCCTCGCCGAGCACCTTCAGAAACCCCGCCAGAGCGCCGAACTGCACCTCTTCCTTCGCGCGCAGTTCTGCGAGCACCTCCGGCCGGTTGCCGTGGTGCGTGATGTTGTGAATCGTGGTCGCGTCGATGAACAGCGACACCAGGCGCGTCGAGTCCGTTTCCAGCGCGAGCTTGACCACGTCGAACATGATCGCGGTCTGCCGGGCGAACTCGCGGCCGTCCTTCTCGTCTTCCGGGGGCTTCGCGGTGGTCTTCGGCTTCGGCTTGTGTTCCCACTCCTCGGCGCTTTGCAGCCGCTGTTCGAGTTCGCGGACGCTCGTCGTGTACTGATCGAGCCGTGCGCGGTCGGCGGTCGAGAGGGACCCGCTCAGCCGCTTCGCCTGATCGCCGACGAAATCGAGTGTGCTGCGGCCCTGCTTGATTTCCTCGACACGCGCGGCCACTTCCGACGGCTTGCCCTGCACGAACAGTTTCTCGAACAGCTTCCGCGGGCTGCGCTCGATCGGGATCGGCGCGCCGCTGCGCGTGTAGCTCAGCGTTTGCCCCTCGTTGCCGACGCCGAGCGTCAGCGACGGGTACCGCGTGCGGTTGCCGAACTGCTCGGCCGCGTACTGGTCGAGCGACACCCAGTTGCGGAAACCTCCGCGCTCCGGGTGCGGGGTGCCGGTCAGGAAACACTTCTCCGCCGCGTGGCCGCCGGTCACGCCGGGGTGGCTGACGCCGGAAAACACCGTGAGTTGGTCGCGGTGCGCCTTGAGCCGTTCGAGGTACGGCGACGGTACGTAATCCTTGCCGGCCTTCTCGGGGAAGAAGAACTGCGGCAGAATCCCCATGTTCGTCTCGATGCACACCATCCGACGGGGGACGTCGGCCTTGCCCGCCGCGAGCGCGGGCCGCATGGCGTCGAGGAGCGGAAGGGCCATCGCGACCCCGGCCCCGCGAAGGAACGTCCGGCGCGACAACGGCCGCGGCGGGGGAGAGTACGATCGCTGCATGAGATTCGGGGAATTCGGGTCGGTGGGTACGAGCGCTACAGGCGGATCGACTTACTCTCGCACGCTCGTGGCGCGCAGTCAACGAGTTTCTCCGCGCCGCGAACCGTTGACCACACCGGTTCGGTGCGTTCTGATGAGTCGCGGAGGTGTTCCATGTGGCGAACGTGGCTCGCGGTGACGGGAGCGGTACTCGTGGCGGTCGTATCGAGTGCCGAGCAGCCGAAGGAGAAGGCGGTTCGTGTGCGGATCGAGACCGACAAGGGCGACATTGAGGTCGAACTCGATTCGAAGGCGCCGAACACGGTTGCGAACTTTCTGAAGTACGTGGACGGCAAGTTCTACGACGGCGGCCGATTTCACCGTACCGTCACGCCCGACAACCAACCGGACAACAAGGTGAAAATCGAGGTCGTGCAGGCCGGCATCAACCCGGACAAGACGAAGGACGAACTTCCGCCGATCAAACTGGAGCGCACGAAGGATACCGGACTCAAGCACAAGGACGGCACGATCTCGATGGCCCGCGACGGTCCGGATACCGCGACCGGCGACTTCTTCATCTGCGTCGGCGACCAGCCGGAACTCGACTTCGGCGGCAAGCGCAACTCGGACGGGCAGGGGTTCGCCGCGTTCGGCCGGGTGACGAAGGGAATGGACGTGGTGAAGAAGATCCAGGGCTCCGCGGCCGACGGCCAGACGCTAAAGCCGGCCGTCGCGATCAAGAAGATCGCGCGCCTGCCGTGAAGCACGCACTATCCGCGCCCCGGCCGGTGCGGTAAACTAGTCCCACTCCCCCGCCGTCGAGTTCGCCTCCCGCCTAGCCCCGCATCGGGACCGTCGGATGACTCCCATTCGTGTCGCGTTCGGCCTCGTCGCGCTCGTTGCACTCGGGGTACCGGTCCGCGCCGCCGACCCGGCCGCGCTGGAGTTCTTCGAGAAGTCGGTGCGGCCGGTGTTGGTCGAAAAGTGCCTGTCGTGCCACGCGGAGAAGGCAAAGGGCGGGCTCCGCCTCGACACGCGTGAGGCGGTGCTGAAGGGCGGCGAACGCGGCCCCGGGGTGGTTCCCGGCAAGCCGAAAGAAGGTCTGTTCCTGAAGGCGCTCGGCCACACCGACGAAGACCTGAAGATGCCGCCGGCGGGCAAGTTGCCGGACCGTGATATTGCGGCACTGGAGAAATGGGTCGAACTCGGCGCGCCGTGGCCGGAGAAACTGACACTCGCATCCCCCAACGCCATCGAGAAGGCCGCCGCGAAGCACTGGGCCTTTCAACGCGTGACGCGCCCGCCGATTCCCAAGCTCAACAGCCCGACTACGAATCCGATCGACGCCTTCGTGACCGCGAAACTGAGTGACAAGGGACTGTCACTCTCGCCCCGGGCCGACAAGCGCACGCTCGTCCGCCGGGCGACGTTCGACCTCACGGGCCTCCCGCCGACGCCGGAAGAGGTGGACGCGTTCCTGAAGGACGAGGCGCCCGACGCCTACGAGAAGCTCGTCGACCGCTTACTGGCGAGCCCGCGCTACGGCGAGCGCTGGGCGCGCCACTGGCTCGACGTCGCCCGCTATGCGGACAACAAGGGCTACGTGTTCTTCGAGGGCCGCGAGTACCCGTGGGCGTGGACGTACCGCGATTACGTGATCCGCGCGTTCAACGCGGACAAGCCGTTCGACCGGTTCGTAACCGAACAACTCGCCGCGGACCTGATCGCGCCGAACGACGTGGAGGCGCAAGCCGCGCTCGGCTTCCTCACGATCGGCGGGCACTTCATGAACAACACGCACGACATCATCGACGACCGAATTGATGTCGTGACGCGCGGGCTGATGGGCCTGACGGTCACCTGCGCGCGGTGCCACGACCACAAGTTCGACCCGGTCCCGTCGGCCGATTACTACTCGCTCTACGGTGTCCTCCGCAGTTCGGCCGAGCCCACCGTTCCGCCCCTCGCGGGCGCCGCGCCGAAGGAGCCGGAGCACCAGCTTTACGAAGCCGAACTCGCTATCCGCGAAAAGCAGCTCCTCGACTTCGTCACCGGCAAGCACGCGAACCTCGTCAGCGGGGCGCGCACCCGAGTTGCGGAGTACCTGCTCGCCGCCCACGCGGCCCGCAACCAACCGCCCGCCGACGACTTCATGTTGATCGCCGATCCCGGCGACCTGAACCCCAGCATGGTCACCCGCTGGCGGCAGTTCCTCGCCGACACGAAGAAGCGGAAGCACCCCGCGTTCCTGCACTGGCACGCGGCCGCGGAGTTGAACGATGCTGAGTTCGCCGAGAAGGCACCCGCGGCGCTGAAGGCCGTGACCGGCGCGAGCAGGCTCGTCGCCGCGGCGTTCGTAACGCCCCCGAAGTCGATAAGGGACGTTGCGACGACCTACGGGCAACTGCTCACCGGCGTGGACAAGCAATGGAAGGAAGCGGGCGCGAAGGGCGCGACGAAACTCGACGACCCCGCCGCGGAGGAACTGCGGCGCGTACTGTACGGCGCGGATTCGCCGGCCGACGCACCGCTCGCGCTGGATTGGGGCTTTCTGTCGCTGTTCCCGGACCGTCCCACACAGGCGCAGTATCAGACCCACCTTCGCAACCTCGAAAATTGGCTCGCGAAGGGGCCGCCGCGGGCGATGGTGCTTCACGACACGGCGCGACCGTACGACCCGCGCGTCTTCGAACGCGGTCACCCCGGGCGGCCGGGCGAATCCGTTCCTCGCCAAATGGTGAAGGTGGCGAACCCCGTGCGCAAGCCGTTTGCGTCGGGCGGGAGCGGCCGGCTGGACCTTGCGCGTGAGATCGTATCGAAGGACAACCCGCTCACGGCTCGCGTGTTCGTGAACCGCGTGTGGATGTACCACTTCGGCCGTGGGCTGGTCGGGACGCCGGGCGACTTCGGACTGCGCGGCGACGCCCCGACGCACCCGGAACTGCTTGACTGGCTGGCGTGTGAGTTTCAGGACCCCACCCCCGGCCCCTCCCCCAAAGGGAGAGGGGAGAAAGACGGCGGCTCTTCCTCCCCCTCTCCCCTGCCCGGCGCGCGAGAAGCTCCGCTGACAGGGCCGGGGAGCGAACCGGGAGGGGGTCGGGGGGGGGCTTGGTCGATCAAGCGCCTCCACAAGCTCATCATGACCTCCGCGGTCTACACGCAAGCGAGCCTCGACCGCCCCGAAGCGATCGCCGTCGACCCCGACAACCGCCTGCTGTGGAAGCAGAACCGCCGTCGGCTGGAGTTCGAGCCGCTTCACGACGCGGTGCTCGCGGTCAGCGGACAACTCGACCCGAAAATCGGCGGCCCGAGCGTGCGGCTCTTCGGCGGCAATCGTCGCCGCGCGGTGTACGGCTACGTCGATCGGCTGGAGTTCCCGTCGCTGCTGACCACGTTCGACGTGCCGAACCCGGCCGGGAGCGTTCCCGAACGCACGAACACGACGGTCGCCCCGCAGGCGCTGTTTCTGATGAACGGCCCGTTCGCCCGCGACGCCGCGAAGAAACTGGTGGCGCTGCCCGCGGTGCAGAAACTGGCCGATCCCGGCGAACGGCTCGACCGAATCTACTTGACCGTGTACGGCCGTCGTCCGGACGCGGATGAACGCAAACTGGCGCTGGCGTTCGTGTCGAAGGGCGCCGACCGCTGGGTCGACCTCGCCCACGCGCTGCTGATGACCAACGAGTTCGCGTTCGTGGACTGAAGGACCAAGAAATGAAACTTGCGGAAGCGCTGTTGTTGCGCGCCGACGTGCAGAAGAAACTCGCCTCGTTGCAAACCCGAGCGCAGAAGTACACGGTCGTTCAAGAGGGTGAGAAACCGGCCGAAGATCCCAACGAGATACTTTTGCAGGTCGCGGGCGTCGCTGGCGAGCTGCACCGCCTGGTGTTCGCGATCAACAGCACGAACCTCCAACACACCATCGGGAGTGGCGAGACCATCACGGAAGCTCTTGCGAAACGGGACAGCCTCATCCTTCACCACCGGATTTTGGTGGGTGTGGTCGAAGCGTGTGCCAAGCCGGTTGAGAGGTACGGGGTGAAAGAAATCCGTTGGCTGGTGACGGTGGACGTACCCGCGCTCCAGCGGCAGATCGACGACATGGCGAAACGGATTCGCGAGTTGAACGCCGCCATCCAAGAGGCCGGGTGGCGCGTGGAACTCGCCGGGTATTGATGCGACATGGGGGCTACGGGCGAGCGCGTAAACGGCGGCGGCGACCCCGTCGCACTGGCCGCGTGGTGGGCAGCGCGGAGGGTTCGATTCCCTCATCGCACAACAGTGCCTTGCAATACGCACGCCGCACCGCACACACGGCAAAACGCACTACCGCACGCGCTGACGTGGCCCCCAGCCGACTACGACGGAGCTTTCTCTATGCTTCCGCTCTCGCGCCGCGAAATGCTCAGCCGTTGCGGTACCGGCATCGGTACGATCGCGCTCGCCGGCGTGCTCCGCGACGCGCAGGGGGCCGATACGCCGCGCGCGGTCGATCCGCTCGCGGTGAAGGCGCCACACTTCGCGGCGAAGGCCAAGCACGTCGTTCACCTGTTCATGAACGGCGGCGCGTCGCAGGTCGATACCTTCGACCCCAAACCAGAACTCACGAGGTACCACGGCAAACCCATACCGACCGGCAACCTCCGCACCGAGCGGAAGACCGGCGCGGCGATGGGATCGCCGTTCGCATTCAAGAAATACGGGCAATCCGGCATCGAGGTGAGCGACCTGTTCGCCAGGACCGCCTCGGCGCACATCGACGACATGTGCGTGATTCGGTCGATGCACGCGGACGTTCCGAATCACGAGCCCTCGCTCTTGCTCATGAACTGTGGCGACGGGCGCCAGCCGCGGCCGAGCCTCGGTAGTTGGGTGACGTACGGCCTCGGCAGCGAAAACCGCAACCTGCCGGGGTTCGTCGTCATGTGCCCCGGCGGCTATCCGATCGTCACCACGCAGAACTGGCGCTCCGCGTTCCTGCCCGGCGTCTATCAGGGCACGTACATCGACAGCCAGCACACGCAAGTTGATCGGCTCATCGCCAACATTCGCAACACCGAGCTTCCGCTCGACAAGCAGCGCGAGCAACTCGACCTCGTCTCGGCGCTCAACGCGAAGCACATGAAGGATCGCGCCGACGACCCACAACTGGAAACCCGCATCCGCACGTTCGAGCTGGCGTTCCGGATGCAGTCCGAAGCGGCCGACGTGTTCGACCTCAGCAAAGAGCCGAAAAAGGTCCGCGAGTGGTACGGCGAGACCACCATCGGCCGTCAACTACTGCTCACGCGCAGGCTAATCGAGCGCGGGGTGCGCGTGGTGCAGCTCTGGAGCGGCGCCGGGCAACCGTGGGACAACCACGACGGCCTCGCGACGCAACACGCGCTCCTCGCCAAGCAGTGGGACCAGCCGATCGCGGCGTTCCTCAGCGATTTGAAGGCCCGTGGCCTGTTCGACAGCACGCTGGTGCAGTGGGGCGGCGAGTTCGGCCGCACGCCGGTCGCGGAGTTGCCCGCGCTCAACGGCCGCGATCACAACCACTACGGCTTCACCTGCTGGCTGGCCGGTGGGGGCGTCAAAGGCGGTACGGTTGTCGGTGCGACGGACGATTTCGGGTTCGCGGCGGTGGAAAACAAGATGCACGTCCACGACCTTCATGCCACAATGCTCCACCTGCTCGGCTTCGACCACGAGAAACTGACCTACCGCTACGCCGGCCGCGACTTCCGGCTGACGGATGTCTACGGCCGCGTCGTGAAAGAGATGATCGGATGAGGAGCCACAGATAACGCAGATGACGCGGATCAAGGCAGAGGACGGCTCTCGTTGTTCTCTTCTGTTCTGATCCGTGGTATCTGTGTTCATCCGTGGCTCGTCTTTCTGCCCGAGGGCTTCGCGTGTCCGCTTCCCCCGTTCGCAGCACGGTCGATTTCGGCAAGCACGGCAAACAGTACGGGCACCTCTACGTGCCGTACTCGTACAACCTCGGCGGGTGGGCGAACTTGATGCTCTCTGTCGGGGTCATCAGCCGCGGCACCGGCCCGACCGCCCTCGTGATGGCCGGCAACCACGGCGACGAGTACCCCGGTCAGATCGCGATCATGCGCCTGTTGCGCGAACTCAACCCGGATGACGTCAGCGGCCGACTGATCCTCATTCCGACGCTCACGATGCCCGCCGCGAAGGCCGCGACCCGCCTCTCGCCGCTCGACGGCAAGAACTTCAACCGCTGTTTCCCCGGCAACCCCGCGGGCACGCCGAGCGAGGTCGTCGCGCACTACCTGAGCAGCGTGTTGTTCCCGCTCGCGGACATCGTGTTCGACATCCACACCGGAGGGCGCAGCATCGACTTCGAGCCGTGCGCGCACATGCACCTCGTCCCGAAGGGGCCGCAGCGCGACGAGATGCTGGCCGCGACCGAGGCCTGGAACACCGACTTCTGCTTCCTGTATGCGGACGTCGCCGGCACCGGGCTGCTTCCCGTCGAGGCGGAGAGCCAGGGGAAGGTCGTCGTGACGACCGAGATGGGCGGCAGCGAGAACGTGACCGCGCTCGTCCACGCCGAAACGCAGATGGGGCTACGAAACGTGCTCAAGCACTTCGGACTGCTCGCCGGGAAGCCGGTGACGCGCGAATCACTCGGCCTCGATCCGACGCGGTGGGTGCAGGCGCTCGCCTGGGAGGATTACCGCTTCGCGCCGGAGTCGGGCGTGTACGAGAACCTCGTTCCGCTCGGCGAGAACGTGGACGCGGGCCAGCCGGTCGGCGCGATCCACTTCCTCGAACGTCCCGACCGCGACCCGGTGCACGTGGTCGCGAACTCGGCCGGCGTGCTGATCGCTACGCGCGCGCCGTCGGTCGTCGCTCAGGGCGACTGTGTCGCGTGCATCGCTCACGACGTCGACCCACGGAAATTGCCGTAAAGCAGAAGACATTGGCCACAAAAAGTACAAAGAGCACAAAAAGAAGCAAAGATAATGAGTTGAAATCGGTCCCGCCTTTTGCCTTCTTTTTGTGCTCTTTGTGCTTTTTTGTGGCTATTCCCTTGATTGGACTCCTCATGAAGATCACGCAAGTCGTTTGTCAGATCCTGCGCATTCCGAACATCCAGGCCAAGACTGCCAGCAGTCAGGATTCGGTTCTCGTTCGGGTACGCACCGACGACGGGCTCGAAGGGGTCGGCGAGGCGGACTCGTCGCCGGAGGGCGTGAAGGCGCTCGTCGACGCGCCGTTCAGCCACAACATCGCGTGCGGTCTGCGGCAGTTGCTCGTCGGCGAGAACCCGCTCGACCACGAACGGCTGTGGCAGAAGATGTACCGCCGGACCATGTACTTCGGCCGCAAGGCGCTCGGCATCACCGCGATGGCCGCGGTGGATATGGCGCTGTGGGACCTGAAGGGGAAGGCGTTCAATCAGCCGATCCACCGGCTGCTCGGCGGCAAGCAACACGACCGTATCCGCGGGTACGCGTCGATCCTGTTCGGCCGCGACGGGAAGGAGACGGCCGACATCGCGCGGAAGTGGGTCGCGGCGGGCTACACGGCCGTGAAGTTCGGGTGGGAGCCGATGGGCACCTCCGAGGCGGTCGACATTGATTTGGTGAAGGGGGCGCGCGAGGGGCTCGGGAAGAACACGCTCCTGATCGACGCCGGTTGCGTCTACGACGCGCGGACGGCGCTGCGTCGGGCGCACGCGTTCGCGGAGTACCAGCCGGAGTGGTTCGAGGAGCCGCTCCGCGAGGACGACATCGACGGCTACGTGTGGCTCCGCGACCGCTCGCCGGTCCCGATCGCGGCCGGGGAAGGGGAGTGCGGCCGCGAGTCGTTCCGCCCGCTGATCGACCGGCGCGCGCTCGACGTCTATCAGGTCGATCTCTCGCGCTGCGGGTTCACGGACGCGGCCTACATCCGCGCCCGCGTGGAGGAGATCGGCGCGCGGCTGTGCAACCACTGTTACACCAGCCCGCTCACGGTCGCGGCCAGCATTCACTGGCTCTCGACGTGCCGCGACGCGTTCGTGTTCGAGGACTGCGTCGAGGACTCGCCGCTGCGGCACGAACTGACGCTGGAAAAGGTTCAGTCCGTGAACGGCTGGATGGAAGTACCCGACCGCCCTGGGCTGGGGGTCACGCTCGACGAGGGCTTCGTGAAGAAGTACCTCGTTGCGGAATCCAAGTGAGAAACAGCAATTAACCACAGAGACACAGAGGCGCAGAGAAGACAGAAAGGCAGAGAAAATATTCCTTTGGAAACTCTGCCTTTCTGTCTTCTCTGCGCCTCTGTGTCTCTGTGGTTAATTATTCTTTTCGGAGTCATTCCATGAGTCGCGCGAAAACAGAATACCGTTATGAGAAACTAACTTGGCCCGAGATCAACGACGCGGTTGATTTGGGCAAGGTGTGTATTGTGCCGTGCGGCGCGGTGGAGCAGCACGGGCACCACCTGCCGCTCGACGTGGACCTCGTGTGCCCGTGCGGGATCGCAAAGGGCGCGGGTCAAGAGATACCCGACAGGATGTTGGTCCTCCCGGTGGTCGCGTACGGCTACACCGGGCACGTGATGGACTTCCCGGGCACGATCAACACCGATTTTGAGCACTTCATGCACCAGGTGCTCGACATCACCAAGTCGCTCGCCTACCACGGCTTCAAGAAGATCATTCTTCTCAACGGCCACGGCTCCAACATGCCGAACCTGGACCTGGTGGCGCGCCGCACCAATATCGAGACGGACGCGGAATGTTGTGTGGTCGCGTGGTGGAACCTGTTGACCGTGGACAAAGCGTTCCTGCCGAAGTGGCGCCAGAGTAAATTCCCCGGCGGCTGTTCACACGCGTGCGAACTCGAAACCAGCCTCTACCTGTATCTCGATGGCGACAACGTCAGAAAAGACCTCATCAAGAGCGGGACCATCAGCTTCAATAACGAGGACAGCCCGTTCAACTGGGTGGATCTGTTCGCGGCCGGGCCGGCGACGGTCGTCTCGTGGACGAGCAGTTACTCCGACACCGGCACGCTGGGCGATGCGGAGCTCGCCACCCCGGAGAAGGGCCGTCAGGCTTACGAAGAGGCCGTGAAGCAACTCGTGCGTTACGTGACGTGGTGGCAGAACCGGCCGAAGGACGTCCGCAAGGATCGGCACCGCAAGCCGCCGACCATGCCGATTCCCTGGGGTCAGCGGTCGATCGGGGGTGACCAATGAAGATCGCAGACGTGCGCCTCACCGGACTGACGGGCGGAACGGTCGAGGGCGGCTGGGCCGAAGAACTTACGCCCGAAGACAACGTCCACACCGTTGTTGAGGTGCTCACCGACGACGGCCTGATCGGCGTCGGGAGTACGTTCACGAGCAGCCACCTCGTGGCGGCCGCGACGAAGTTGCTGCGCCCGTTCCTCATCGGCGAACGGGCCGACGAACCCGCTCGCGTCAGCGAGAAGCTCCGGCAGAACACGTTCTGGCAGGGACGCGGCGGGAGCGTCGAACACGCCATCAGCGGCATCGACATCGCGCTGTGGGACCTGTTCGGTAAGATCACGAGGCAGCCGGTGTCGCGGCTACTCGGCGGCAACTACCGCTCGAAGATCAAGCCGTACGGGTCGCTCCTGTTCGCGGAACCGGACGCGCTACGCGAAAAACTGAAAATCGCGGTCGCGCGCGGCTTCAAGGCAATCAAGCTCGGGTGGAAGCCGTTCGGCCGGCGCGACGCCAAGACCGACGAGCTTCTGATCCGCACGGCGCGCGAGACGGTCGGCCCGAACGTGGAGATCATGGTCGACGCTGGCGGCAGCGACGCGTACTGGCCGCACGGCTACAAGTGGGCGCTCCGCACCGCTCAGATGCTCGCGCGGTACGACGTGGTGTGGTTCGAGGAGGCGCTACCGCCCGACGACATCGCGGGGTTCGCGGAACTGCGCCGGAACGCGCCGCTGCCCATCGCGACCGGCGAAGTGTTCACGCGGCGCCAGAGCTTCTGGCCGCTGATCCAGCAGCACGCCGCGGACATCGTTCAGCCTGACTGTACCAAGTGCGGGGGGCTTACCGAGGCGTGGCGGATCGCGTGGATGGCGTACGAGCACAACGTGCAGTGGGTGCCGCACGGCTGGAACACCGCCATCGGCCTCGCGGCCGACCTGCAACTCTCCGCGGCGATGCCCGTGGCGAAGTACGTCGAGTTCCTCACGCCGTCGCCGTACATGGACGAGCTGATTACGGTGCCGTTCCGGCCGGACGCGGACGGCTACCTGACGATTCCCGATGCCCCGGGACTCGGGATCGAATTGAACCGCGTCGCGCTCGAGCGGTTCGGAGCGAAAGCGTGATGACCGGCGTGCCGCGCCCGGTCGTTCGGCGGTGTGAAGTGCCGCGAGCGAAGCGGCCGGACCCGACCGTTGGGTCCGGCCGCCGTCAGTCCCCGCGCGCGGTGCGGTACGGCTGGTGCTCGCGGTAGAGCTTCACGCGGGCCAGCGCGTTCTCCCGGCGCCGGCCCGAGAACGTTGGGAACTCCAGCGCCCTCGACTGCCACCGAACGGCCTCGTCGAACTGCCCGGTCTCGGCGCAGGCCGCGGCCAGGTTGTCGATGCAGTCCGGATCGTTCCACCCGGTCAGTTCGCACGCCCTGCGGGCGTCGTGGACCGCCCCGTCCCCGTCCCGATACCGCCCCTCCGGGCAGGTGGCCCGCAGCCACGCCCGCCCCGCGTGCGCCCCGGCGTGACCCGGCGCGAGGCGGATTGCCTCGGTGTAGTCCTCCTGCGCCCCGCCGTAGGCCCGGTTCAAGTGCCGTGCGACCGCTCGGCCGTAGTAGCCCGCCGGGTTATTCGGGTCGAGGCGGATCGCCTCGGTGTAGTCCCCGATCGCTTTGTCGTACTCCCCGCGCTCCGCCCGCGCTACTGCGCGGCGCAGGTAGTGTGCGCCGATCCGCGGCTGGGCCTCGATCATCCCGGTGAAGAACGCGGGCGCGTCCGCGAGCGGGACCACGTCGGCGGCGCGGAGCCACCCCCGCTTCCCCCCGGACCGGACCAGCGCCCATCCCTCCCGCCGCTCCAGGACGGTAACGATCAGTTCGGTCACCTCCCCGAGGTCCACCCACTTTTCCCCCGCGACGTACCCGAATCTCACCCCGGCCCGCTTCACGAGCACCCGTTGCTCGCCCGGGGCCTCGTCGGCCGCCCCGACCCCCGGCCCCATCAGGATACCCAGGACCGCCACCCACCGTCGCACCATTCGACCGTGCCTCCCGGGCGATTCGGGCGTGCGTGCGGGTCTATATGTCCGTCGGAACCGAGAATCCAGGCGAGCCGCCGGCGCGGGCGAGCCGGAACCACAGATCCGCTTTCTGCACCCTGCCGGAGCCGGTCGCGGCGGCCCCGATCGGCGGAACGACGCGGGCGGGTGCGTCATTCGGCCCGGTTGGTGAGGGATCGGTCGCAAGCCGACTATGACCGACACGGACGGAAAGAACCGGCACCCCCGCACCACGCCGGCCGACGCGAGTGACCCGCGACGGCAAAAGACGTAAGGTCGAAGACCTGAAGGCCGGTTCGAGGGTCACGGTGACCGCGGAGAAGAAGGGGACAAGGTGGTCGCCACGAAGGGCGAGGCGAAGAACCCGAGCCGACCGGCGCGCCGCTTGCTTCTCCACCACCCGCTTCGCGGCCGACGTGGCCGCGGGGATTACTCGGCGGGCCGGCGTGACCGGCCCGCGCTTCAGCCTTTCGGTCGCACATGTCCGATACTCGCGCTCCGATCGATGCCGCTCCGCTCGCTCTGCAACCGACCGATCCCGGGCACGAGTTGCCGCCCCCGCCCGGACTCCGAATCCTCTGCGTTGACGACAACGTGGACGCGGCGGACTCGCTCGGGACGCTGTTGGGAATAGTCGGCTGCGAGGTCGCCGTTGCACACGGGGCGGAAGAGGCCCTCGCGCGGGCGGAGGAGTTCCGGCCCCGCGCGTGCGTTCTCGACATCACCATGCCCGGTATGGACGGGTGCGAACTCGCCCGCCGAATCCGTGCCGGCGGCGGCGCGGACGTGCTGTTGATCGCGCTGACGGCGCTCGGCGACTACAACTCGATCGAGCGCATCGCCGACGCCGGGTTCGACCTGTACTTCACCAAGCCGGTGGCCGCGCGCGACCTGTACGCCGCGCTCAACGATTTCGCCGCCCGCGGCCGTCCGCGGAACGATTGAGTGCCGCGGCCGTCGGTTTTTTCGTCACCCCGGCCCGCCGCGCGTTACTCTCAATCAAAGGGACGAACGCAACGCGGAGGGTCCGACGGTGACGACGGAGGACGACTTTCAGACCGCGCTCGACGCGCACCCGGAAGATTGGAACACGCGACTGGTGTTCGCGGACTGGTTGCAGGACCGCGGCGACCCGCGGTCTACCGGCTACCGCGCGATCGCGGTTCAGAGGCGGCGACCGCTCTCCGGCACCATTTACAAGCGTAGCGCGTGCTGGTGGCACTGTAAGCCGGACGACACGTTCCACAACATCATCCCGCGCGACTGGTTCGCCCTTCTGCCGGCCGGGCAGGGGAACAACGTATTTTGGCCGCTGGTCACCGAGACCCGTGGCGTCAAGTCGCGGCGCGAGTGCGAGGACGCGCTCGCACGGGCGTTCGCCCAACTCCCCGACGACCGACAGGCCGCGCTCCTCAAGCCCCTGCAACAGCCGGACGAGCCGAAAGGGGAGTGAAGGGGCGTGACCGACGACCGGCAGACGCGGCTCGTGTTCGCGGGTCGGCTCCAAGAATGTGGTGACCCGTACGCTGGCGGCGATCCACTTCCGCCGTTGACGATGGCCGGCGGTACCGGGGACGCGTGGCCGGGCGGTAGTGGGCGTACTTTCGCACCTGGCACGGGCCTTCGCCAAGTTACCCGCACCGCGCCGGACCGAACTACTCGCGGCGCCCCGTTCATCCCGCTCGAACCGCCTCCGAACAAACCGCGGCGCCGCAACCCACGGAAATGAAACTCACCCGGCGGCGCCGGGGTAGATCGAATCGCCGTGCTACCGTTCACCGACGCCCCGCGATTCGGCACACCGGAGTTCCCGTGAATCTGTCACATTCGCGCCTTCACCGCCGTGGGTTCCTGGCGGCCGCCGGTACGGCCGGGTTGAACTGGCTCACGCCGCTCGGAACGCACCTCGCCCGCGCCGCGGAGGAGGACCGGCGCCCGGCGGGGTCGGTCATCGTGCTGTGGCTCGGCGGCGGCGCCAGCCAGCTCGAAACCTTCGACCCCAAGCCCGGTACCGACATCGCGGCCGGCACGAACGCCATCGGCACGGCCGTGAAGGGCGTTCAACTCGCGGCGGGCCTCGAACAACTCGCCGACCAGATGGCGCACGTCTCGCTCGTGCGCTCCCTCTGGAGCAAGGAGGGCGACCACGAGCGCGGCACTTACACCCTGAAGACCGGCTTCCGGCCCGACCCGACCGTGACGCACCCGTCGCTCGGGGCGATCGTGTGCCACGACCTCCCCGGCGCCGGCGTCGAGATCCCGCGGCACGTCTCGATTCTGCCGAACGAGTGGCCGGCGCGGGGCGGGCTGTTCGGCGCGGAGTACGACGCGTTCAAAGTGTACGACCCGGCCGACAAGGTGCCCGACACCACGCCCCACGTCCCGCCCGAGCGGTTCGAGCAACGGCTCGAAGACCTCAAAGTGGTCGAAGAGGCGTTCGCACAGGGGCGCGGGAAGCGCGTAGAGGCGACCGGCCACCGCGACACGATGGAGCGCGCCCGGCGGATGATGAGCTCCGACCAGCTCAAAGCGTTCGACGTGTCGCAGGAACCGGAATCCGTGCGGAAGGAGTACGGCCACACGCCGTTCGGTCGCGGGTGCTTGGCGGCGCGGCGGCTGCTCGACGTCGGCGTGCGGTGCGTCGAGGTGACGCTGGGCGGGTGGGACAGCCACGCGAACAACCACGAGATCTGCACGCGGCTGAAGGGCGTGCTCGACCCCGCGTTCGCGGCGCTGCTCCGCGACCTTCAGAAGCGCGACGCCCTGAAGGACACGGTCGTTTTGTGCGTGGGGGAGTTCGGCCGCACGCCGCAGATGAACGCGCTGGGCGGCCGCGACCACTGGCCGCACAACTTCACCGCGGCGGTCGCCGGGGGCGGAATCCGGGGCGGCGTGGTGGTCGGCGAGAGCGACCCGGCCGGCGGGAAGGAGCCCAGGGACAAGCAGCCCGCGGCGAACCTGCATGCCACCGTGCTAAAGGCGCTCGGGATCGACCACGAGAAGACGATGCGCGGCCCGCTGGGGCGCACGGTTCCGCGGAGCGAGGGCAGGCCGATCGCGGCGCTGATGGGCTGATGGCCTCCTGTGGTCCGGTCACTCCGTGACCGGTGCGAGGCCGTGCGATAAAGCGGTGCGATGTTTCGTGGAGCCTCACGCGCACGATCGCACCGGTCACGGAGTGACCGGACCACGAATGGCTATTCGAACCGCACTTCCGCCTTGCCCAGCGGGCCGAAGTCGGCTGTCACGCGGTCGCCCGCGCTCGCGAAGTACACTTCCGCCGTCGTGCCGGTGCTGACCTTCTCGCCGCGCCGCAACCGTCGGCCGTGCTTCGGCAGTTCGTTCGCCAGCCACGCGACCACGTTCAGCGGGTTTCCGAGCACGTTCGCCCCCGACCCGACGCGCCACGGCTCGCCGTTGACGACCACCGATACGGGGTGCCGGCTCAGGTCGAGCCCGCGCCAGTCCGGGACCGGCTCGCCCGCGACCCACGCGCCGTGGATCGCGTTGTCGGCCGCGAGCGACGGGGCGCCGACGAGGCGCCAATCGTGATAGCGGTGATCGACCACCTCGATCGCGGGTAGTGCGAACGCGACGAACGGCGCGACGGTTTCCGCGGTGTACGGTACGTTCGACGCGGGCACGTCGGCGCCCATTTCAAACCCGAACTCCGCCTCCACGATACGCAGGGTGAAGTTCGCGGCCGGGAGGGTAGCGGGGCTGCGGTGCGTCGTTGCGGAGAGCAGCGTTCCGAAGAACGGTCCGTCCACGTCCATCTGGCGCTGCGCGGTGACGTTGGTTGCGGCGGCCTTGTAGCCGATGGCGGCGCCGCCGAGCCGTGCGAGGAACTTCCCCACGAGCAGTTCTTGTGTGCGGTACGCGTCGGCGAGTGTGGACGGTACCGCGTCGGGCGGCAGCGCCGCGGCGGTCCGTTTCGTGAGCCGCATGTCGAAGAGCGCTTCCGCCGCGAGCGAGGCGCGATCCATGATGATCTCTCGGTTCGGGTGGGAGGTCATGCCGCGGTTTGCGTGTGGTGAGGATCTGAGCGCTTGTTCGCCGTGCGTCGTTTTCTGATCGGGCAGCCGGGCCGGTCGGCGAAGAAGCGACCCAGCCGACCATCCTCGCTCAGCACCGCCGCCCGCAACTGCAGGATCG